>DATCEI010000217.1:0-5469 GCA_036510185.1 Rhizomicrobium sp. | reverse complement strand
CCTACACGCTGAACTCTTATGCGAGCTTCGGGGAGGTCTATTACAACGTCCTTTAGGACCTGAAGCTGACTGCGGGTCTGCGGTGGACAGAAGATCGCAAGCATTTTGTGGATATTCCAAGCGAGCTGCTTACCAACGGCTGGGGGTATTTCATAACAGGTGCCGTGAACCAGCAATGGGATCAATTCACGGGCCGTGCCGTGGCCGATTGGACGCCCAAGCTGGACTTCACCGACCAAACCCTGATCTACGGCTCCTACGCGCATGGCTACAAAGCCGGAGGGGCGAATCCGCCCGGTGCGATCTTCTCGTCGGATTTTGAAGCTGCGGGAAGTAAAGTTGACTTCAATGTGCAGCCCACGCATCCATTGACGTTCAAGCCGGAATTCGTCGATGCCTTTGAGCTGGGCACCAAGAACACGCTGCTAGATGGCGCGCTCACATTGAACGGTGATTTCTTCTATTACAATTACGAAAATTACCAAGTTTCCGAGATCGTCGATCGCACCGCGATCAATTTGAATTTCGATGCACACGCCAAGGGCGCGGAACTGGAAGCGACATGGGAGCCGCTGCCGGGCTTGAGATTCAATTTTGCCGGCGGATGGGAAGATACCGCGCTTGCCAAGGGCGATCAGGCGATCGATCTTATGGACCGCACGGCGGGGAATCCAAACTGGTTTGTCGTCAGGCCATTCGTCAACGAAGCATCGAACTGCATATTTCCGACCTATGTTGCGCAATGGATAGATTTTGGGGCTCACGGAGTAGGAGCCAATGACGCAAGCTATTGCGCGATTGCCTATGATTTGCATCTCGATCCGCTGAGCGGTTGTCCATATAAGCCCGATCCAACGATCAATTGCTACAATGGAGGACCGGTAGACACATTCGGCGGAAGTGGTGAAGCAACCACAATCGTAGGGGAATATGCGGGCTTTGATCCCACCACTGCGCCGAATAATGGTGCGGGAATCTCGAAAAACCTTGGCGGAAATAGTCTTCCAAACGCACCGCCCTACACGGTGTCCTTCGGCGCTCAATATACCGTTCCATTGACGCCGAACTGGGCAGGCACGTTACGCGGCGATTTCTACTGGCAGGATGCTTCGTGGTGGCGCGTGTTCAACGATCTTTCCTATGACCGGCTGCATGGCTACGACACCGTCAACCTGACGCTCATTCTCACAAGCCAGAGCGGTTGGCAGGTGATGCTTTATGACAAGAACGTCTTCAACACGACGGCGATCACCGGCGCCTTCCTGAACAGCGATGACAGCGGGCTGACGACCAATGTCTTCCTGACCGATCCAAAATTGATCGGCATCCGCGTCACGAAGAACTGGTAAGGGGGAACCGATGAGCGAACTGATCAACACAAAATACCGGAACGAAAATTTCCGCCGCAATCTTCTGGCGAATGTCTCTCTGGTTGCCATGTTGGGTTATTTCGGCGTCTCGCAGGCTGTGCTGGCGGAATCGGCGGACGGCGACAAGCCGGTCGTATGGGTTGAGCTTGGCGCGCAGTTCCAACAGGCGGACCAGGAAAGTGAACTATTTGCTCCTCCATTCGTCGAAAATGCTCCAGCGGCCGACCGTGATCCGATGATCGCGCCGCAGGAGCCTTTGCCGTTCAGTATCGGTGGAGAAGGCAAAATCGCTTTTGAACCCAGCGATACGGGTTGGGTTTTGTCGGCGGCGATCGTCTACGGCAGGTCAAGCGGCGCCAAACACGACCACAAGCAGACACAGCTTCCCTATGTAAAACAGTATGTCGGACTTGTCGGCCGTACGCGGTTCTTAATCCAGCCGAGGTACGACGTATTTGGCGACGGCCAGACAACTCTCAAAGAATCGCATGATGTGATCGATTTCAAGGCAGGCAAGGATGTCGGCCTTGGTCTGTTCGGCGCAGACGGAAAATCGGTTTTCAGTGCTGGCGTGCGGTTCGCGCAATTCACATCCAGTTCCAACGTAGCGCTCCACGCCCGGCCCGAATACAAACTGGGAGCGTTGAATGCAGGAAATTATTATTATATCACAAGTTCGGGTAAGCGGCTCCATTTTCGCTACAGAACATACAACATCCTTCGCCGCACAAACGAGGCGTCCGCGCAAATTCGACGCAGCACACATGCGCTGGGACCATCTATTTCATGGGATGCCTCCGCGCGCGTCGCAGGAAACGACCCCGGCATGACGGTCGCGGTGGACTGGGGTTTGAATGCGGCGGTTTTGTTCGGCCGCCAGCGGGTTCACATTCATCAACAGACGACCGGCAGTTATCATGCGTATGTTGGCGGGCGATACGCATCTAATAGACATTTAATCCAAAGCAGCTATGCGAATGCGCCCGGCGACGTCGCCCGTTCGCGCGGCGCCACGATACCCAATGTGGGAGGCTTTGCGGGCATCACCTTCGAAAAGAGCATCACCAAGATCAGTCTTGGCTACAAAGCCGACTTTTTCTTCAATGTCATGGACGGCGGCATCGACACAGCGAAGAAGGAGAATGTCGGCTTCTACGGGCCGTTTGCGACGATCAGCATTGGAATCGGTGGTTAGCCGATAGCTCGTGCGTTCATGTGTACGAATTTCCTCAAACTTGGGTGGCGGGCGTATTGTCCGGCGCCCATTTTCCGTGCGGTTACCGAGATCGTCTAACGATCAATGTGGAGCAGACTAGCTCATTTCCGGTCTGTGAGGGCAACCATGCATCGCGTCCTTCAAGGCTATCTGGATAACCTGGACAACGCTGGAAACCATAATCAATTGCGCGACGCCATGACAGCGATGGCGTCTGGAATGGGTTTGCATAGCTACGCCTATCTGTCCACACCAACAACGCCCTCCAAGAAACCACGGCTAATCTCGACCTACGCTGAAGCATGGACCACCTACTATCTCGATCGGCGTTATGAAACGTCCGATCCTGTAATTCTCCGCGCTTACCGCGAGTTCGAGCCTTTCGATTGGGGACCGGATTTGGCCGACACACGCGATTGCCGCGCCACGCGCGATTTCTTCGAAGAAGCAGCCAACTTCGGTGTCCGCTATGGTTTCACGATTCCAATTCATCATTGGCGAGGAGGGCATGCGGCTGTCACATTCGCCGCGGGGCGTCGCAGCGCCGACTATCGCAAGAGCATCCGGCACAACGCGCGCGCGCTGCAACTCATTGCCTATCATTTTCATGCCCACGTTCTGCACATGGTGGAACCCGGTTTCTTGATCGACGAGGTCTCATTGAGTTTACGACAAACGCAATGTCTCGAACTGGCCGCCAAGGGTAAATCCGTCGCCGACATCGCCCAATTGCTTGGTATTACACGAGCGACAGCCGCGTACCACCTCGATTGCGCCAAAGCCAAATTTGGGGTGCGGACGATCTGTCAGGCGGCAATCGCCTATGCCGCGCTTAAACGTAAGGCATGAACGCCCCCTGCAAGTGAATAGGATGTTTCAATCTGCAAGATGAGCCCCGATGGCGCTGCAACCGCCGTTCGGGAATCTCATGTTGCAGCTCATCGCAGCGCCATCCCACCTGGAATTTGCTGACGATCTCGCCGAAATGCACCGGCTGCGCTACCGGGTGTTCAAAGAGCGTCTCGATTGGGATGTCCGGATCGCGGACGGGATGGAAGTCGATGATTTCGACGCGCTCCATCCGACATACCTTCTCCAGCGCGACCGCGATCATCGCGTGTGCGGCTGCGTGCGTCTGCTTCCCACGACCGGCCCAAACATGCTGCGCGATACGTTTTCGACGCTGCTGCATGGTGAAGCCGTACCGTCAGATGTCGAGATTTGGGAATCCAGTCGTTTCGCACTCGACGTTCCCGAAACGGCGTCCAAAGGCGCGGGTGGTATCGCCGTCGGTACTTATGAATTGCTTGCCGGTCTCGTGGAATTCGGTCTCGCCAAAAACCTGCGCGAGATCGTCACCGTTACCGATATGCGGCTGGAACGTATCCTGCGGCGGGCGTCATGGCCTTTGCGCCGGATCGGCGCGCCCACGCCGATCGGCAACACGCAGGCTGTCGCGGGATTTCTGGAAGTCTCCCGTCCGGCGCTCGCTCGCCTGCGAAGCGGCGGTGGTTTCAAGGGACCGGTGCTGTGGTCGCCTGTTGTTCCCGCGAGCGCGGCGTAAACGTGCCGTGAGCGGTCGCGATGCAAAATTCGTGGTACCCGATTGGACAAATGGCGATCTCTACGCCTGCACCGAAAAATTCTCGCGCCGGCAATGGGCGTGGGAATTCTTGAGACGCAATCCGGCCTTTCGGGCAGCATGGAATGCAGCGCAGTCGGATTACGGCATTGCGGGCTACGATGGCTCGACGCCGATGATTGTTTCGCAACACGACACACCCTGTCTTGCCGCCTGGGGATGTCTGTATTGCAGCTCGCCCGATCAGGACGCTTCAAACGCGACAGTGTTCTGGAATCCAGATGTTTGCGTCCATGTTTTGAAGCTGCACGGATTTCCACTGTCCGCGAAGCTCGAAGCGACGCCATTTTTGTTACGCGACATCGCCTGTCCTTCCACCCTCCTTGAAATGCCGTCGCCGCCACAGCATCTGCTCTTCCTCGCAGGCGGGCGCAGCCTTCAACTCGCCATCGAAGGATCCGACGTGATGAAACCGGTGCGTTTGATGATCAATAGTGCTCCGCACAAGGCTCTCGCCAGCGCACAGTTTCGGTCGCTGCAATGTTTCAACGACCTGCGGCTTTCCGGCAGGCTCTATGACTCGCATTTTCAGCGCGATCCGATCTCATCGCGCATGCGGCAGGTTTTGCGAATGCTCGATGGCGCGCTTTCCGGCGCGACGCAACAGCAGATCGCCGAGAAGCTTCTCGGCGAGAACTATACAAGCGAGCACTGGCATGCTCCGGGACGCCCCGTTCGAGATCATGTTCGCCGCGCGTTGCGCCGCGGCTACGCGATGATGAACGGAGGTTATCGCAAACTGCTATCCTAGTGTTCCGGATGCGGAGTTGTTTTCTTCGGCGGAGAGACATTGTCGGCGATCAGATGCCGAAAGCCTTCTTCCGTATACCAGCGGGCGCGCTTGAGATGGCTCTGCAGGCGCCGTTGCGCCCGCTCGGGTTCGCGATCCGCATCGATCTCCAATAGGACTTTGCACATCTCATCGTCTTTCGCGCCCGCGTTCACGGCATCCAGCAATCGCACATAGAGTGTGAAATGCGCCTCGTCATAGGCGGTCATGCCGTCCGACCAAATGACGTCATCGGCAAGTGGGATTTGTGTCGTTTTCATTGCGGCCTTCCAAACGAAACAGCCGCTATGTCTCCCGAAGGAGAGGGGCACGGCAGCCGGACGTTTGCAACTCTCGCAAGCAAGAGCATGGCACCTTTAGGCCGGAGCCCTGGACATAATGCCATCGCCTGGCCCTAGGCCGAGCTTGCGAGGGGTTGCAATGCCCCCTGAACGCTATCGCGCTCAGGCCG
>DATCEI010000216.1:0-3508 GCA_036510185.1 Rhizomicrobium sp. | reverse complement strand
TATGGCGATCGCACCAGATTCGTGAAGTATTCCGAAGCCGGTATTTTCCAGAATCCGCGCAAGGGCATCGTCAGCGGACAAATCTCCTCTGGCTCCTCGCGTGCGCGTGCCCTTCACGGCATCCTCGGAAACGATCAGCTCCACATGCGTCTGTGCCGTATAGGCATCGAGCGCCGCCGCAAGGTCGCCGGAGGGAATATTGAATTTTTCGGCGAATGCGCCGGTCGCAAGGATTGCCGCGCAAACGACGCTCAACGCCACGTAACGAGTATAAGTGAATTTTAACATTCATCCCCCTTTTGCCGCTGGTCAACCCGCAGGCTGGCCGCAAACCATCTCTCTTCAGTCAGCGCGTTACCACGATGTCTTCACCGCGCCTGACGATATGCAATCCCAGCACGTCACGCGCCACATTCGCGAAAGGCACTACGTCATTCGTCCGGAAAGTGCCGCGTATCTGAAGCCTTGCCACGGATGCATCCGCTATGACGAGCTTGTCGCGATTGTATCGATTGAATTCGGCCGCCGCGTCCGCGAGTGCCGTATGTTTGAAAATCAATAGGCCTTGACGCCAGCTCAGGCTGCTGTCCAGTTCCAGCGTAGAGGTTTTCGTGAGCGATAGCGACGATCCCTTCGCGATGACGACATCGCCGGGTGACAAAATCGCCGATTGGGTTTTCGCATCAGCGGATTCGAACCGCGCGCGGCCTTCAAGAAGTGAAACTTCCAGACTGCCGGAATCGTCGCGGACGACGAATTTCGTTCCGAGATCGATAACACGATGATCGGCAACCAGGACCGTGAAAGGCCGCGCATTGTCGTGGCGAACCTGAAAGTACGCTTCGCCGTGATCGAGCAGCACGACACGGTTGCGTGCGCTCATGCTGACATGCAGCATCGTGTCGGTGTTAAGCTCCACCAGCGTCCCATCGCCCAGCGCGATGGCGCGATGACCGCCAATCGGCGTTGCGTAAGTCGTTTGCGCCGATCTGCCCGCAAACAGCGCCGCGCCGGCGGCCAATACAACCGCAAAGGTCAAACCGGCCAGAATTCGCGTCCGCAATCGCCATGAGCGTGCGGCATGATCAGGCTTTTGCTCTTCGCCGGAAGACCGCAGCGCTGCAAGCCGCGCCGTTCGCGCCCAACCAGTTTCGAGCCGGACGAACGCAATACGATGCTCCGGCGATGCATCCAGCCACGCATGAAATTCCCGATGATCGTGATCGGTCCAGTCTCCGAATTCGCGGCGACCGAGCCATTGCGACGCACGCGCTTCAATCGCGTCCGCATCCGACATTCGTATCTGTTCCGGCTGGCTCATGGTTTCCTTCGCACCGTGGGAGGTTCGCCATAAAGAATGTCGACAAGCGCGCGGATGCCATGTTCGAGATGTTGTGAAACGGTGCCCTCCGTCACGCCCATGCGGTGGGCAATCTCCGAACGCGACAGGCCCTCCACGCGCCGCAGCATGACGACTTCGCGGCAACGCGGCGGCAGCCGGTCGAGTGCCGCCTGCAATTGCCGCAGTTCGTCGCGCGCGATGATCGTGCGTTCTGGACCCGGCGCATCGGCGGCGACCTCAAGCGCGTCCAGATCGGCTGCCGCTTCGATGGGAACGACATTGCCGCGGCGGACGCGATCGATCAAAAGATTGCGCGCGATCGCGAAAAGAAACTGCTTCGGCCGGTCGGGGAATTTTTGACGCGCGGCCTCGCACACACGTATATATACATCCTGCCGAAGATCCTTGATGTCGCTCGTGTTGCGCCAATTGTGATGCAGGTATTCCATCAGGATCGCTTCCAGCGGCAACACCTCGCGCGCAAACCAGGCATCGACCGCCGACGCAATCGACTGGACGTCCGAAAGTTGCCCTTCGGCGCCGCCTCGGCTGTTATCCGGTCTTTCGGACATGTCCAATCGGTCCCCGTTCGAGGGTGATGCTACGCCCTCACCTACTCTGACGAAGCAGGTGAGCCATCTTTATAAACAGGTGTACAAATAATTCGCCGATGGCTCTGGAGATCGAGGCGGTGCCCGGTAATGGGCGTAGATCAGATCAATGCCTTATATTATTGCGCGCCGTTGCAGGCAGCGGCGCGCAAATAACGTACAAACCTGCCCCGGATACTGGGCGGCGGTAAGCACGGCAGCGAAGGTCTTTCCGAGCGGCTGACGAGGATTCAATCCCCTTCATCCACTTCAAGACTTAGCGGCTTTCCGCAGGCTTGTTTGCCGTCGGTTTTGCAGAATCTGTTCTATCGCTGTTTCTAACTACACCCGCCGCCGTTGTTCATGAGTGGCAAAAGCCGGGCAGCGGGATTTGATCGCTATCCGGGTCCGATGGCATTCCTGCCGGCCCATGCTCAAATTTGAATTCTATCCTCCCAACCCGATGCTGACGCTCGCGAACGGACCATAGAAGCCGGTATTCTCGCGATGCGCCGTATCGATGCCGCCATCCATCGCGCCGAAGAAAAAGTCCGCGCGATAGCCGAGGCTGACCCTCGCGTTGGGCACCCGCCACGAAACGCCCGCGAAGCCGCCAAGATTGGGAACCGTCGCAGTCCTGCTGCGCGGCGCTCCACCATGCGCCGTCGTGATTTTCAGATACTGAAAGTAGTGCTTGTAATTGTCTGTCGTCTGATACGCTTCACTCACGCGCTGACGGCCGAACAGAACCGCGCCATTTACGCCCCAGTCCAGCGCAATGCTGCTCGACGATGGATTGCCGAACAAATTCGTCGAGGCATTCCAGGAGAGTGACGGTCCAATGCCGTTGAAGTGCCGCGCCGCGTCAAATTTCGCCCGGAAGATGTGATAATAGCCGTAACCGTTGATATTCGTCGGCTGAGACTGAACTTCAACATTGGTGTGGACATTAAACTGCGCAAAGCGCACGCCCGCACTCAGAACCGAGCTTCCGAAGCTGCCCAGACCCACATCCTTGCCGGCCTGGAAATCCAGAACGGCGTGACTCTCGGAAGCCCTCGACTGGAAAAGCCGGTAGGCATCATATCCGCCAGAATATTTGCTGCCGTAGTGGTGACTCGCATGTGCTGCCTGGCTATTGGCCGATTTGGTCCGGCCGGTTTTGCCATAACGAACCGCTGCTGAAAATGTCCAGCCATTGTCCGTTTCAAACGCGAACTTCGCTGCACCATCCCAGCTTGCCCGCGAAATTCTTTCCAAACTTGCTGCGGGCGTGACGAATGGCGATGCGGCAAGAAAAGTTGGCACATAGCCGTCGTAATCTGCCTGCTCCTGCGCGAACTGACCGCTCAGTTCGATCCATATGTTAGGCTGGCCGTCGTCGGCCGCACTTGCGCGATTGGCCGCACCGAGTAGAGCCAATGCCGACACGGTGGCTAGAAGTGCGCGGCGAATGCGTATCTGATTTTCACGCGTTGTGGTGAGTTCGTTCATAGCCCCCTCCTACCAGTTCTTTGTGACGCGCACGCCGAACAAGCGCGGATCGGTGACGAACACGTTGGTCGCAAGCGCCGTA
>DATCEI010000215.1:0-2993 GCA_036510185.1 Rhizomicrobium sp. | reverse complement strand
TCCCGCCAAGGATGTGGACGCGCTGACGCCTGCCAATGCGGGGCTTCTGGTCGGTGGCCGCGCCAAGCTCATCTCCTGCACGCCGCTCGGCATGATGATGCTGCTGAAGGAATATGTCGGCGACATTGCGGGGCTGGATGCGCTTGTGATCGGACGCTCGCTTCTGTTCGGCAAGCCTGCGGCGCAATTGTTGCTGGCGGCAAACGCCACTGTGACGATGGCGCATTCGAGAACCCGCGAACTGCCTGCGCTAGCGCGGCGCGCCGATATTCTCGTCGCTGCCATCGGCAAACCGGAATTTGTGCGCGGCGATTGGGTGAAACCGGGCGCCACCGTGATCGATGTCGGCATCAATCGCGTCGATGCGGGCGGCGGCAAAACAAAAATCGTCGGCGATGTCGCGTTCGAAGAAGCGGCACAAATCGCGGGCGCCATCACGCCCGTGCCCGGCGGCGTCGGCGCGATGACGATTGTAAACCTGATGCGCAACACGCTGATCGCAGCGGCGATGCAGGCGGACATTCCTGTGCCGGAAATATAGAACTCTTCCCTCTTCTTTTCCGTCATCACCCGGCTTGTCCGGGTGATCCAATTTTCCAGAAACGAATTGGATTGCCCGGATCCTTCGCAAAAGCTCAGGACCAGGCAATGACGGAAGTGGGTTAGAGCCGCTTCTTCAATTCCTTCGCCAATCCATCCGGCCCGATGCTTTCATCGTAATAGGCGATGAATTTTCCATCCGGCCCCATTAGATAGATGGTGCTGGAATGATTCATCGCATAACCGCCGCCGGCTAGCGCCTGTTTCTGGAAATAGACGCGATATTCATGCGCGACATTTGTGATCGCTTTGTCGCTGCCCGTCAGCCCGATGAAATTCGCGCCGAAAGATTTGAGATAGGTTTTCAGAACCGCAGGTTTGTCGCGCGCCGGATCGATAGTGATGAAAACCGGCACGATGCGTTTTGCATTGCCGCCCAATTGTTCCAGCGCATCGCCCATTTCGGCCAGTGTCGTCGGGCACACATCCGGGCAATAGGAATAGCCGAAATAGAGAAGCATGAAGCGGCCGCGAAAATCCTTGTCTGTGCGCGCCCGCCCGTTCTGGTCGGTGAGCGCGAAAGGGCCGCCCACCAGCGCCGCCCCGGTTGTGCCTACGAGATCGCCCGCATGCCACAGAAATCCGCCGATCACGGCGGCGATGGCCAGGAGCCAGGGGATCAGAGCGGCGGGCGTTCGCATCATGGCTCGCGATTGATAGGATAAAGCCATCGCCCCGCAAGCGGCGAATGGACCCGAAGGGAATCGCGATGGATCTGGCCGACAATCCTGCCGCGCGGATGCGCGCGCGCCTTGTGGCGATTGCCGCGGCCCCCGCCATGCGCACGGGGACACGCGGCGTGCGGCTGCGCACGCTGGGCAATTTGCGCTGGCTGGCGGTGGCGGGCCAGTCCGTGGCGCTGTTCGTGGTGCATTTCGGGTTCGGCTATCATTTGCCGCTGCTGCGCTGTACCGCCGCCATCGCCATGAGCGCGCTGCTGAACATCTGGCTGGGCATCCGCTATCCCGCCGCCTACCGCCTCACCAATCGCGACGCCACCGGTTATCTCGCCTATGACGTGCTGCAGCTGGCGAGCCTGTTGTTCCTGACGGGCGGCATCGAAAACCCGTTTGCGCTGATGTTCATGGCGCCTGTCGTGATCGGGGCCTCCACGCTCAATTTCGGCAATTCACTGTCGCTGGCAGGCATCGCATTCGTGGCCGTGTGCCTGATCACGCTGTTCCACGAGCCGTTGCCCTGGCCTGCGGGCCAGACATTGGACCTGCCGCCGCTCTATCAGATCGGCATCTGGGCATCGCTGGTGTTGGGGATCGCGTTCACGTCCATCTATGCCTGGCGGGTGGCGAGCGAAAGCGCGCGCATGGCGGCGGGGCTTGCCGCCACGCAACTGGCGCTGGCGCGAGAGCACAGGCTTGCCTCGCTGGGCGCGCTTGCCACCGCCGCGGCCCATGAACTGGGCACGCCGCTCGGCACCATCGCGGTCGTGGCGCATGAACTGGAACGCAGCCTGCCGCAGGATTCGCAAGAAGTGGAAGATGTGCGCCTGTTGCGGGCGCAGGCCGAACGCTGCCGCGCGATCCTGACCCGGCTTTCGCGGCCCGAAATGAGCGCGCTCGAATCCACCCAGACGCTGCCCATCGGCGCACTGCTGGAAGAGATCGCCGCCACCTATCGCGGCGAAGATGTCGAAATCACCATCGACAGTCCCGAAGGCATCGAACCCAAAATCTGGCGCGCGCCCGAATTGATGCACGGCTTCGGCAACATCATCGAGAACGCGGCGGATTTCGCCCGTTCATGGGTGCGGGTGGAGGTGCGCTGGAACCCGTCGCGGTTGTATATCACGGTTGAAGATGACGGGCCGGGCTTCGCGCCCGACATTCTGGAGCAGATCGGCGAGCCTTACGTCACCTCCCGCCCCGGCCAGCATGCGCTGGATGAAACCGAAGCCGTCTCCTCCGGCGCGCTGGAGCAGCATGAGGGCATGGGGCTTGGCTTCTTCATCGCCAAGACGCTGATCGAACGCACGGGCGGCACGGTCGCGGCGGACAATCTGGAGGATGGCGGCGCGCGCGTTTCGGTGAGCTGGCCGCGTGGGGCGATTGACGGCGAAAGTCCGCCCCACCCGGCCGCCTGAAGCAAAAACAACCATTTCTGACGAATAAGCCTTGCCATTGGGCACGCCCGCGCCTTAAGGGAACGCGCCATGGCCACACGCGAAACACCGATCCCCGAAGAACGCACCCTCCTGATCGTGGAGGACGACCGCCCGTTGCGCGAGCGGCTAGCCCGCGCGATGGAAACACGCGGCTTCACCGTCGCCATCGCCGAGAGCGTGGCGCAAGGCATTGCCAGCGCGCGCGGCACGCCGCCTGCGTTCGCAGTGGTGGACCTCAAGCTGGAAGACGGCAATGGACTGGACGTGGTGGAAG
>DATCEI010000214.1:0-2876 GCA_036510185.1 Rhizomicrobium sp. | reverse complement strand
CATGACGATCTCGCGCCTGCGATCAACTATGCGACGAATGGGTTTCCGGTGACGCAGCTCATTGCCGATTATTGGAAAGGCAACATGGCCGCGTTCGAGAAGAACAAGGCGCTGATTGAGGAAACGGACAACGCGCGCGCGACTTATCTGATCGACGGCCACACGCCGGCCGAAGGCGAGATTTTCAGGAATCCCGATCTCGCGCACACCTATGCGTTGCTCGCGACCGGCGGGCGCGATGTGTTCTATAAGGGCGAGATCGCGCACAAGATTGACGCCTATTTCAAACGCATCGGCGGCGATCTGCGTTACGAGGATTTCGCGGCGCATCACGGCGAATGGGTGACGCCGTTGAGCGTGAATTATCGTGGCTATGATGTGTATGAGTTACCGCCAAACGGTCAGGGCGCGGCTGTTCTGCAAATGCTGCAAATCCTGAACGGTTACGATCTGAAGAAATTGGGCGCGGGTTCAGCTGACGCGCTGACCGCGATGATCGAGGCCAAGCGGTTGGCTTACGAAGACCTCGCAAAATGGTACGCCGATCCGGCCTTTGCGAAGATTCCCGTGAAGGGATTGCTGTCCACCGCTTACGCCGACGAACGCCGCAAACTGATTGACCTCGCGCGCGCCAATCCGAATTTCGGCCCCGGCGATCCGCGCCTGCATGATGGCGACACGATCTATCTTACCACCGCCGACAGCGATGGCATGATGGTTTCGCTCATACAATCCAATTATCGCGGCATGGGTTCCGGGCTTGTGGCCGATCATCTGGGCTTCATGTTTCAGGATCGCGGCGAGCTTTATTCGCTCGATCCCAACGCCGCGAATGTTTATGCACCGGCCAAGCGTCCGTTTCAGACCATCATTCCCGGGTTCGTCATGAAGGACGGCGCGCCGTTCATGGCGTTCGGCCTCATGGGCGGCGACATGCAACCGCAGGGCCATGTGCAGGTGCTGACCGACATCATCGATTTCGGCATGAATGTGCAGGAAGCAGGCGACGCCGCGCGCTGGCGGCATTATGGCGGCGCGGAACCGACAGGCGAGCCCTCAACCGGCATCGGCACGGTGGAAATGGAATCCGGTTTCGATCCCGCCGTGAAAGCCGAACTGGAAAAGCGCGGCTACAAGATCACCGGCGGCACGGGCAATTTCGGCGGCTATCAGGCCATTCAATGGGACGCGAAAAACCGCGTCTATTGGGGCGCAAGCGAAATGCGCAAGGACGGCGAAGTGATCGGGTATTGAGAACGGCTATCGAAAAAATGCCGGCCGGAGTTGCCCCCGGCCGGTATGAAATTAATCGTATCCGCCGCCGCTAGTGGGCGACGACGTTTCCAACCGTGATAAGGCAGTCGTTCGGGGCGCTGATAGTCACAGCAAGGGTGCCGGCTCCCGCAGCGGCGCTGGTAATGTCATGACCGACATCATCCCAAAGCTGAGGCAGTGGAAAGCCGGAACTGCCATCCCAATCGCTGTCCGTATCGCCCGAGCTGCCAACTCCCGAAATCTGGGTTCCGTTGACCGTCACCGTGTCATCGGTATCGCCACTGGTACGACCGCCTCCGGTTTGCCCATCGGCGCCGAAGCTATCCATCAAAACCGTACCGGATGGAGCAGAAGAAAGCGCAAGATTATAACTGAAGGATGTTCCACCGAATTCATGGCCCGCCAGTTTGCCGCCGAACAAATCAACGGTCTGGCTGCCGGTGCCGATCAATACCAGCGTTGCACCTTCGTCCAAAGGAAATACGACATTGCTATCCCATGGATCTTCGCCCGTGTTGAGTCCGACGACGGACGCATCCGGCTGGATTTGATATTCGCCATTTGCTTTTGCAAGTCCGGTAGGAACAGTTGCGCGGTAGACGGCGCCTCCGCTGCTGCCCCAACACGGGTCAGTCGACGTTCCTACGAGCTTGGCCGATACCGTTGCATGGGCTGTGGCTGAAGGAGAAGGAAAGAGGCGTGTCACCGTGATCGGGATCGCCTTTGGGGGCGTCGCAGAAAAAAGATAGGTGAAATAGAGATACGCCCTCTGAACTTTTCCCGTTACGCCGCTGATGTGGATGACACCCTGACTGCGATTGCGCAGGGCCACGCCGCCTGTGGCGTAGTTGGCGTTATGAAGAACAGCAAACGGCTTTATGGTTGGCGTCGCGACATCGACGATTGCCGAATGGGAGGCAACTCTGGCTGATGGTGTGCCGAGAACACCAGGACTCCCCGCCGCCGTTCCCGCAAGCAACGCCGTGCTTGCCATAAGCGCGCCTGTTATAGCGATAAGTTTTGAATTTGGCATTAGCATGCTCCTCTGTTGATTGCCCAGGTGCGCGGCAAAACACGAACAAATCTTCTAAACTCAATTGAGGACACACCGGCCTTGCGCACGCAGGCAACGCATTTCCAGAACTGGCCCGGCGAAGAAATCTAACATACGCCAAAGAGGCCGGTCAAGGAATGGAAAGACCAGCGCCACGTCATAAATATGAAATGGTTATTTCAAATAAATCATTCTCCTTTTGCGTTTTTCACAACGAACAGCGCTTGCAATTTTGATTTGTTGGCAAACATAAGCGTCACCGGCACTTTCGCGCCCGGCTTCATCGCCGGTGTTGGATCCATGCACATCAGATGATAACCGCCCGGCGCGAATTTGACCTGCCCTCCCGGCGGCACGTCCACGCTTGCAACATCGGACATCATGCTCATGCCGCCGCTATCCGAGCTTTTGTGCAGCATGAGCATGCCGCAGGCGGGCGATTGCGCGCCGGTGAGCGAGATCGCTGCCGCGCCCGGATTGGAGAGCGTGAAATATCCTCCCGCCGGCAATCCCGACGGCAAGGCGCGGAACCACGCATCGGTCACGG
>DATCEI010000213.1:0-4406 GCA_036510185.1 Rhizomicrobium sp. | reverse complement strand
AACGACGATTTAGTTTTTAGTCGAGCGCGTAAATCATCGATTTCAGATACGCGGTTTCCGGCAGACGCGGATGCACGGGATGATCGGGCGATGCGCCTGCCTGCCGTACCAACGACGCGGCGCGGCCTGTGCGCGCAATGCCGATGGCGTTTTCTTCCGCGAAACGGTCAAGCGGCATGTTGTAGGAGCATGACGCCAGCAGCAGAAAACCGTTCGGTGCCGTGACCGACGCACCCATGCGTGCGAGCTTGCGATAGGCGCGCGAAGCGGCTTCCACATCCTTGCGCGCTTTGGCGAAAGGCGGCGGATCGCAGATTACGATATCGAATTTCTCGTTTGCTTTGGCGAGGCGCTCCAGTTCTTCAAACGCATCGGCCTTGACGAATTTGCAGCGCGCACCGTTCGCACTCGCGGCTTCATCGGCAAGCGCCAAGGCTGCCTGCGAAGAATCTATTCCCGCCACTTCGCGCGCGCCCGCGTGTGCTGCCAGCACACCGAAACCGCCCGTGTAGCAATAGGCATCGAGCACACTTTTGCCTTTCGCGAGCGAGGCCATGAACGCGCGATTGTCGCGCTGATCGTAATACCAGCCGGTTTTCTGGCCACCACCGAGATCGGCGAAATAGCGCACGCCGTTTTCTTCGACCGTCAGCCGCGACGGAATTTCACCACGCGCCGCGCGAACCTCGCTGCCCAAACCTTCCAGCGCACGCACCGGCGTATCATTGCGCAAGATCACGTTCGCGGGCGCGAGCACGTCGTCGAGTGCTGCCAGCAACGGCTCCGTCAACGCATCCATACCCGCCGTGGTGATCTGCACGACCAGCGTGTCGCCGAAGCGATCGATGGTGAGGCCCGCAAGCCCATCGCCTTCGGCATGCACAAGCCGATAAAAGGGCCGCGCATAAAACGCCTCGCGCAACGCGAGCGCACGGCCAATGCGGCGCGCAAAAAATTCCTTGCCGAACACGACATCGGCTTCGCCCGCGAGCAGCCGCACGGCGATGAGGCTTTTCGGATTGAAATAGCCTGTGCCGAGAATGCGCCCGTCTTCCATGGCGAGGTTCACGGCAGCGCCCGGCTCAAGCGCCTTGGCAGCCCGCGACATTTCGATCTCGTTGGAGAAGACCCAGGGCGCGCCGCCGCGCACACGGCGGCCTTCGCGCGGCTTCAGCCGGATTTGGGGGTGATTGGCTTTGTTCATGGCATGGCCTTAGCACGTTTTGCCCGGACAGCTAGGGCCGGGGTCTCGATGACGCTTTTTCGGGGATATAAGGCAAATGGGGATAGCAGCGTCGCGCTTCAAGGGGGCCGCGAAAATTTTTTCGCGGGCACCGTCCGTGATAAAGCTGGCCTCGTAACGGGAGCAAACTGGGGGCGCACATGAACGATATCGCCTGGCCGCGGAAAACCCGCGAGCTGCACAATCACCATTTCGATTCCACGGTGTGGAACGATTTCAAATTCCGCGACGACGACATTGTCGTCGCGACCTGCGGCAAATCCGGCACGACGTGGACGCAGCAGATCGTGGGCCAGTTGTTGTTCAACGGCGATGAGAACGTGGCGGTGGGGCCGATGTCGCCGTGGCTCGATCTGCGCGTGCCGCCGAAGGAGGTGAAATTCGCCGGGCTGGAGGCGCAAACCCATCGCCGTTTCATCAAGACGCATTTGCCCGTCGATGCGCTCGTGTTCTCGCCAAAGGCCAAATACATCTATGTCGGGCGCGATGGCCGCGACATGGCGTGGAGCCTTTATAATCATCACATAAACGCCAACGATGTCTGGTATGGTGCTATGAACGGGCCGGGACTTGTGGGCCCGCCCATCGAACCGACCGATCTGGACGTCGTGTCCTATTTCCGGCGCTGGTTGGCGCAGGACGGCTTTCCGTTCTGGTCGCTATGGGAGAATGCGCGCAGCTGGTGGGCCATTCGCGATCTGCCGAATGTGAAGTTGATCCATTTCGCCAACATGAAAAAAGATCTCGCGGGCGAAATGCGCGCCGTTGGGGAGTTTCTGGACATCCCGATTGATGAAACGCGTTTCCCGGCTATCGTTGAACATTGCTCGTTCGACTACATGAAAAGCCACGCGGCGGCGAGCGCGCCGATGGGCGGAATGTTATGGGACGGCGGCGCGGAAGTATTCATCAACAAAGGCACGAACGGCCGCTGGCACGATCTACTCACCGCCGACGACATCGCGGCCTATGAAGCCCGCGCCCGCGACGAACTCGGTGCGGATTGCGCACATTGGCTGGCGACGGGCGAGATGCCGTAAAAATATTCACCGTTCGGACTATCTAGGCGTTTTGATCTTCGCGCTCGCGTTGCGCTTTTCGTTGCAATCTTTCCTCGCGTTTGGCGCGCTTTTCAGCACGCTCCGCGCGCAAGGCCGCGCGCTCTTCCGGCGTCTTGGGACGTTCGGCTTCTTCGTTTTCTCCGGCGGCAATCAGTTCCGGAATTTCCGGCTGCGCTTTCAGTCTTTGTTCGCGCTTGGCAAGTTTTTCAGCACGTTTGACGCGCAGGGCCTCACGCTCTTCGGGCGTTTTGCGCTTTGACGATTCGGTTTCGGTGTCGGGTTCCTGCGGCGCGGACGCCTGCGGCTTTTGCTTGCGCTTTGCCTGTTTCTCGGCGCGCAAGGCTTCGCGTTCTTCGGGCGTTTTGCGTTTTTTGCTTTCGGCGGCCATGGCCTGATCTTCCGCCGCTTCTTCAAGCGGTGAGAGGATAACCGGTTTCGGAATTGCCGGAATCGAAACTTTCGCCGGTAAGGGAATCGGTTTGACGATGACCGGCTGGGGTGCAGGCGGTTTGGGTGCGGAGACACTCACCGGCGGCGCTGCTTGTGCTTTCGGCACGGCAGGTCTGGGTTCGAGTTTCCGTGCAGACCTGGGCGCGGCCTTCGGCAACGCTTCCTGCCGCAGGATAGCGCCGAACACAGCCACCGCCCCGAAGCCCAAAAGCACGATGAGAAATTCCTGGCCCAGATTTGACATCATGATGTTTTACGCAAAGCAAATCGGATCAGCGTGCAAAGCTGTCCGATCCCCTCCCCGAACTATGGGCGCAACGAGGCCCCCAGACCCGCCAATTATAGGCGCGGGACTTGCGCCATCAAGAGACGATATCGGCGCAGGTTGTGCCTGCATGGCCGGTTCCCCGCCATGGGCGATTGACCGGCGCGGGCCACTGGGCGCTTCATCGGAATAGGAACTATATTTCGAGGGCGCCATGACTTCGCAAACCGAGCAAACCGCCAGGTTCCGCGCCCTGCATGAGCCGGGAAACCTCCTCATCCTGCCCAATGCGTGGGATGCGGGCAGCGCGCGGCTGATCGAGGATTGCGGGGCCAAGGCGATTGCAACCTCCAGCGCGGCGTTTGCGTGGGCGCATGGCTATCCCGATGGCGAGGCGTTGCCGGTGGCGACGTTCCTGCCTGCGGTGGCGGAGATTTTGCGTGTGGTGAAAGTGCCCGTCAGCGTGGACAGCGAAAGCGGGTTCGCCGATACGCCGGAGGGTGCGGCGCAATTTGTGGGCTTGCTCATCGATCACGGCGTGTCGGGGATCAATCTGGAGGACGGCAAGTCGCCGCCTTCATTGCTCGCGGCGAAAATCGAAGCGATAAAAAAAGAAGCCGCGCACAAAGGCAGCAACATTTTCATCAATGCGCGCGCCGACGTGGTGTTGCGGAAACTCACATCGCCGGAAAAGATGCTTGAGGAAACCATCGCGCGCGGGAAGCTTTATGCGGCTGCAGGTGCGGACGGATTCTTCGCGCCCGGCGTGACCGATCTTGCGCAGATGCGCGCGATTGCCGATGCGGTCGATTTGCCACTGAACATTCTGGTTTGGCCGGGTTTGGCGCCGATCGCTGATTTGAAAGCCGCAGGCGTGCGCCGCGTCAGCGCGGGTTCTGGAACATCGCGGGCGGCCAATGGTGCGCTGCGCCGCGCGACGAAGCAATTGCTGGAAGAGGGATTGTACGACACGATGTTCGCGGAAGGTGATGGCGCGCCCAACATGAATGCGTTGTTGGGTTAGGCTTCCCCGCCACCCAAAAACTCCCGCACCTTCGCGAAAAACCCTTCGGATTCGGGGTGCGTGCCTTCCGCGCTTTCTTTTTCGAAGGCGCGCAGCAATTCTTTTTGTTTCTTGGAAAGTTTCACAGGCGTTTCGACCGCGACCTCGACATAGAGATCGCCATGCATGCCGCCGCGCAACATGGGCATGCCTTTGCCGCGCAGCCGGAATTGGCGGCCGCCTTGTGTGCCTTCGGGAATGGTGACTTTCGAGCGGCCGCCTTCCAGCGTCGGCACTTCGACCGAGCCGCCCAGTGACGCGGTGACAAACGACACTGGCACGCGGCAATGAAGATCGTGCCCGTCGCGCTGGAAAATCGGATGT
>DATCEI010000212.1:0-4093 GCA_036510185.1 Rhizomicrobium sp. | reverse complement strand
GCCGAAGTGGTGACGCGCGCGCGCACGCATGTGTCGAACCTCGCGCATTCGCTGAAGACGCCGCTCAGCGTGCTGGCGAGCGAAGCATCCGGCGAACCGGGGCCGCTGTCCGATACGGTGTCGCGGCAAGTCACGAGCATGCGCCGACAAATAGACCATTATCTTTCGCGTGCGCGCGCCGCCGGCGCGTTGAACATTATCGGCAATAGGACGCCTGTCCTGCCGGTGCTCGAAGATCTGGTGCGGATTTTGAATCGCATTCACGCCGACAAGGGCATCGACATCACGCTGCAATGTCCTGCCAATCTCGCCTTTCGCGGCGAGCGGCAGGATCTGGAAGAAATGGCGGGCAATCTTCTGGATAATGCCTGCAAATGGGCGAAATCTTCCGTCGCGGTGGAAGCAGACGGGGAAGGCAAAAGCCTCGAAATTCGCGTAGGCGATGACGGCCCAGGCCTTGCGCCGGAAGATCGCGCCCGCGTGCTGGAACGCGGCGAAAGGCTGGATGAAAGCGTGCCGGGTTCGGGCCTCGGCCTCGCCATCGTCCACGATATTTCCCGGCTTTACGGCGGGGAACTTGTGCTGGGGCAGGCTTCGCTCGGCGGGCTTGAAGTAAAACTCAAATTGCCCGCGCTGCCCTGAAAACGGCGCGGGCTATGGTTGAAATAACCCGTTAACGACATAAGTATAGCTTTGTCATAGGGAGTCTGGCCAAGGTCAGGCGCAAACCGATGCTATCGCCGAACAAAACAAGTCAATTGCAGGGATTTCTGGGTGTGCTGCCGGCGCACCTTGCGCAGCGTCTTGCCAAGGCGGTGGAAGTGGACCGGCTGGCGGAAGGAAAAATGCTTCCGCATGACTTGATCCTCGATGGCTTGCGTCCGGTTTTGCGAAAGCCCCCGCGCGCGGAACGCACGTTGACGCCGCTGCGCCTTTTCTGTCTGCCGTTCGAGGATTTGCTGAGTTCCGAACCGCGCAAGGAAAAACGCAAAGGCCGCATCGCGCGCGAAAGCATCGCGCCGATCTGGAAATGGCTGAACGAAAAACTTCTTCCCGATGCGTCGCACGCCTATGCGCGCGATGTTCGCGATATGATTTTGGCGATCAGGCTCGATGAAGCAAAGGCGCTGGCCGACGAATTCTGGCTTGCGGCGTCCACGGCAATTCGCGCGGCACTTGCTCATGAACAGGATCGTCTTTCGGCGGAAGCGTTTCTCGGCAGACTGACCATCGCGGATGCCGATGAAATGGCGTTGATGCTTGCCGCCGGTTCGCAGGTTCTGGAAATTCAGGAAAAACTTCCCCGCCCCGCGCCGACCATGAACGAAAGTCTCGTCTGGTCGTTGCGCGATATTTATGAGCGGCTCGCCACCACTGTGCCCGACGCCGCGCCCTATGTTGCCGTGATCACAATGAACCGGCTGGCGCGGCCATGGGAAGCGTTGAAGCTGCCGCTGCAAATATCGCGCAGCTCGCAGGATACGCTGATTGCAAGCACCGACATGGGCCTTGCGGGCGAGTTGTTGCTCGACGATATCGCGGCTCATGCCGATTTCATACGCGCCATTCGCCAGCCATGGTTCAATGGCGACGAGGTGCTTTCGCATGTTTCGCAATTTGCCGTTCTGTCCAGCGCGGTTGTGAAGGAAATTGAAATTCGCCGCGATGGCCGCTGGGGTCAGCAATTGATGAAAGATCGCGCAACCGTTGCCGAAGCGATGAAAAAAATCATGGAAAAAGCGCCGGATGAAATTCTGGCGGCTATCCCGATGTATAAAAGCGGAACTTATGGCGCAGGCCCCCGCGTGCCGGATGTTGCGCGCGCGCCGGAGCCGGAAAAAATCGAACGCGCGATGCGTTATGCGAAATTATTGGTCGGATGTTTGACCTTTGCGTCGGCGGCGTCTTTCGGCGCGGCGCAGAAGGACGCGACGGAAGAAGTCGAGCGCGAACTGAAAGTCTATGGCGACGAAGTTGTGAAAGAAATTCGTCCCGACAGCGAGGATCGCGATCGCGCCGAACAATATGTGGCGGTCACAGCAGATTTATACGCGATCTTCTTCAGTGAAGCAGAAGCCGAACTGATAAAGCGCCGCGCGCGTGCGACACTCGCCGCTTAAATCGCACCGCTTGCACGCAACGCTTCGATTTCCGCCACCGAATAATCAAGTTCGCGCAGAATTTCGTCGGTGTGTTCGCCCAGAAGCGGCGGCCGCGTTCGCACCGTGCCCGGCGTGTCGTGAAGCTTTACCGGCGTTGCAGCAATCGGTGTGCGGCCAATAGCGGGATAATCGATCTCTGTGAAAAAATCGCCAGCCGCGACATGCGGATCGGCAAGCGTTTCGCGCGGATGATAAATCGGCCCCGCGGGAACGCGCGCTTTCTCGAAAGCAGCAATCGCTTCGGCGCTTGTGCGCGTTTGGCACCATTGCGCGATGCGTGCGCTAATAATTTCGCCATTGTCGCCTCGCGATGCGTCGCTCGCAAATCGCGCATCGTCCAGCCACTCCGTAGCGCCGATCAGTTTCGCGATGCGGCGAAACAGAGGATCGCCGTTAACGGCCACGATGATCCATCCATCCGTGGTGCGGAAAATATCCGATGGCCCCGCCGTCTGGCTGCGGTTCAGCGATGGTTTGCGGTCAAGGCCCAGAACCGATTCTTCAATCAGCATGGGGCTGAAAAACGTCAGCGCCGTTCGCAACAGCGCGCCTTCGACCAATTGTCCGCGCCCCGTCGTTTCGCGCGCTTTCAACGCGGCCATGACGCCAAGCGCCAGCAACGATCCCGTGCCGAAATCCACATAAGGCGCCGCGCAGCGAACGGGTTGTTCCTCCGTGCCGGAAAAATATGTTGCTCCCGACATGGCTTGCGCCACGCCATCGAATCCCACGCGCCCCGCATAAGGCCCGTCCAGTCCGAACGCCGTCGCCACGGCCAGAATCGCGCGCGGATTGATCGCCGACACGGATTCGTAATCGAGGCCCATCGCCTTCAATGTCTCACCGGGCAGATTCGCGACCACAACATCGCAACCGGCGATCAAGCGGCGCACGACCTCGCGCCCCGCATCCGACATCGGATCGATCGTCAGGCTTTTCTTGTTGCGGTTCATCTGCAGAAACATCGCGCCTTCGTGCGGTTCGCCGTCCGCATCCCGGCCTAGCGATATCAGCGTGCGGTCCTCGCGGCCTTCGCGTTTTTCCACGCGGATGACATCCGCCCCCAGATCTCCCAGCAGGGCTGCGCAATAGGGGCCTGCGATGTAGCGGCCGAAATCGATGACCTTCAATCCGGCAAGTGGCAGCACGCATATCTCCCTGATTGCGGCGCGGCGAGGACCGGACTATATCCGCTTCATGCCACCCAAGAACAACCCGCTCAAACTCAACCCGCTGCAACTGCGCACGCTGACGATTCTGCAGGCGCTGGCGGCACTCCCCAACGCCGCGAACGCCGGTCCCGGCACGGGCGAGATCACCATCTCGGTTTTCCCGCAGGCCCATGGCGATCATTTTCATCTCGGCAATGCGGTGGTCGCGACGAAGAACGCAACCGGCCTCTACAACGAAGCCGTGTGGAATGCGCTGTCGCGAAAGGGGCTGGCCCGCGCCGAATGGCCGCGTCAGCTCACGCTCACGCCGGAAGGCGTCGGCTACGAAACGAGTCTGGCGGATGAAATCTTCCATCGCGCTTCGCACTGACGAATGAACATCCGCAAACGACGCAGGCTCGCTTTTGCCGTCGCGCTGATTGTGGCGGGGGCGGGGGCCGCGGCGCTGGTTTTGACCGCGCTGAAAGACAATGTGCTTTATTTTTACAGTCCGTCGGATGTCGCGGCGAAACATGTTGCGCCCGGCACGATGTTTCGCATCGGTGGTTTGGTGCAGGCCAAAAGCGTGAAGCATGGCGCCGGCGCATCCATCAATTTCATTGTCACTGATGGCCGCATGAGCGTGCCGGTGGAATATGAAGGCGTGCTGCCTGCCTTGTTCCGCGAAGGGCAGGGTGTCGTCGCCATCGGATCGCTGACACAAGGCGGTGTGTTTTCCGCTACTGAAATTCTTGCCAAGCATGATGAGCGTTACATGCC
>DATCEI010000211.1:0-3115 GCA_036510185.1 Rhizomicrobium sp. | reverse complement strand
CGTCGTTCCAGCCACAAGATTCCGATTGGGTTTTCTTTGCTTCCATTCAATATGGGCGTTCGGCGAGCCACCGCCATCTGCACCAGCAGACTTATCCTTCGACAGTACATCTAACGGCGGGCACACGCACGTTCGGTGTCATTAAGCCTGCAGGCGCGAAATTCACCGACACTGTTGTCCAGAACGGCCAGCAGCATCTCATTCTTGATTTTCAGGCGGGCAAGGATGTGGGACTTGGAATGTTCGCCGGCAAAAAGGGTACATCCGTTTTCAGCGCTGGCGTCCGCTTTGCACAATTCAGCACGAAATCCAACATCGCGTTGAAATCAGACCCGGATTGGCATTTCACGTATTATTATGTCGGGTATTTTCACAAAAGCTTTCCGATCGGTCAGTCATTTCATAGCAATCTGGCGGGGCTCGGCAGCAGGCACAGTTTTCACGGAGTCGGGCCCTCGATTTCATGGGATGCATCGGCGCCTGTCGTGGGCAACGCACAGGCCAGTGAGATTACATTTGATTGGGGCCTGAATGCGGCGCTTCTTTTCGGCCGCCAAAAGGCTTTCACACATCATCACACGACAGCGCGGTTTGCTCCTCCACCTTTCAATCCTCGACCATATACAGTCTATGTGCACTCGACTCCCATACCTGACCGCACGCGTACGATTGCGGTGCCCAATGTTGGCGGCTTCGCAGGTGTTTCGTATCGCTTTCCAAACGCCAAAGTCAGCGCAGGCTATCGTGCCGATCTGTTCTTCGGCGCCATGGATGGCGGCATTGATGCGGCCAAGAAGGAAAATGTCGGTTTCTATGGTCCCTTTGCCAGCGTGAGTGTCGGTCTGGGCGGATAAACTTTCGCTCTCGCAGGACGTTGCCTTCCAATCCGGGCGGCGGAGCGATCTGCCGCCTTTTTCTTGAATGCCTTAACAACGCACATTCCCCCTGGTCAGTGCGGCCAGCGCCATAGCATCTTGTTTCGACCGCGTTTTTCTCGCAAAAAACAGAAAATCTGAGCTAATCCGCCGACAGATTCTTGCGCGAATTATTTTTGAGGCGTCATCCCTACATCGCCAAATCCCCGGAGTCTCAGACAATGGGACCTTCGCGTTGTCCTCAAAGGAAGCGAAGCTGGTGGGATGACGGATACGAACGGCAGCAACCGCGACAATGCAAGGCCACAGGCTTCGGCCATGACCGACGCCGAGGTCGAAGCGTGGTTTGTGCGCGAGGTGCTGCCGCTGGAGACAATCCTGATGCAATACCTGCGTCACAATTGGCGCGATGGCGGCGGTGTCGAAGATTTGCGCCAGGAAATTTACATGCGCGTGTGCGAGGCCGCTTCCAAACAGCGGCCCGAACGCACCAAGGCATTTGTTTTCACAACCGCCCGCAATCTTTTGATCACGCGCGGCCGTCGCGCCGAGGTCGTTCCGATCGATGCGGTCGTCGATCTCGACATTCTGGGCGTGGCTTCGGACGAACCGGGTGCGGACCGCAAGCTCATCGCGCGCGACGAACTGCGCCGCGTGCGTGGCGCGGTAGAGCAATTGCCGCCGCGTTATCGCGAAGTGGTTCTATTGCGGCGCGTTGAAGGCCTGCCGCGCCGTGAAATCGCGCAACGCTTGGGCTTGGCGGAAGCAACCGTTGCGGAATATCTCGCCAAAGCCATGACGGCGCTGGCGAAAAATCTTTATCGCGATTCTGAGGACGTTTGAGGCGCATGGGCGAAGACAATCCTTCAATGGAAATTCACGCGGAAGAGGTTGACGCGTGCGCCGCGGCCTGGCTCGAACGGCGCGACAGCGATGGCTGGCGCGAGGCCGATCAATTCGAACTTGATTCATGGCTTGCGCAATCGATCGCTCATCGCGTGTCCTATTGGCGATTGAAAGCCGCATGGGGCCGCACGGAAAGGCTTTCGGTGTTGCGCGGCGCCATGGCGCCGGAGCGGAGCGTTGGCGAAAGATTGCGGACGCTGCTGGGCCGCAGTGCGGCAATTGTTTGCATGGCGGCGGTTGCGGGCGCTGTCAGCTATTTCTATCCGCGCACGGATGAATGGACCTATTCAACGCCGCTCGGCGGCCATGAAATCGTGCATCTGGGCGATGGAACGCAGATTGAACTGAATACAGATACCGTGATCCGCGTGGCCAATGAAGGCGCTGGCCGCCAAGTCTGGCTCGACAGGGGCGAAGCCTATTTTCAGGTTCGGCATGACGCCAGCCGTCCTTTCACAGTGATGGCGCTTGCCCATCGCATCACCGATCTCGGCACGAAATTCGTCGTGCGGCAGGATGGAACGCGCGTTGAAGTTTCGTTGATTGAGGGGCGCGCCCGGTTTGAATCCACCAGGAGTGCAACGGAGACTCATTCCACTGTTCTGTCGCCGGGCGATGTGATTGTGGCGACGGCGGATGCGGTTTCACTGTCAAGGACATCAGCTCACGCGCTCGATGCCGAGCTGGGATGGCGTCGGGATGTGCTGATTTTCGATCACACGTCGCTTGCCGCCGCCGCCGACGAGTTCAATCGCTACAACAAGGAGAAGCTTGTCATAGCGGATTCCAAAATTGCCGCGCATACGATCGGCGGAACATTCCCGAAAAACGGTCTTGCGGATTTCGCGGACGTGGCCAGGGGCATGCTTGGCCTGAAAGTCACTAAAACCGGCGATGAAATCGTGATCTCGCGCTGAAGCGGATCTCCATGTCGCGGAACAATTGCGTTTAATGAGGGGGAAACATGAAATACTCGTGGAAAATTTTCGTCGCTGCAATGGCCGCCTCGATGGCGCTTGCAACCGCATCGTTTGCGGCAAATTTCGATATTCCGGGCGGCAGCCTGAAATCCGCGCTGAACGCCTACGCGACGCAGACCGGCATACCGCTCATCTATCTCGACCAGGATCTCGATTCCGCGCATAGCAAGGGCGTGAAGGGCGATCTTTCCAACTATGACGCGCTGTCACGCATTCTTGCCGGCACCGGTTTCGCCGCGCAGCGTCATCCCTCCGGGTCAGTCGGCATTGTTCGCACAATGCCGACATCCGATGAAGCGCCGCTTTTGAAAGCGGCCGCGGCCACTGCGCCGACCGGCACGGGTGCATCGCTGG
>DATCEI010000210.1:0-8704 GCA_036510185.1 Rhizomicrobium sp. | reverse complement strand
TTCGATGCCACATCCGCGTTCGGCATGCGCACGATCACATCGCTGGAGATGGTGAGATCGTATGGTCCTTCATTGCGCGCATAATCCCACCGGCCCCGCGCCCGCACGATGATCGTTTCGTTTTGCAAATAGTGGAATTCTTTGTGCATAAGCGATTTGCTGGATACCACGCCGATCAGGTCGAGCATCGGCTCCAGCGTGATGCGCCGCCCGCTTTTCGCCGGACTCGGGTTCAGTTGCGTATAGATCAGCGTGTTGAAATCGAGGTCGCTGTCCAGCGCCTCCTTGCGCCCGAAATGCAGCATCCCCTTGGCCAGCGTTCCACGCCAATCCATGAGCGTGCTCACCACATTGGGATGGCGCAACTGAAGCGCGAACATCTCCAGAATGGGTTTCAGGTCGGCATTGGCGCTGGGCATGGCTCAATAAAACGCGCCACAGCCAGCCCGGGTCAAGGCTTCCGCAGCACCAGCCGGGCGCGGTCACTCTCGCGCGTCAGCGTCACCACCTCAAATCCCTCCTGCCGGCACATATGCGGCACGTCGATGGGCGCCATGGGATCGTCGGTGAGGATTTCGATTTCCGCGCCGGGCGCAGCCCCTTTCAACGCGCGCCGCGCCATCAGCGCAGGCATGGGGCATTTCAGTCCTGTAAGGTCCAGCATCCGGCCTGCCATCATGTCGCCTTGACGGATCGCATCCCCGCCCCCAAAGCTCGGTCACAAAATAACGCGAGAGGGAGCAACTCGCCTATGGGATTGTTCGCGCCCCTCAAGCGCGAATCCACTTTTATTTCCGGCGTCGGCCGCACGCTTTTCCGCATGCGGCATGTGAAAGCGGATTCGCCCATCACGATCACCGATCTTGTCGAAGGCCTCGGCCGCGACAAGCCCGACAACACGGCCGTTTTTTATCAGGACCGCATTCTCACCTATCGCGATCTGAACGAGGGCGCAAACCGCTATGCGCAATGGGCGCTCGCGCGCGGCGTGAGGAAGGGCGATGCGGTTGCGCTGTTGATGGAGAACCGGCCGGAATTTCTGATGGCATGGCTCGGTATCGTGAAGGTGGGCGGCATTGCGGCGCTGATGAACACCAATCTGCGCAAAGGCCCGCTGGCGCATTCCATCGCCATTGCAGGCGCGCGGCATCTGGTGCTGGGCACGGAATTGGCCGAGGCCTATGCGGAAACAGCACCGCTTCTGGAGAATAGACCTGTCGCCTGGGCGACGGGCGCGCCGACGGCAGGCACGGAAGACCTCGATGCGGCGTTGCGCGAAGTCTCATCCGCGCCCATCGATCCCTCCGTTCGCCAAGGCCTCGTTTGCAGGGACAAAGCGTTTTACATTTTTACGTCCGGCACGACCGGTCTGCCCAAGGCCGCGAACATCACCCATATGCGAATGCTATTCATGATGTATGGCTTTGCCGGCGGCCTGAATGCCAATGAGAAAGACCGCATGTACAACGTGCTGCCGCTGTATCACACGGCGGGCGGTGTTTGCGCCTTGGGGCCGGCGTTCACCACGGGCGGTTCGGTCGTCATCAAGCGCAAATTCTCCACGCGCGAATTCTGGGACGATTGCGTTCGCTACAAGCCGACATTCTTCCAGTATATCGGTGAATTGTGCCGCTATCTGCTGAATGCACCGCCCGATCCGAACGAACGCAAACATGTGCTGCGCGCGATTACCGGCAATGGCTTGCGCCCCGAAATCTGGCCTGCCTTTCAGGAACGGTTTGCCATTCCGCGCATCGTGGAATTTTACGGCGCCACGGAAGGCAATGTTTCCATGCTGAATTACGATGGCCGCACGGGCGCGGTGGGGCGTGTGCCGTCCTATCTGCGCCGCGCCATTCCCACGCGCATTGTGCGTTTCGATATCGAGCGCGAAATGCCGGTACGCGGGCCAGATGGCTTCTGCATTGAATGTCCGCCGGGCGAAGCGGGCGAAGCCATCGGCGAAATCAGCGAGGATCCGCGTCAGGCCTATGACGGTTACACGCGCGAAGCGGACACGCAGAAGAAAATCCTGCGCGATGTGTTCAAGAAGGGCGATGTGTGGTTTCGCACCGGCGATCTGCTGCGCCGCGACGAACTCGGCTATTTCTATTTTGTGGATCGCATCGGCGATACGTTCCGCTGGAAGGGCGAGAACGTCGCCACAAGCGAAGTGTCCGAAGCGTTGGGCGTTATCGCGGGCGTCAAGGAAGCCAATGTTTATGGCGTCGCCGTGCCCGGCATGGACGGGCGTGCAGGGATGGCAGCACTCGTGACCGGCGCGGAGTTCGATCTCGCGGGCCTCGGCAAAACGCTGGCCGCCAATCTGCCCGTTTATGCGCGGCCGGTTTTCCTGCGCCTGCTGCCGGAAATGGAAATCACGGGCACATTCAAGATGCGCAAAGTCGAATTAGTGAAGGATGGATTCGATCCCTCGGCGATTTCCGATCCGCTCTATATGCTCGATATCGCGAGCAACACCTACGTGCCGCTGGATGCGGCGCGCTATAGCGACATTCTGAGCGGGCGGATGAAGCTCTAGTCATTGGGCCGCTTTGGTACTCGCCTTCCGCGCTTCTTCTTCATGATGTTTCTGAATGGTCTGCATGGCCGCACCCATCGCGGCGCCGATGAAGCGCGCGGAATTGTCCTTGTCCGTCGCCCAATTGAAGGCTTCCTCGCGCGCGGTGTTCGCGCCATTGATCACAGGCGTCACATAACGCTGCCACAGATCATAGGATTTCTTCGTCGCGTCGAAATTCGCCCAATTATGCGCAAGTTGCAGGAAGCAACCGAACTCGCCCTGCTTTTCCTGAAGGCGGCGGATTTGCGCAATCGCATCGTCCGGCGTGCCCATCACGATCACGCCATCGCGGATTGCGTTTTCAAGCGGGTTGCCTTGTTGCTGGCGTTGCGCTTCCGCGCCGGCCGGATTGATGCTGGCGAAATAGGTCGCCCATTGCAGTAATCCGTGTTCGATATTCTTGAACGCCTGTTCCTTGGTCTCCGCGATATGCACGGGTCCGACCAGCCGCAATCTTTCCGGATCCATCTTTCGCCCATGCTTGGCGGCAGTGTCGTTGGCAACTTTCCAGTTGATGCTGAGCGCGTCGTAACCGCCCATTTGCGTCGCCGCCACGCACAGCATGCCAAAGCCGTGATGCCCCGCAAGTTTGCCGCCCGAAGGCGTTACGCTCGACGCTACGCAAATTTCCGGATGCGGCCATGTGAAAGGCCGCAACTGGCATGTCGCATCCACCAGCGTGAACCAGTCCGATTTCTTCGTCACGCGTTCGCCCGCGAACAGGCGCAGGATTACCTCCACCGCCTCTACCATGCGGTCGCGTTGCGTATTCGGATCGATGCCGAGCTGGAACGCATCGGAGGGCAACAATCCCGGCCCTACACCGAACATCACGCGGCCTTTGGTCTGATGATCGAGTTGCAGAATGCGGTTCGCCGTCATCAGCGGATGATGGTAGGGCAGGGACACAACACCCGTGCCGAGCCGGATGCGTTTGGTGCGTTCCGCCGCCGCAGCGATGAACAATTCCGGACTTGCAATGATTTCATAGCCGCCGGAATGATGCTCGCCGATCCACGCTTCTTCATAGCCGAGACGATCCAGATGTTCGATCAATTCCAGATCGCGCTGAATGCACAGCGTCGGGTCTTCGTTCACGGGATGAAAGGGCGCCAGAAAAATTCCGTTGCGCATTTTGATGGTCACAGTTTCCTCCAATAGCGATTGTCTCTTATGCCATATCTCGCGCGTTAAAGCGCGGGCGGCGAAAATCCGAAACTGTCTTCCAGTCCTGCGGCCAGATCGAGCAACCTGCCTTCGCCATGCCACCGCCCGACAAGTTGCACGCCCACCGGCAATCCGGCTTTGGTCTTTCCCGCTTGCACAGCAACGGACGGCGCGTGCAGGAACGTCGCAAGCGCAATCCACATGAGCAGGCTTAAATAAGGCGCAGGCGTTCCGTCCACATCCAGCATGCGGTCATTGAACGTGCCTTCGTGCAGATGCGGGAAAGCGGTGACGGGCGAAATGGGCATAAGGATCGCATCCCAGCCCGCATCGAAAAAATCGGCGAGGCGATCTTTCAACGCCTGCTGTTTCATCGTCGCTTTGGCGACTTCGCGGAAGCTTGCCGTCATGCGCACGCGCTGGTTTGCGCCCGCGAAGTCCGCGCCGCCTTCAGCCAGAATCTTCCTGTCCGCCTCGCGCATAGCCTCGAAACTTTCCATAAGCTTGTCCGGCATGGAAACCGCGACGGTCGCAGAGAGCGTCGTCAGATAGGGTAGGAACATATCGAAGCCATCTATGTCAGGCTTCGCATGTTCCACATGCGCGCCTTGCGCTGCGAGCGCTTCACCCACGCGCGCGACAGCTTCGCGCACGTCTTGCGCCAGTGGGAATCCCATCTCGGAATCCCAAATCGCGATACGCGCGCCTTTGATATCTTTCCGGGCAGACGAAGGCGCCTCGCGCAACACGCCCCACAGCAACCGCAAATCCTCGATATTGCGCGCCAGTGGCCCAACGACGCCGATGTTATCTTCCCAATATTCTCCCGGTAGCGGCGGCACCAAACCTCGTTGCGACAGCACGCCTAGAGTTGGCTTCAGCGAAACAACGCCACAGAAATTCGCTGGATGCCTGAGCGAGCCGCCAATGTCGGAACCGATTTCAAGCGGTGTGATACCTGCCGCAAGTGCTGCCGCCGCACCGCCTGATGATCCGCCCGGCACCCGCGAAAGGTCGTAGGGATTGTTCGTCGTGCCGTAGATTTCATTGTAGCTCTGGATGTCGCCAAGCATGAACGACACGTTGCTCTTGCCCCAGATCACCGCGCCCGCTTTGCGCGCGGCAGAAACCACCGTGGCGTCAGCGCAGTTTTTTGGCCGGCTCGTAAGCGCAGGATTTCCTGATGTTGCGGGCATGCCTTCGACATCCAGCCCATCCTTGATCGTCATCGGCAGACCGGCGAGCGCCCCAAGCGGTTCACCGCGCGCGCGTGCGTCGTCGATGGCGGCGGCATCTTTCGTCGCGCGCGCGATGTCGGTTTCGGCGATAGCGTTCAATTTGCCATGCACCGCTTCGTTGCGGACCAGATGTGCGTCCAAAAGCTCGCGGGCCGAAATGCGCTTCGCGGCCAGATCGGCCAGCATTTCGCGCGCGGTTTGATAAGTCGAAATCATGATGCCCCATTGTTTTCGGCAGAATGGCATATTGCCCGGCCAAAATCACTTGACGAATTCGCACCTGACTGATTGATCTCACGCCCACAAACGGAGGCGATATGATCGAGGCGGTGATATTCGATTTCGGCGGTGTGTTCACGTCCTCGCCCTTCGAGGCCTTTGCGCGGTATGAGCGCGAGCGCGGCCTGCCCGAAAACATCATTCGTAAGATCAATGGCCTCAATCCGCATGGCAATGCGTGGGCGTTGTTCGAGCGCGCGGAAATCGATCTCGACGGTTTCGATAAGGCGTTTGCGGCGGAGGCCGAAGCCTTCGGCCATTCCATTCCGGGCCGCGATGTCCTGCCGCTTCTCATGGGCGATTTCCGGCCCGAGATGATCGAGGCGCTGCGCCGCATCAAAACGAAATTCAAAACCGGCTGCATCACCAACAACATGCCTGCGAATGCCATCGGCGTGACGAATGCGGGCCGCACGCTTTACGCACGCGAAATCATGGATCTGTTCGATCACGTGATCGAATCTGCAAAAGCGGGCATCCGTAAACCCGATCCGCGCATTTATGAAATGATGTGCGAGACGCTGAACGTGCAGCCGAACGCCTGCGTTTATCTCGACGATCTCGGCATGAATCTCAAGCCGGCGCGCGCGCTCGGCATGACGACGATCAAGGTGGAAAGCGGCCCGCAAGCCATCGCCGAACTTGAAGTGGCGACAGGAATGACACTGCGTTAATCGAAATCGGTCGCCAATTCCTCGCGCACATTCGGCGGCAGGATCGCGATGTGTCCGTAGGCGGGATGCGAGATTGCGATGGCAGCGCGGCCTTCGCCACTTTTGAATTTCGCGATTTGCGCGGGCATGAAGACAAACCGTACCCAATGCACCGATGATGTCTTCCCATCCGGCGTTGTGCGGTCGTCATATTCAGTCGGAGAGGCTTTGATTATTTCGCCGTCTAACTCCAGCGAAACGGATTCTTCGATGCCGGCCAGCCGGTACAGCATCGTGTCGCGGCGTTTGGGATCGTCGATCTCCAGCATCAGCGTTGCGATCAACTCGCGCCCCTGTGGGATCAACGGGTTGTAGGCTGCAAGCTCGCCGGCGAGCTGTTCAGCGCCGCCCTTTTCGATGCGCAGCATTTCGTGGACCTGCAGCCACATCGAATCGTAATTTTCGAAATGGAAGGTCGCGAAGGGGCCAACCTCGACGCGGCGGTTTTTCTTGCGTGCGATGGAGGCCGCACGCAAATCATTCCGACGAGCCGCATAATCGGTGTCGGAAAGGATATCGGCCGGCGTGATGCGGTGTTCCACTGCGCTCATGACAAATGCTCCATCAGTCCAAACGCGCGGGCGAGAATTTCGATGGGGTGTTCCGGCGTTTTGGCGACCGATTTTCCATCCTTTGCCGCAAGTTCATTTGCGTTCTGTACGATGTGTTGCGCCGCAAGCGGACAATCCGAAGCGATGTGACCGCGCGCCTGTTGAACCGCCGTGCGGAACACCGGCCGTCCCACTTTCACCGCCACATCATGCGTCGGTTTCACGACACCGAACGTGCCGCCATGGCCGGAGCAGCGTTCGATCACATCGACCGGCGTGTCGGGAATAAGGCGCAGCATTTCGGCGGCTTTCGGACCCATGTTCTGCGCGCGAGCGTGACAGGCCAGATGTACCGTCACACCTTCGGGAAGTGGCGAAAGACTTGGCGGTAAACCGTTGGTCTTCGCCACATCGACCACATATTCGTCGATGTCGAATGTGTGTTCGGAAAGTCGTTTTACGTCCGCATTTTCCGGCACGATCAACGACCATTCGAATTTCAGCATCAGTCCGCAGGAGGCCGTAAGCGTGACGATGTCATAGCCTTCGTCGATCAGTGCGCATAATTCCTTTGAAACTTTTGTGGCCTGCTCCGCCACGCGCTTGAGATCCGCCTGTTCCAGAAACGGCATTCCGCAACAGCCGGGATAGGCTGTGCGGGTTTCGACGCCGATGTGATTTAGCACGTCGCGTGCTGCCATGCCGGTGGATGGTTTGTTGTAATTGACGAAGCAGGTGGCAAACAGCGCCGCTTTGCGTTTGCCGAAGGCGGGCGCATCAGCATTGGCTTTGATCGGATCGCCACGGTCCGCCGCCATGAAGGTGCGGGTGTGGAATTTCGGCAGCGCCGCGTCGGCGTCAATGCCGAGCGTTGCTTCCATCGCGCTGCGCACGAGTTTGTTGTTCTCGCCCCAATTGACGATGGGTGAAACGAGTGCCGCCAATCGCCCGTTGCGATCCATTTCCGCCAATTGGCTTTGCGTAAAATCCTTGTGGCCTTCACGCGCTTCCGCGGCGCGATGGCGCAGCATCAGATGCGGAAAATCCACATTGAAAGGATGCGGTGGCACGTACGGGCATTTTGTCATGAAGCACATGTCGCACAGCGTGCAGGCTTCAACGATTGCCGGAAAATCCTCCGACTTCACGCCGTCCAGCTCACCCGTCGGTCCGTTGTCGATCAGGTCGAACAGGCGCGGGAAGGAATCGCACAGATTGAAACAGCGCCGGCAGCCATGACAGATATCGAAAACGCGGCGCATTTCGGCGTCGAGTTTTTCGGAGTCGTAAAACTCCTCCGTTCGCCACGCGATCGGTTCGCGCGTGGGCGCATCAAGGCTGCCTTCGCGGGACATGGAGCGGCTTACGCGCCCAGCGTGTCGAGGGCTTTCTGGAACCGCCCGGCATGGCTTTTTTCGGCCTTGGCCAGCGTCTCGAACCAGTCGGCGATTTCGTCGAAACCTTCTTCGCGGGCCGTGCGCGCCATGCCCGGATACATGTCGGTGTATTCGTGCGTCTCGCCCGCGATGGCCGATTTCAGGTTTTTGTCGGTGGGGCCGATGGGCTCGCCCGTCGCCGGATCGCCCACGGCTTCCATATATTCGAGATGGCCGTGCGCGTGGCCGGTTTCGCCTTCGGCGGTGGAGCGGAACACGGCGGCCACATCATTGTAACCTTCGACGTCAGCCTTTTGTGCGAAATAGAGATAGCGGCGATTGGCCTGGCTTTCGCCCGCGAACGCGGCTTTCAGATTCTCGTGGGTCTTAGTGTTTTGCAGGGGCATGGTTGGTCTCCTTTGGGCTGATGGAATAATGGCGCGTGGGCCGCCGCGAGTCAACAGTTTAGAATTATTCTAAAGAATGATGCAGCTAGTTCCGGCGAAGCCGCACCACCACATCCACGCGGTCCACCTTCATGCCTTTGGGCGCAAGCGGAACCCTCGCCACTTCGATATCGGCGCCCGGAATGTCGATCAGCATGGCGTCGTCTTCCACATAGAAATGCTGGTGCTCGTTCACATTGGTGTCGAACCATGACCGCGACGCATCCACAGCCACCTGCCGCAACAGCCCTGCGCCCGTGAACTGGTGCAGCGTGTTGTAGATCGTGGCGAGCGAAACTTTCACGCCCGCGCGTGCGGCTTCCTCGTGCAGCGCTTCTGCCGTCAAATGC
>DATCEI010000209.1:0-4593 GCA_036510185.1 Rhizomicrobium sp. | reverse complement strand
CGCCTGGGCGGCGCTGGCGGCCAAGCCTGCGGCGCTGCTGCGGAACCCATGATTTCCTTGACAATTTTGCAATGTTTCGGCCCGGAACCTTGAACCCGGCCCTCACAACCCCGATATTGAGAGTCGAACCGGCCTTTGCCGGGCGAAAGGGACTGAAAATCATGCCTGACAATTACAATCCGGCGTATCGCGGCCAGACCGCTGTTGCCGGCGCCATCGATGCGGGCCTCCGGGCCTATATGCTGCGCGTGTACAACTACATGCTGAGCGGCCTCGTGCTGACCGGCATCACGGCGTGGATCGTGGCGACGGTGCCCGCCGTGCGGGATGTGTTCTTCGTGACGACGGCGCGCGGCGTGGGCCTGTCCGGCCTCGGCTGGGTGGCGCTGCTGGCCCCGCTAGGCCTCGTGTTGCTGCTGTCATGGCGGATCAACAGTATGAGCCTTCGCGGTGCGCAGGGATTGTTCTGGGGCTATGCGGCGCTGATGGGCGTTTCGCTGGCGCCGATTCTCTTGCTCTACACGGGCGCCAGCGTGGCCGAAGTGTTCTTCATCACCGCCGCCACGTTCGGCGCGATGAGCCTTTGGGGCTACACGACGAAAAGCGATCTGACGGGAATGGGTTCGTTCCTGTTCATGGGCCTGATCGGCATCATCATCGCCTCGGTGGTGAATTTCTTCCTGCAGTCGGCGATGATCCAGTGGGTGGTTTCGTTCGCGGGCGTGCTGATCTTCACGGGCCTCACGGCCTATGACACGCAATGGATCAAGAACATGTACGTCGCCAATGATGACGGCACGGTTGCCGGACGCAAGGCGATCTTCGGCGCGCTGAAGCTCTATCTGGACTTCATCAACCTGTTCATGATGCTGATGCGGATCATGGGCAACCGCCGCTAAGCGGACACGAAAAGAAAGGCCCCGCTTCCGCGAGCGGGGCTTTTTCTTTTTCTGGAGCGGTTTAGAGAAGTGCGAAATCACACACTCACTTGTCATGGCCGGCCGGAGTGCGGGCCACCCAGGTGATGCAAACGCTATGACGAAGGAATTTCTCCGTTTAATTCTTTGAAGAAAAGCACAGGCTTCAACTGGATGGCCCGCACTCCGGCGGGCCAAGACACCGAGGTTTGGTACGCCCACTCAAAAACAACTCTACCTTTTCCTCGCCAGCATAATCCCATCGCCCAGCGCCGCGAGCACCATGTCCACGCGGTCGTCGTCGTGGATTTTGGTGTTCAACGCCCGCAACGCGCGCGGATCGTCGCGCTGGTCGTTTTCGTCGGCGACCGAACCGCTCCACAGCATGTTGTCGAGCGCGATGAGGCCGCCCACGCGCACGAGTTTCAGCGCGCGTTCGTAATAACCGTCGTAATTGGGTTTGTCGGCGTCGATGAAGGCAAAATCGAACGGCCCCTCGCCTTTTGCGATCATTGCATCGAGCGTGTCCAGCGCGGGCGCAATCCGGAGATCGATCTTTGCTTCCACGCCCGCCTTGCGCCAGTAGCCGCGCGCGCGATCCGTGAATTCCTTGCTGACATCGAGCGCCACGACGCGGCCGTTGCCCGGCATCGCCAGCGCCACGGCAAGCGCGCTGTAGCCCGTGAATGTGCCGATCTCCAGATAATGCGTGGCGCCGATCAGCTTCGCCAACAGCGCCATGAACGCGCCCTGATCCGGCCCGATCTGCATCATCGACTGTGGCAGCTTCGCTGTCTCCTCGCGGCAATGGGCGAGTGCGGGATGCTCGCGCACGCCCACCTGCTCGATATAGACGTGAACTTTCTCGGTGATTTGCAGCAATCGGCTCATGATTTCCTCTTAGATTTGATAGGTCACGAAATGGTCACTTTTGCGACAAGCGAGAGCCGCTTTCGGCTCCCATATTTCCACTGTCGGCTGTCCGATTAGACCGTGGTTCGGAAAAGCAAGCCCCCCAGCCCCTACCGGGCCTCTGAGTCCGGACAGCCGACAACTTCCTCTCCCTATGCGGTCTTCGTGGACAATTGACCGAACACGCCACCCACCGCGCCGGTGAGAACCGCGCTCAGCGAACCCACAAGCACCGACATGCGATCCACATCGTGCAGCGTGAACGCGAAGATCAGCCCCAGCGCCGCCCCGATCGAGCCTGCAAGCGCGCCGCCCAGCGCCCCGCGCCCGTAACCCAGCGCCACTTCGCGGGCATAGAGATAACCCGCCGTCGCCGCGATCATCATGCTGCCGAAGCCGAACACATTCGCCGCCACCCAAGGCACGAAATGGCCCAGCACGAACATCGCAAGCTGCGTGATGGTTCCCACCAGGGCGGCGCGTTCCAGACTCGCGGTGACGATCATCGGGGCCTCTTTCGCACAAGAATGACCTATCCGTAACGCGATGGATAGCGTCCGGCTCTTGCAGCGCGCGCCCGATTTCTCTAAGCGGGGCGCATCCGCGATGTCCACAAACCATGATTGAAATCACCGGCCTGACCAAACGCTTCGGTGCAGCCACAGCGGTTGCGGGGCTGGATCTTTCCGTGGGCAAAGGCGAGGTGCTGGGGTTTCTCGGCCCCAATGGCGCGGGCAAATCTACCACGATGAAAATGGTGACGGGCGATCTTACGCCCACATCGGGCCACGCGCGTGTCTGCGGCCATGACATCGAAACCGACACGATCCGCGCGCAGGAACAGATCGGCTATCTGCCGGAAGGCGCGCCCGCCTATGGCGATATGACGGCGCGGCAGTTTTTGTCATTTATCGCGCAGGTGCGCGGCTTTCGCGGCGCGGAGGTGAAAGCGCGCGTGGACGCCGTGGTCGCCAAAACTGAACTCGAACCCGTGCTCGACCAAACGATTGAAACGCTGTCGAAGGGATTCAAGCGCCGCGTGGGGTTGGCGCAGGCGATTCTGCACGATCCGCCAGTGCTCATCATGGACGAGCCGACGGACGGCCTCGACCCGAACCAGAAACATTCCGTGCGCGCGCTGATCCGCGCGATGGCGCCGGAAAAAGCGATCATTATTTCGACGCATCTGCTGGAAGAAGTAGAAGCGATCTGCACGCGCGCCGTGATTATCGACCGCGGGCGCATCGTAGCAGATGGAACGCCCGCCGCGCTGCTTGCGCGCTCGCGCCATCATAACGCGGTGACGATGACGCTACCTGCCGCGCAAGCAGACATCGCGAAGAACCGCCTCAAATCCATGAACGACGTGGAGAGCGTGGAGCAGACCGTGTTGCGCGTAGGGCTTGTGCAGCTCACCGCCTTCCCCAAACGCGGCGCATTGCTGATCGAAAATGTGAGCGCGCTTGCCGCAGCCGAGCGCTGGGACGTGAAAGAGCTTTACGCGGAAGCCGGACGCCTCGACGAAGTCTTCCGCGCCATCACCACGCATGATGCGGCGCGTGCGCGCGAGGCCCGCGCATGAAATTCTGGCCTATCTTCAAGCGCGAATTCGCCTCCTATTTCGCCACGCCGCTGGCCTACGTGTTTATCGTGATCTTCCTGTTCTCGATGGGGGCGTTCACATTCTATATCGGCAATTTCTATCAGAACGGGGTGGCCGATCTCAGCGTTTTCTTCGGCTATCACCCGTGGCTTTATCTGTTCCTCGTGCCCGCGATTTCCATGCGGCTTTGGGCGGAAGAACGGCGCAGCGGAACGATGGAATTGTTGCTGACATTGCCCGTGCCGCTCTGGGCGACGGTGCTGGGAAAATATCTGGCGGCGTGGGCGTTCACGGGCGTGGCGTTGGCCCTCACCTTCCCCATCTGGCTCACGGTGAATTATCTCGGCCATCCCGATAACGGCGTGATCCTGGCCGCGTACATCGGCAGTTTCCTGATGGCGGGCGGTTATCTCGCAATCGGTTCGGCGATCTCCGCGTCCACGAACAATCAGGTGATCGCGTTCGTGGTGAGCGTGGTCGTGTGCTTCCTGTTCACGGTTTCGGGCGCGCCCATCGTGATCGAATTCGTGCGCGCATGGGCGCCGCTGGTGCTGATCAACGCGATTTCGTCGTTCAGCTTCCTCACCCATTTCGCAGCGATTTCGGCGGGCGTAATCGATCTGCGTGATGTCGTGTATTTCCTGTCCCTGATCGCGCTGTTCCTGACCGCCAATGTCGTCATCATCGATCTGAAGAAAAGCGCATGACGATGTCCCGCCGCCTCTATGCGATTGCCGCCATTGTGCTGGCGGCGGTGATATTCGTGGCGCTGAATATCGCACTCGACGCTTCCGTCACGACCGCACGGCTCGACCTGACCGAGAACCACGAATTCACGCTGTCACAGGGCACGCGCAACACGATTGCGAAAATCGAAGAACCCATCACGCTGAAATTCTTCTATTCCAAGAAGGTAGCGGCGGATTACGCGCAGATTCAGGCCTATGCCACGCGCGTGCGCGATTTACTGCATGAATATGCGGCGCTGTCGGGCGGCAAGATCGTGTTGCAGGAAATCGATCCCGAACCCTTTACGCCGGAAGAAGATGAAGCCGTCGCCGCTGGCCTCACCGGCGCGCCCACCGATAATGGCGACATGGTATATTTCGGTCTCTCCGGCACGAATTCGATTTCGGGCAAGGAAGCCATTGCTTTCTTCTC
>DATCEI010000208.1:0-13213 GCA_036510185.1 Rhizomicrobium sp. | reverse complement strand
CGCTGGATGCGGTCGGCTGGAAGGGCAATCTCTCCGTCGTCAAACTCAACTGGCGCGATATCCGGCCGGTGATGAGCCACCGCTATCATATTCCGCCCAGCGTACATTCGACGTTTGTGTCTGACCGTTTCGTCGTTTGCACTTTCGTGCCGCGGCCTATCGAAAGCGACCCCGGCGCGCTCAAAGTGCCATTCTTTCACTCCAATGACGATTACGACGAAGTGATCTTCTATCACGCGGGCGAATTCTTCAGCCGCGACAACATCAAGCCCGGCATGATGACGTTTCATCCCAACGGTTTCACGCATGGCCCGCATCCCAAGGCATTCGCGGCGGGCGCGCGGGCGGCAAAAACGATGACGGACGAAGTCGCCGTGATGATCGACAGCCGCGATCCGTTTGATCTCGGCGCTGCCGCCGAAGCAGCGGAAGTGCATGATTATGCCGAAAGCTGGATGCCGAAATGAAACTTGCCTCGCTGAAAGCAGGCCGCGACGGCGCGCTTGTCGTCGTATCGCGCGACCTCAAACAATGCGTGCCCGTGGCGCATGTCGCGCCCACATTGCAGGCAGCGCTCGACAGATGGATCGAATTTTCGCCGCATCTGAAGCGTGTTTACGATTTGCTGAACGATGATCGGGCGCAGGGTGCGCATTCCTTCGATCCCGCACAGTGTGCCTCACCTCTGCCGCGCGCCTATCAATGGGCGGACGGCTCGGCCTATGTCACGCATGTCGAACTTGTGCGCAAGGCGCGCGATGCAGACATGCCCGCCTCGTTCTGGACCGATCCTTTGATGTATCAGGGCGGTTCGGATGGGTTCATCGGCCCCACGGATCCGATTCTGGCGGCGAGCGAAGATTGGGGCATCGATTTCGAGGGCGAAGTCGCCATTATCACAAACGATGTGCCGATGGGCACAAATGTTTTCAACGCGCAACCGCATATCAAGCTTCTCATGCTTGTGAATGACGTTTCGCTACGCAATCTCATTCCCGGCGAAATTGCCAAGGGGTTCGGTTTCTTTCAGTCCAAGCCCGCGACGTCGTTTTCGCCCATCGTCGTCACGCCCGATGAGCTGGGGGAAAAATGGTCTGGTGGCAAATTGCATGGCGCACTGATCGCCACGCTGAACGGTGAGCGTTTTGGTTCGCCGGATGCGGGCGAGGACATGGTGTTTTCCTTTCCGCAACTGATCGAACACGCGGCGAAAACGCGCTCGCTTTGCGCGGGTTCGATCATCGGTTCCGGCACGGTTTCCAATCGCGATCATTCCGCCGGTTCCTGCTGCATTGCCGAGCGCCGCGCGCTGGAAACGATCGAATGGGGCGCGCCGAAAACGCCGTTCATGAAATTCGGCGACCACATCCGTATCGAAATGCTCGATGAAGCCGGTCGCTCGATCTTTGGCGCCATCGATCAGAAAGTCGCGCGTTATGAATCGTGAGTTCGTACTCTACGAATATTTCCGGTCGTCGGCGGCTTATCGCGCGCGCATCGCCTTCAATCTGAAAAGCATCGAACCGGAATTGCGTCTCATCCATCTGCTGAAAGATGGCGGCCGTCAGCATACACCGGAATATAAAGTGCTCAATCCGCAAGGCCTGATTCCGGCGCTGGCGCATGACGGGCATCTCATCACGCAATCGCTCGCCATCATCGAATATCTGGATGAGATTGCGCCTGAGCCGCCGCTTCTGCCGCGCGATGCTTCGGGCCGCGCCCGCGTGCGCGCCATCGCCTATGCCATCGCCTGCGATATCCATCCGGTCAACAATCTGCGCGTCTTACGCTATATGCAGAATGAACTTCAGATCTCCGAAGACAAGCGTGCGCGATGGCAGCAGCACTGGATTGCGCTTGGCTTTGACGCTCTCGAAACCACGCTGGCGCGCGATAGCCAAACCGGAAAATATTGTCACGGCGACACGCCGACAATCGCCGACATATGTTTGATCCCACAAATGGCCAATGCGCGGCGCGTGCATGTCGATCTGACCGCCTATCCCACGCTTCTGCGCATCGAACAAACCGCACTCGCACATCCCGCTTTTGCCGCCGCGCGGCCGGAGGTTCAGCCCGATGCGGAGTAATACCGCGCGCGCCGCCGAGCGGCGACTCAATCTCGATCAATTCCTGCCGTACCGTTTTTCCGTTCTGTCCAATCGCGTCAGCGATGCGATTGCGCGGCATTATTCCGAACGCTTCGGACTCACCATTCCCGAATGGCGCGTGATGGCGGTGCTGGGGCAGGGTGGCGATGTTTCCGCGCGCGAGGTGGCCGCGCGCACCGCGATGGACAAGGTGCAGGTGAGCCGCGCGGTGACGAGCCTCGTGGCAGCGCGGCGCGTGCAACGCGAAACCGATCGCGCGGATGGACGCGTCAGCCGCCTGTCGCTCAGCGCGCGCGGCCGCGCCATCTATGACGAGATCGTGCCGCTGGCGTTGCATCTGGAAGAATTGCTGTTGTCCACTCTGTCGCCGGAGGAACGTGCGGCGCTCGATGCGGTGATGGCGAAACTTGACCGCCAGATTGCGCTGCTAGGCGCGCCGCCGCGCTGAGCGTTTGCCCAACGCAAAGGTCATGACGCGCAATTGGCGCATGAATTCCTGCCGCGATTCCACATTGGAAAGCTGCGCGAACGGCACGGCCTCGCCGATACGCACTTCGATCTGTGTGCCGATGCGGTCATGCACTTCCTTGAACAGAAGCGACAGCCGCAACGTCATACTGAAGTGACTGGCGATCTGGAACAGGCGGCCATTTTGCCCTGCGAAGAACACGGGCGCCACGGACGCGCGCGATTGCAAAATCAATCGCGCGGTCAAGTTCTTCCATTCCGCATCGACGGCATGCCGTTCCCAGATGCGTGGTGTGGTGGCGACACCGCCCGCTGGAAACACGATCAGGCAGCCGCCGTTTTTCAGATGTGTTTTTGCTTCCGCGCGTGTTTTGAGATTGGTCCTCAGCGCGTCTGGCGTATCCGCGAAATCCACGGGCAGCAGGAACGAACGCACTTCCTCCGCGCGCAGCAGCACCGAATTTGTCAGCACGCGGAAATCGTCGCGCACGCGGGAGACGAGATCGCAAATGATCAGCCCGTCCAGCACGCCGAACGGATGGTTCGCCACCACGACCAGCGCGCCCTTGCGCGGCCAGCGCGTCAACACTTCGTCATTCGCGGCAATGTGAAGATCCAATCGCCGTATCGCGGCGGCGAAGAAACTTTCGCCCTTCACCGGGTTGGCGCGGTTATCGTCGTAAATGCGTTTGAGGTAAGGCTGTCCCGTCGCCCGCTCAATGGCGCGGATCAGAAGCCGCTTGGCCCAGGGATCGTCCGGTGCGGCGTAGGAGAAATTGTCCACGCCGGTCTCCGCATCAACCAAACCGCCGTTTCAGCCAGTCGATCATCGCGCGGCTGGTTTCTTCGGGCCGCTCCTGCTGCGTCCAGTGTCCGCAATTCATGATGAGAACTTTCTCAAGATCGGGCACGAAACGCTCCATGCCGTCGGCCATCGCGGGGCGCAGCACGACATCGTCTTCCGCCATGATCATCAATCCCGGCGCGCGCACCTTTTGCTCCATCGTGCCGGTCAGCACCCAGTTGCGCGTGAAATTGCGATACCAGTTGATGCCGCCGGTGAAACCCGTGCGCGAGAACGTGTCGATGAACACCTGCAATTCCTGCGGCGACATCAACGCCTCGCCCGGCCACATCGCTTCGTCCCATTGCAGCGCTTCCAGCAGCGCCAGCCCGCGCATTTCCTTCGGCATCTGTTCGAATTGCGCGGCGGTGACCACATTCTTGCGCATGAAGAAACGGAAGGTGCGCGCCACATCCTTTCCCAGAATGTTTTCCGCATAGCCGGGCTTCTGGAATTGCACGATGTACATGTTCTCGCCGAACAGCGCGCGCATGCCCATGATCGGATCGACGGGCGGCCGCGCGAGAAACGGCGTGTTGACGCCAATCACGCCGGCCACGCGGTCGGGATGGAACGTCGGCAGATGCCATACGACGAAGCCGCCCCAATCATGTCCCACAAACACGGCCTTATCGATGCCGAACGCATCAAGCATGCCGACAAGATCGCCGGTCAGATGTGGCATGTCATATGATTCGACGTCCGCGGACCCGCTCGTGCCGCCATAGCCGCGCTGATCGGGCGCGAGCACGCGATAGCCAGCGGCGGCAAGCGCGGGAATCTGATAGCGCCATGAATAAGCGAGTTCCGGAAAGCCGTGGCACAGCACAATTGGCAAGCCGGTTTTCGGCCCCGCTTCATATACGGCCATGTTGATGCCGTTGGTCTTTATCATTGTGGGTGTGGGGAAATCTGGCGTCATCATTCTCTCCATTATTGCGGATTCAGTTTGAACGCGGCGAGCGCAAGCGCGCTCCAGCCGATCAGGAAAGCAAGTCCGCCGAACGGCGTGACGATGCCCAGTGCTTTGTTGCCCGTCAGCGCGAGCAGATAAAGTGAGCCGGAAAAAAGCGCGATGCCGCCGAGGAAAAATCCCGCTGCCGTTTGCGCGTAAGGTGCTGCCGCACCCCGCACTGCAAATGCCGCTAGCCCGATCGCGAGCGCATGATACATGTGATAGCGCGCGCCGGTTTCAAACACCTGCATCGCATGCGGATCGAGACGGCCTTGCAAGCCATGCGCGCCGAACGCGCCCGCGGCGACCGCGAGAAATCCGTTGATCGCGGCAATCGCCAGCCAGAGATTCATGCGCAACCGCAGCCGCCATGCGCGTGGTTGTGGCCATGCGAGTGCATCGTCTTTTCCACGGCCAGCCGCGAAAGCTCCGCCGTCGCGTCGAAATCCGCGCGCACTTTGGCCATCAATCGGGAATCGCACATCAGGTCCAGCGCCGTCCAGGCAAGGCTTTTCGCGCCGTCGATCACGGCCTCATCGCCTTTGTCCGATGCCGCCCAACGCGCGAATTCCGGATTGTGGATGATGATGCCCGCGGGCGCCACCGCCAGCATGGGATGAATGGAAGGCACGCGATGGCTGATATTTCCCATGTCGGTGGAACCGGCATAACCGCCCGGCAGATCTTTTATCGGAAAAAACTCGCGGCCCAACGCCTCGGCATTGCGCGCATAACTTTCCGCCATCGGCCAATTGGTTTTGAGATCGAGATAATCGATCTCGCCCCATTTGATTTCCGCGCGGCAGCCGGTGGCGAGCGCGCCCGCATCGAAACAGGCTTTCACACGCTCGCGCAGATGCGCCAGCTCATGCGCATCCGCCGCGCGCACGAAGAAACGGCATGCCGCGCGCTCCGGCACGATGTTGGGCGCAAGACCGCCTTCGGTGATGATGCCGTGGATGCGTTCGGTCTGGCGGATATGCTGGCGCAATTGCGCAATCGCCTGATAGGCCGTCACCACTGCATCGAGCGCGTTCAAGCCGCGATAGGGCATGGCGGAAGCGTGTGCGGATTTGCCGTGATAGATGACTTCCACTTCCGAAATCGCGATGCAGGGCATTGTGATAAGATTCATATTGGAGGGATGCATCATCATCGCCGCATCCACGCGGTCGAACGCGCCCTCGCGCGCCATCATCTCCTTGCCGCCCGCACGTTCTTCCGCCGGTGTGCCGAGATAACGCACGCGCCCCGGCAAGCGCGCGCCCAGTTTCGCCAACGCCATTGCCGCGCCGTAACCGGACGTCGCGATGATGTTGTGCCCGCAGGCGTGGCCGATGCCGGGTAGGGCATCGTATTCGGAAAGAATCGCAACCGTCGGCCCGCGCGCGCCGAACTCCGCCGCGTACGCCGTGGGCAACCCGAATGCCTCGCGCTGCACGCCCACGCCATGCGCCTCGACCGCACCGCTCAACCGCGCCGCAGCCTTGTGTTCTTCCAGCGCCAGTTCCGGCTCGCCGTGAATGGCGTGCGACAGCGCAAGCAATTCCTCGCGCATCCCGTCGATGGCGGCGGCCACGTCCTTTTTCAGCGCATCCATGCCGCCATCATAGACAGGTGCGGCCCTGTTTGCGAAGGTCGGGCATGACCCAATTCGCCACCGCCGAGGACGGCACGCGCCTGGCCTATGAGGTCGTGGGCGAGGGGCCGCCCGTCGTGCTGGTGCACGGCTTTGCCGCCAGCCGGGTGCAGAACTGGAAGGATCCGGGCTGGTACGAAACGCTGACGGGGGCGGGCTATCGCGTCGTGGCGATGGATTGCAGGGGGCACGGCGAAAGCGACAAGCCGCACGATCCCGCGCGCTACGGCCCAAATATCATGTTGGGCGATGTGGTGGCTGTGATGCAGGCTGCGGGCGCGAGTCGCGCACACCTCATGGGCTATTCGATGGGCGGTTATATCGCCGTGCATGTAATGATGCAGCGGCCGGAGATGTTGCGCCGCGTGGTCATCGGCGGTGTGGGCGGCATGTATCTTTCGGGCGGCTTTGGCCCGCGCGCCGTGATCGCCGATGCGTTGCTGGAACCGGATGATACCAAAGTCGATAATCCTGTGGCGAAGGCATTCCGCATTTTTGCAGGCCAGAAGGGCAAGGATGTGCTCGCGCTCGCGGCCTGCATGCGCGCTGAGCGCAAATTGTATGAGCCGGCTGAGCTTTCGCATTCCACGCGGCCCGTGCTGGTTGTGTGCGGGGAGAACGATACGGTCTCGGGTCCGGCTGGTCCGTTGGCCGCTGCGTTCGCGGATGGCCGCGCCGTTACCGTGCCGCGCCGCGATCATATGACAGCGGTGGGCGACAAGGTTTTCAAAGCCGCTGCGCTCGCGTTTCTGGCCGGGGATGCGGAATGAAGCTTCGCGGCACTCGCGTTCTCGATCTTTCGCAATTTCTGCCCGGCCCGCATCTGACGATGACGATGGCCGATCACGGCGCGGATGTGATCATGGTCGAACCCGCGAACGGCGTGGGCGAGCCGTCGCGCGCTTTGGGCGCACGCACCGAAGACGGTGTGGCCGTGTGGTTCCGCAATATCGCGCGGGGTAAGCGCAGCATTATGCTTGATCTGAAATCGGAAGCAGGCCGCACAAAATTTCTGGCGCTGGCGGGCGAAGCCGATGTCATTGTCGAAGCCTTCCGCCCCGGCGTGGCCGCGCGCCTCGGTGTAGATTACGAAACCGTCGCCGCGCGCAATCCGCGCGTTATATATTGCGCGATCTCCGCCTTCGGACAGACCGGCCCCTATCGCGACCGGCCCGCGCATGATCTGGCGGTTCAGGCGCTTGTCGGCACCGCCGATCTTTCACGAGGGCACGACGACAAACCATCGCCGCCCAATCTCACCGCCGCCGACATGGCCGCATCGCTGACGGCGCTGTCCGCGATTTTGATGGCGTTGCTCGCGCGCACACAAACTGGCAAAGGCGAATATATCGATATCGCCATGTATGACGCGCTGCTTGCGTGGACACCAAACGTCACCGCGCCGGTCTTCGCCGAAAACCGCGCGCCCGTGCCGAAACAGATGCGTCCCTACGGCGGACAGGCGATGAATCGGATTTACGAAACGCGCGATGGACAATTTATCGCGTTGGGCGGCTCCGAAGTGAAATTCGCAGAGAATCTGTTGCGCGCATTGGGCCGCCTCGATCTGCTCGAATATGCAAAGCTAGAACCGGGCGCAGGCCAGAAACCACTGATCGATTTCTTTGTGCAAACCTTCGCCGCGAAAACGCGCAGCGAGTGGGAAGAATTTCTTTCGTCCGTCGATTTGTGCTGGGCACCTTTGCGCAATCTGAAAGATGCTTTCGAAGATTCGCACACATTCGCGCGTGACATGCTGTTACACGACACGCATGGCAATAAGCACATTGGCCCGGCGATCAAATTCCGTAACGATCCGGCAGAGCCAAATCTCACGTTGCCAGAATATGGTAATGGTGGGGTTATTTGGCATTCAAAATAAAAAACTCCGTCATCACCCGGCTTGTCCGGGTGATCTAATTTTTGCTGAAAGAAAATGGATTGCCCGGACAAGCCGGGCAATGACGGCTTTAGCTAGAAGAAATTTACACCGCCCTCTGCGCCTTGTCCTTCTCATTCGAACCGCGAATCTGATTGCGGATCGCTTCCCATTCCGCATCGCCCAAGCGCGCCAGCGCCGAAAAGTTTCCACCTATCAAATGAGACGCACCATCGATGGCGATGGTCTGTCCCGTCAGATACTCGCAGCCATCCGCCATGAGAAATACCGCAAGATTGGCAAGCTCCGGCATTTCGCCCACGCGGCCCATGGGAATGCCGCCGCCGGAATTGCCGCCGCCGGAGCCTTCCGGATTAAGCCGTTCCCACGCGCCCTTGGTGGGAAACGGTCCCGGCGCAATCGCGTTCAGGCGAATACCGTTCGGCCCCCATTCGGTGGCCAGCGATTTGGTCATGATGTTGAGGCCCGCTTTCGACATGGCGCTTGGCACGGTGAACGGCCCGCCATTCCAGATCCAGGTTGTGAGAATTGATATAACGCTGCCCTTCTGCTGCGCCTCGATCCAGCGCTTTCCGCATGCGAGGGTCACGTAGAAACTGCCGCGAAACACGATGTCGGCAATCGCGTTGAAGCCGCGCGGCGACAAATCCTTCGTGCGGCTGATGAAGTTCCCTGCCGCATTGTTGACGAGGCCGGTCAGCGGCCCATCCGCCCAGATTTGCGCGATCATGTCTTCAACCGCTTCGGACACACGGATGTCGCAGGCGATGCCCTTCACGGTGGCGCCAGTCGCATCGGAAATGCGCTTCGCGGTTTCGTCGAGCACGCTGGCGCGCCGCCCGCAAATATAGACGGTCGCGCCCAGTTGCGCGTAAGCCTCCGTCATCACCTCGCCCAGCCCCGTGCCGCCGCCGGTCACTAGAATGCGTTTGCCCTTCAGCAGCCCATCGCGAAACATCAAATCCATGTCGTCCTCCGTGTTATTGCGCCAGTAGGCCACGGCGCGCGGAACCGCGAAAGTAGTTTCCGTTTTGTTCGCTTCCCGCTATCGTGGCGGCCATGAACCTGGCCGTGCGCGATCAAACCCTGCCAACGCCGTTAGCGGAATGGTTTGCCGCGCGCGGATGGACGCCGCGTGCGCATCAGCTTGCGCTGATCGATGAAGCGCGCGCGGGCAATTCTGCTTTGCTGGTAGCACCCACGGGCGGCGGCAAAACGCTGGCTGGATTTCTGCCGAGCCTGATCGAACTCGCCACCGTACATCCGCATTCGCGGGCGCGCGCGTTGCACACGTTATATATCTCGCCGTTGAAGGCGCTGGCCGTGGACGTGGCGCGCAATCTCGAACAGCCCGCGGCGGAGATGGGATTGGCGGTGCGCATCGAAACGCGCACGGGCGATACGTCCGCGTCGCGGCGGCAGAGGCAGCGCCATTCGCCGCCCGACATTCTGCTGACGACGCCGGAGCAACTCTCGCTGCTGCTGTCATCGAAAGACGCGCCGCGCATGTTCGCGAAATTGCGCGCGGTCGTGCTGGACGAATTGCACGCGATGCAGAACACCAAACGCGGCGATCTGCTTGCGCTGGCGCTGTCGCGATTGCAAACGCTCGCGCCCGGCCATCGCCGCGTCGGCCTTTCCGCAACGGTAAAAGACCCCGCGCTATTGCAGCGTTTTCTCGTGCCGCAACCACCGGGCGGCGAGGCGCATTCGTCCTTGATATTGGGTGCAGCCGGCGCGCGGCCCGTGATCGATATTCTGTCGTCGGATGCCTACGTGCCATGGGCCGGTCATCTCGCGCGCCATTCCATGACCGATGTGATGATTGCGATCAGCCAGTCGCGGACCGCGCTCGTCTTCGTCAACACGCGCAGTCAGGCCGAGCGCACGTTTCAGGAATTGTGGAAGCTGAACAACGACAATTATCCGATAGCATTGCATCACGGCTCACTTGCGCCGGAGCAACGCCGTAAGGTGGAAGCGGCGATGGCGCGGGGCGATTTGCGCGCGGTTGTTTGCACCTCCACGCTCGATCTCGGCATCGATTGGGGCGCAGTGGATCGCGTCATCTGCATTGGCGCGCCGAAGGGCGCCGCGCGGCTCGTGCAACGCATCGGCCGCGCCAATCATCGGCTGGATGAACCGTCGCGCGCGCTGCTCGTGCCCGCCAACCGTTTCGAGGTGCTGGAATGCGAGGCCGCGCGCGACGCCGTGATGGCGGGCGAACTCGATGGCGAACGCCCGCGCATCGGCAGCCTCGATGTGTTGACGCAACATATATTGTGCATGGCGTGTTCCGCGCCGTTCGATGCCGACGCACTTTATGCGGAAATTCGTTCGGCCTCGCCATATGCCCATCTCACACGCAAGGATTTCGACGATGCCGTCGATTTCGTCGCCACTGGCGGCTATGCGCTCAAATCCTATGATCGCTACGCGCGGCTGCGTCGCACGCCTGACGGATTGTGGCGCATCGCCCATCCGCGCACGGCGCAGCAATATCGCCTCAATGCGGGCGTGATTGTGGAAGATCCTATGCTCGACGTGAAGCTTCAGGGCAAGGGCAAGCCCGTGGGCGCCGGCGGGCGCACGCTGGGGCGCATGGAGGAATATTTTCTGGAAGGTCTTGCGCCCGGCGACACGTTTGTGTTCTCGGGTCAGGTGCTGCGCTTCGAAGGCATTCGCGAAAACGCCGCTTACGTTACGCGCACGCAAGACCCCGAAGCGCAAATCCCGTCTTACAATGGTGGCAAATTTCCGCTTTCGACGTTTCTCGCGAGCCGCGTGCGCGAAATGCTGGCGCATCCGGAGAACTGGAAAAAGCTGCCGCATCCCGTTGGCGAATGGTTGCGGATTCAGGAATTGCGCTCTGTGCTGCCGCGTCCCGGTGAATTGCTCGTGGAAACATTTCCGCGTGGGTCGAAAGAATATCTCGTCTGCTATCCGTTCGAAGGCAGGCTTGCGCATCAGACACTGGGCATGTTGCTGACGCGGCGGCTGGAGCGTTTGCGCATGCGTCCGCTTGGATTTGTTGCCAACGAATATGCGCTGTGCGTATGGGCATTGCGTGACATGAGCGGCGTGAACATGGACCGGCTTTTCGATGAAGACATGCTGGGCGATGATCTCGACGCGTGGCTTGCCGAAAGCGCGCTCTATAAACGCACTTTCCGCAATTGCGCGATCATCGCGGGGCTGATCGAACGCCGTCATCCGGGGCAGGAGAAGACCGGGCGGCAGATGACGTTCTCATCCGATCTGATTTATGATGTGCTGCGCGCGCATGAACCGAATCATATTCTGTTGCGCGCGACCTATGCGGACGCCGCGTCCGGCCTGCTCGATATTGCGCGGCTTTCCGAAATGCTTGCGCGCGTGAAGGGGCATATTGTCGTCAAGCGGCTGGATCGCGTGTCGCCGCTTGCGGTGCCCGCACTTCTTGAAATAAGCAAGGAGATGGTGGCGGGCGAAGCGCATGAGGATATCTTACGTGAAACCGAGGCCGCGCTCGTGAAGGAGGCCATGCGTGTCTGACATGCGCGTGATCGTGAACGGGGAAACGCTGCTGCTCGATCCGGCAGGCGCGGTTTACTGGCCTGCGGAAGGCACGCTTGTCCTCGCCGATCTACATTTCGAAAAAGGTTCCTCGTTTGCGCGGCGCGGTTCCATGCTGCCGCCTTATGACACGCGCGAAACGCTTTCGCGTGTTGTGGCGCTGGTTGCGCGGCACAGGCCTTCGCGCGTGATTTCGCTGGGCGATTCGTTTCACGATGGCGATGGCCCATCGCGGATCGATGAGCAATCGCGCGCGCAACTCACGCAATTGATGAGCGTCTGCGAATGGATATGGATCGAAGGCAACCACGATGCGTCGTCGCCGTCGGTTCTGGGTGGGCGCGTTTATGCCGAAATTGCCATCGGTGGCTTGCTGTTCCGGCATGAACCGCAAGCGGGAAAACATACCGGTGAGGTCGCGGGGCATCTGCATCCCTGCACCAGCGTCACGCGGCGCGGGCGTACGCTCAGGCGGCGTTGTTTTCTCACCGATGGTGTGCGTCTCGTGATGCCGTCCTTCGGTGCGTACACGGGTGGTCTCGACATGCGCGATGTCGCGTTCAACCCGCTATTTGCGGAATCGTTTCTCGCTTATGCGTTGGGCACGGACCGCGTGTATGCGGTGGCCGCGCGTGGCGGGCTTCACGTGCTGCGGCGGAAAATCACCGAAGACAGCCAGCCCAGTACCATCGCCATCGCGACGGCCGACAATCCATAAAGCAGCGGCTGTTCATGCGCGAGATTGTAGAGGCGGCGCTCAAGCCCAGTTTGATCCACGAACAGCGGCGTCGATTGCGCGCTCACCACCGTGCCGCCGCGCAGCAGAAACACTTGCGCGTTATATTCGCCGCGCGGAACCGATGCGGGCACGGGCACGCGGGCGCGGAACAGCGAGGGGCTTAAAAATTCCACGCCGTCGGAATCCTCGTCATAAAGGCCCGTGATGAGTTCGTGGCGGATCAGCGCCTGCAAATATGGCTCTGCGATTTGCGGCGTTTTCGTATTGGTCGAACTCGGCTGCAAATTTTCGAGGCCAAGGCCATAGCCTTGCAACGTCGTCGTCGGCGCAATCGCCGCAATCGGCCGCGTGCTGGCGAGGAAATAATAGGACGGCATGCCGTTCAGCAGCACGCGGTTCGCATTCACCCAAATGCCCGCGACGTGTTTCTTCGCGCGCACAACCATTGTCGTGTCGGGTCCGCGCACGACGACGATCACATCCTGTGGACCGGGCGTGTTGCCTGCGTTCTCGATGGCGCCGAACACGACGATGTCGGTGCCGGTGTAGTTTGAGGTGATCTGGATCTGGTCTTGCGAAAGCCCCGATACGAGATCTTCGGCCTGCGCGGGCGCGCACATGAGAAGAAACGCAAGAAGCGCGCGCTTCATGGCCCACCCACCGCGACGGAATAAAGATCGGACGGCGTGATCACCAAACCCGCCAGCAATCGCAAACCCACGCCCAGCACCAGAATGGCCATCAGCAGCCGCAATTGCTCGCCGCGGAAATGCGCCGCCGCCCGCACGCCGAATTGCGCGCCGATCACCCCGCCCACGATGAGGAACAGTGCCAGCATGATATCGACAGAATAATTGTTTGTCGCCTGCAACACGGTGGTCACGGCGGTGACGCACAGAATCTGCAGCAGCGAGGTGCCCATCACGACATTGGCGGGCATGCGCAGCATATAGATCATCGCGGGCACGGCGATGAAGCCGCCGCCGACGCCCATCACCG
>DATCEI010000207.1:0-2977 GCA_036510185.1 Rhizomicrobium sp. | reverse complement strand
CCCGCGATGGGAACGTATCGCCGTCATGTTAGTTTCGCCCGCCCGCCGGAGCATCCTGACTATAGGGGTGCATTTCGGCATCGGTTGGCGGGCCTTCACTCGGATCGATATCGTCGTCGGAGGTGTCGCGGCCATTGGCATCGACATGGCTGCTGCCCTGATCCAGCGGTTTCACCTGATCGGGCGGCGGCGTGTCGGGCGGGCCGACCTCCTGCACCTCGTCGGACTGGTCCGGCGGCGGCGGCGCGCTGGCGTTGAGCGCGCGCGGCGGCTGTTTCGCCTCCATCTGGCTGAGCTTCACTTCCAGCGATTGCAGCGCCGGAGAGGGATTGGTTTCGTCCAGCACGCGGGTACGCTCCAGACAGGAATCGACCTGATCGGGCGGAAGGCTGGCAGCCCCGCAATCCTTCAGCACGGAATCGGCGCTGTCGGGCGCGGGCGCTGCATAGGCGCTCCCCGCTATAAGCAAGGCTGCAAAAGACGGAATCGCAATACGCAACATCGAAACCTCAAACGAAGCAGTTCTGCCGGGGATTCTATCCATTTCGGCAGACTTGCGCGACCCGGATAGGCCTTTCTTCCTGAACGTGGCCTGAACCTTGACTTGGGCCGGGGCGGCGGATGATGGTCCGCCACGTTGATTTTACAGGGATTTACGCCGTGGACGCGCCTCAACTGACCGTGACCCTGCCCGACGGCAAGGCAATGAATTTTGCGCGAGGTGCGACCGGCGCGGATGTTGCCGCGGCCATAGGGCCGGGCCTCGCCAAAGCCGCGCTGGCCATCGAGGTGGATGGCAAGCTCTGGGACATTTTCCGCCCGCTTGAAGCCGACGCGAAAATTCGCATCATCACGCGCAAAGACCCGGAAGCGCTGGAGCTGATCCGCCACGACGCAGCACACGTTCTGGCGATGGCCGTGCAGCTTCTTTATCCGGGTACGCAAGTCACCATCGGCCCGAATATCGAAGACGGTTTCTTTTACGATTTCGCGCGCGATACACCGTTCACGCTCGACGATCTGGCGCGCATCGAAGAACGCATGCATGAGATCGTGAAATCCGATGTGCCCACGCGCCGCGAAGTAGTGCCGCGCGATCTGGCCATCAAGCATTTCGAAAAGATCGGCGAACTCTACAAGGCCGAGATCATCCGCGACATTCCTGCGGACGAAGACGTGACGGTCTATTATCACGGCGACTGGCACGACCTCTGCCGTGGGCCGCATTTCGCTTGGACCGGCCGCATCGGCGATGCGTTCAAGCTGACCAAGATCGCGGGCGCGTACTGGCGCGGCGATGCGAAGAACGCGCAGCTGCAACGCATCTACGGCACCGCATGGCGCGACGAGAAAGAACTCGCGGCGTATCTGCATCGCCTCGAAGAAGCGGAGAAACGCGATCACCGCAAACTTGGCCGCGAGCTGGAACTGTTCACCTTCTCGCCGGATGTCGGCGCTGGCCTGCCGTTATGGATGCCCAACGGCATGGTCATCCGTCAGGAGCTGGAATTCCTCGCGCTGCAGGAAGAACGCAAGGACGGTTATCGCCGCGTGGCGACGCCGCATATCACCAAGGAAGCGCTTTATTATCGCTCGCGCCATTTGCCCTATTACACCGAAGGCATGTATTCGCCGTTCGATGTCGATGGCGAAAATTATTATCTGCGGCCGATGAATTGCCCGCATCATCACATCATCTATCTCGCGACGCGGCATTCCTATCGCGAGCTTCCGTTGCGGCTGGCCGAATATGGGCAGGATTACCGCTACGAAGCGTCGGGCGGATTGTCCGGCCTCATGCGCGTGCGCGGCTTCTGCATGAACGACGCGCATATCTATTGCCGCTACGATCAGGCGAAGGATGAATTCATCCGCGTCATGCGCCTTCATGCCCGTTATTACGATCTGATGGGCATCAAGGATTATTACATGCGGCTTTCGCTGCCCGATCTCGACAAGCTCGACAAATATGTGGACGAGCCGCAGAAATGGCTCGACGCACTGGAGATCATTCGCGCCGCGATGACGGAGTCCGGTTACAAATTCACCGAGGCGAAAGGCGAAGCCGCGTTCTACGGACCCAAGATCGATTTCATGATCCGCAGCGTCATCGGCACCGAATATACCATCTCCACTAACCAGCTCGATTTCCTCGCCACGCAGACATTCGGACTTACCTACATCGGCGAGGATGGGGCTGAGCATCCCGTGTATGTCATTCATCGCGCGCCGCTGGGCACGCATGAACGCTTCACCGCGTTCCTGATCGAACATTATGCGGGCGCGTTCCCGACCTGGCTTGCGCCCATTCAGGCGCGTGTCGTACCGATCAGCGAGAAGGCGAATGACTACGCGCACAAGGTGAAAGACGCGCTGTTCGCAGCCGAAGTGATCAACGGCACGGCAGGCCTGCGCGTGGACATCGACACGACGTCCGAGCGCATGCAGAAGAAAATCCGCGACGCGCAATTGCAGAAAATTCCCTACATGCTGGTCGTGGGCGAGCGCGAGGCGGCGGAAGGCAAAGTCGCCGTGCGCCTGCGCTCCGGCAAGGATCTGGGCGCCATGTCCATCGACGCCTTCATCGCCCGCATCAAACGCGAGGCGGAGTCGCGGCAAGATATTGTGGAAAATTCGGGGGGCTAACTCTTCTTGTCCCGAATTGTGCAATTCTTCATCGCTGGCGTACAAAAGGGCGGCACCTCGGCGCTCTACCGTTATCTGCGGGATCATCCCGCCATCCAGATGCCGGCGAAAAAAGAGCTGCATTTTTTCGACAACGAGGCGATATCCTGGGCAGCACCCGATTACGAGCAGCTGCACCGGCATTTCGACTGGAATTGCCCGCAACCGGTGTTGCGCGGCGAAGCGACGCCCATCACGCTTTTTTGGCCGCATGCCCTCGAAAGATTGCGGGATTACAATTCCGGCGCGCGCATTATCATCTCGCTGCGGCATCCCTCGTTTCGCGCATTTT
>DATCEI010000206.1:0-4270 GCA_036510185.1 Rhizomicrobium sp. | reverse complement strand
CGCAAGCCCGCTGATGAAATTCCTTTGCAACGCGCTCGGCGTTCCGTATTGACCATGGCATCACGACCGCATCCCCGCTGGAAAATCGTTCGCGATGTAGCGATGCTGCAGGTGAAGTTGCTGCTGGGCAATCTGCACAATTTCATGCTGATGCCGATTGCGTTGATCGCGGGCGCGGTGGATATCGTGTTCAAAAACCGGCGCGATGAGGCGCTGCTCTACAAGACGCTGGCATGGGGCCGCCATCTCGACGAGAAGATCGGGCTTTACAGCGTGCTCGATACGAAGGATGGCGAAACCCACAATCCGCCGGAACATTACAGCGTCGATGCGTTTGCCGCGCGCGTGGAAGCAGCAATCGCCCATGAATTCAAAACCGGCGAAGTGACAGTAAATGTGAAAACCGCCATGCGCCGCGTGCTGGATCGCCTGCATCGGGAGAACCGGGAAACGGAACCGAGCGAGACACCGGCTGCGGAATAAATTTCACACCCGTCATGGCCGGGCTTGACCCGGCCACCCATCACGCTCGCGTCGGCGAGCGCAAGAGATTCTCTCTGACGCATTGACATGCGCCGGATGGATGGCCGGATTAAATCCGGCCATGACGGTTAGGCTGAAAACCCTTCCAGCACGTTGACCGTGTTTTCAGCCAGCGCATCCAGCGCATAGCCGCCTTCGAACACGAACAGCGTGGGAAGTTTCGCGCGCGCCAGCGTTTCGCCCATGCGCAGATAATCTTCAGTTTTCAATTTGAACTGACAGATCGGATCATCTTCGAATGTGTCCAGGCCCAGAGAGACCAGCAATACATCCGGCCCGAAAGTGGCGATGCGTTTGAGCGCGGCGTCGAGCGTTTGGACGTAATCCGGCCAAGCGGTCCCGCGCGGCAAGGGCAGATTGAGATTCATCTCTTCGCCCCCACCGCTTCCGCGCTCATCGGCAAAACCCAAATAGTGCGGATAAGCGAATATCGGATCGGCGTGGATGGAGCAGAACAGAACATCCGCGCGGTCGTAGAAAATGGATTGCGTGCCGTTGCCGTGATGATAATCGACGTCGAGGATCGCGGGGCGCAAACCCTTGTCCGCCAGCCATTGCGCCGCAATCGCGATGTTGTTGAGATAGCAATAGCCGCCAAAAATATCGCGGCTGGCGTGATGGCCGGGCGGGCGGGTGAGGGCGAACGCGGATTGCTCACCGTTATGAATTGCTTGTGCCGCCGACAACGCAACATTCGCGGCTGCGGATGCTGCCTCCCATGTGCCTTTCAAGATTGGAGTCGCCGTGTCGAAGGCATAGGCGCCGAGCCTGCCTTCGATGTCGCCGTCGCGTATGCTTCGCAATCCGCGCGCGGGCCAGGCGGATGGAATCGCGGGCGGCGCATCGGGACCGTAACGCGTGCGCCATTGATCATGCGCGCTGGAAACGAATTCCACGAAGGCCGCATCATGCACGCGCAGCAGCGGCGCAGCGCCGAAATCCGTGGGCGTTTCGATTGTTCCAAGCTTGCGTTGTTCGATGCGCGCACGCACACGCTCCGCGCGTTCGGGAATCTCGACGGCGGGCGTGAGGCGTCCGCCTTCGAATTCCTCTTGCGGTGCGTGGCCCAGATGCGCGGGTGAATAATATGTCTTCAAATCCAGCGTCTCGTGCGCGTGCGGAACGCAGCATAGGCCGCGCCATGCATGCGGGAAAGATATTCTTCTTCCAGCCGTACTTGCGTTGAGACCGTCACGGTCACGACAGCCAGCATCGCAAGCGTCACCGCATTGGGCGCGACGAGGCAGACTCCCGTCACGATCATGATCATTCCCACATAGATCGGATTGCGGGAGAAGCGATAGAGGCCTGTGCTGACAAGGCCCGTGCGGTTCTCGCGGTCGATGCCCACGCGCCACGACTTGCCCATGCCAAGTTGGGCGGCAACGACAAGCACCGTGCCGGGCGCCATCAGCGCGAGGCCCGTCCACGCGGCGGCGGGCGAAACGAGCCAGTCGAGCGGGCCGAGCCAGGCGGTGACGGACGGGTTGATCGCGTAGGCAACGCAGAACGCGGCGCCCAGCACGATGAAGACCTTGAAGACACCGCCGATGAAGGCATGCGCGTCATCGCCGGACGGAAGAACGATGGCCTTCACGCCATCGCGCCGCGCCATGAGGGCGGCGAGGTAGAGGGTCGAGGCGGCAATCGCCGTCAGGGCGCCGAGCGGCGCAAGCGTGAAAAGGTGGCGCATGGCGTGTCTCCCCATCCCGAGGCCGCCATGGAACGTCGCACAGCTGACAGTATTTGTAAATGCGACTTAATCGCAAATTTGGGAGCCGGGACCGGAATAGCTTCCGGCCCTCTTTCCGTCATTGCCCAGTCCTGAGCTTTTCGCGAAGGATCCGGGCAATCCATTTTCCTTTTCCGGAAAAACAAATTGGGTCGCCCGGACAAGCCGGGCGATGACAGGGTAAGAGAGAAGGGGAATCCCAGCTTTGGTGCGTGGTACCTTAATGGCTTGGCTCAATGAAGGACTGATCGGTGTGCCGGGTGGGCTTGCGTTGTTGCAGACGCCGGCGCTGGTGATCGATCTCGATGTGCTGGAACGCAATATCGCGCGCATGGCGAGCCACGCGAAGGCGCGAGGCATTGCGCTGAGGCCGCATGCGAAATCCCACAAGAGCATCGAGATCGCGAAACTTCAAATGGCGGCGGGTGCGGTGGGGATTTGTGTTGCGAAGCTGGGCGAGGCGGAGGCGCTGAGTGCGACGGGCGAAATTGAGTCCATTCTCATCACGTCGCCGGTTGTGACGGATGCGGGCATTGCGCGGCTTGTGGCGCTCAATGAGAAAGTGAAGTCTCTCATCGCTGTTTGCGACGATGCGGAAATTGCAGCGCAGCTCAATGAAGCCGCGCGCGCAACTGGAAAGCCATTGAAAATTCTCGTGGACATCGATCCGGGCATGGGGCGCACGGGTATTCGTCCGGGCGAGGATGCGCTGGCGCTGGCCGAACAGATCGCGCAATCGAACGGCCTCGAATATGCGGGGCTGCAATGTTATGCGGGCCATGTGCAGCATATGGAATCGCCGAACGAACGCCGCGCGCAATCGCTGGCGGCGCTGGATGAACTGGCGAAATTTCGCGATGCGCTCACCGCGCGTGGCCTCGGCTGCAAAATCATTTCCGGCGGCGGCACGGGCACGTTCGACATCGATCCCGATGCTCGCGTGCTGAACGAATTGCAGGCCGGCTCCTACATCTTCATGGACAAGCAATATAACGACGTGTGGACGAAACCCGGCGACACGCCGCCGTTTGAAACGTCGCTGTTCGTGCAAACGACGGTGATCAGCACGCATCGCGATGGCCTCGCCACCACCGATGCGGGATTGAAGACCTTCGCCACCGATGCAGGCTCGCCCGCGATTGCGCGCGGCGCACCGGACGGCGCGAACTACTTCTTCTATGGCGATGAGCAGGGCGGAATCATCTATCCGCCGGGCGGCCGCCAATTAAGGCCGAAAGATGTCGTGTCCTGCGTGGTCCCGCACTGCGATCCCACGGTCAATCTCTATGATTGTTATCATGCCGTGCGCGGCGAAACCCTTGAATCCATTTGGCCAATCGAGGCCCGCGGGCGGTCTGCTTGAATGGTCGCGCGATCTGACGCGAACCGCTTCGCACTTCGCGGGATCGACGCTCCCTGAAACTAGTTAATTCTGCAAGCGTTGTTCATGCTGGGTTCAGCCGCTCTGCCTAATATCGCATGCAGGGACAAGGGCATGAACAAAGGAGTGAACAACATGAAGAAGCTGACAAAGATCGCGCTCGGCGCCGCTCTTGCAGCAGGTACGGCTCTGGCCGCTTCTGCGCCGGCGAACGCAGGCGTGTCCGTGGGAATCGGAATCGGTTTCCCCGGTTACTATGGTGGAGGGCCGTATTATCGCTACTGCGATTATTACAGCCCCTGGTACGATCCGTATGCTTGCGGTGGCGGCTATGGCGGTGGGGCGTATTTCTACGATCCCATCTTCTTCGGCGGTGCCTGGTATCACGGCCCGTTCCGCTGGCGTTATTGGGGCGGGCACCGCTGGTTCTGGGCAGGCGGTCACTGGCACCAGAATGAATGGCACGGCGCCATGCCGGGCCACATCACCTTCCACAACGGCGGCACCTGGGACGGACACCTGCACGGCTTTGGCGATGGCCATGGCTGGAACGGTCACGGCTCATGGGGCGGCCACGACGGCCATGGTTCCTGGAACGGGGACCATAGCGGCTC
>DATCEI010000205.1:0-3361 GCA_036510185.1 Rhizomicrobium sp. | reverse complement strand
GGCCGCCGCGATCATGATGCAGGATTTCTGGCACATCGACGATCCGGCCGCGCATCAGGCGGCCTACGAACTCTTCGCGCGCGACATCGCGATTGCCGGTGCGCTGCTATTTATTGTCGGGATCGGGCCGGGGCGTTTTGCGGTCGATAATCGCGGCAAGAAAAAACAGGGCCACTAGAATCTCTTTGGGTCGAGTTGAATTAAAGCCGTCATGGCCGGCCTTGACCCGGCCACCCATCGCGCTCGCGTCGGCGAGCGCAAAAGACTCCCTTCGATTCGTGGACACGCATCGGATAGATGGCCGGATAGTAAATCTTGTCCTCCGGTCGCGCTTCGCGCGAGCCGGGGGGGCCGGCCATGACAGAAATGTGGATAGGCTCAATCCAAATCGTTTTAAATCGACAGCACAGCCTGCGCCGGATTTCTGCGAAGCCTCAATCCTTGCGCAATGGAACCGATAGCTTTAGCCGCAGGACTTTCCGGATAAAGCGAGAGCAGCGGTTGTTGACGGCGCACTGCTTCCGCCGCGCGCGCATCGCGAGGGATGCGTCCTAGATAAAGTGGCGCGACCTTCAGGAAATTCTTTGACGCGGCGATCAGGCTGTCGGCTGTCCGGCGCGCGCCCGCATCGCTCTCCGTCATGTTGACGATCACTTCCGGCGTCCGCGCGCAACGGCGCAGCATTAGTTTCGTGAAGGCGTAGGCGTCGGTCAGCGAGGCAGGATCGGGAGTCATTACAAGCAGCGTCTCATCGGCGCGGCTTGCAAAATACATCACGGTCGCGTCCACGCCCGCACCGAGATCGAGGATGATGCGATCATACACATTCGCAGCCCGCAGTACCGAAAGCAGCTTGGCCGCACTTTGCTCATTCAAATTGGCAAGCGCGCCGGAACCTGCCGGTGCGGCCAGCAGATCGAAACGCCCGCGCATGGAGACGACCGCTTCGTCCAGCCTGCGTGAGCCGGAAATCACGCCGGGCAAATCGCCGCCATGACCAAGGCCCAGATGAATCGCCGCGTTGGAAAGCCCCAAATCGCAATCGCAGAGCAGCAACCGCTCGCCTCCTTGCGCCAGCGCATGGGCAAGGCTTGTGGCGATGAGCGTTTTGCCCGTGCCGCCTTTGCCGGAACCGATGGCGGTGATGCGGGGGCCGATCATTGCGTGCCCGCGCGGTCGGGATTGTTGCGCGCTTCGATCAGCAGGCGCGAAAGCGAAAGCGGCGTCAGCGTTTCAAGCCCGCCCGCGATGAAGGGCGAGCGTGTGATATGGGCGAGCGCGATACCTTGTGCCGCTGCACTCGCAAGCGCGCCGTAACGCCGCGTCATGTCGAGACAGGTGACGATGAGGCGCGTTGCACCAGCAGATTTCAATGCGGCGACGGTTTCGCCCGTGTCTTCGGCGTCCGATGTCGCCGCCGCGACGCCGATGGTTTCGATGCCTTCGATGGTGGCGAGTGCCGCAAACGCCGTGCGCGCTTTTGGATTGCGCGGATCGAAACCGGCCGTGTCGGCGATGGCGACGTGGTTCTTGGAAATCGCTTCGGCGAACGCTTTAGCAAGCGCCTCGGCGGTGTCGGCCACAACGATTTTGGCGGAGAGATGATCGGCGAAGGTTTCAAGCCGCGCCACGGCGCCGGCACCTTCGGCATCCGCCGCAATCAGCGTGACGTCGCGTGCCACAAGCCGCGCATGGGCCGCAATCTTTGCCGCCACCGCCGTTTTGCCCGCGCCGTTCACGCCCGCAAGCAGAATGCCTTTCAGCTTCGTGAAATCCAGCGGCGCGCTTTTCATGCGCGTGTCGAACGCAGCCGCCAGCGCCAGCGTCATGTCCGGCAGGCCGCATTTCTCTGCCGCCTGCGCCATCGCATGCGATATTGTTTCGGGCGCGCGATGGGCATGCAGGATCGCCAACAATTCCGCGCGATTGAAATTGCGTGAGACGTTTTTCTTTTCCGGCGCCTCGCCGCGCAGCCGCCGCGCAATGCCGGCGCGATAGGCATCCTCGAAATTGAGCGGTTGTGATTCCGTTGTGCCCTGCGGTTCGGCGAGCGTTGCCGCCACGTCTTCGGCGTTTGCATCTTCCGCGGCGTCGTCGATGGCTGCGCGCACCATCATGCCACCGTTCCTGGTGCGCTGACGCGACACGATGATCGCTTCCGGCCCCAATTCCGCGCGCACGGACGCCAGCGCCTCCTGCATGTCTTTCGCGATGAATGTCTTCAGCCGCATCGACTACACCTGACCCAATGTGCGCAGCCGCACGCTGGCGTGGATTTCGTTTTGCGACAGCACCACGGTCTGCGAACGGAAGCGCTCCACGATGGAGCGCACGAAAGGCCTGATCTGCGGGCTTGTCAGCAGCACGGGCACATCGCCGTTCTGGCCTGCTTCGTCAAAGCGGATGCGCACGGTCTGGATGAATTGCTGAAGCTGCGACGGCGCCATCGCCAATTGGCGTTCCTCTCCTTGTCCGACAATCGATTCCGCGAAGGTCTGCTCCCATGCCGGCGACAGCGCGATGAGCGGCAGGTAACCGCCGGGCGCGATATGCTGATGACAAATCTGGCGTGCCAGCCGCGCGCGCACATGCTCGGCAATATAAAGCGCGTTCTTGGTGTGACCGACGGCTTCGGCGATGCCTTCGAGGATCGCAGGCAGATCGCGGATGGACACGCGCTCGGCCAGCAGCGTTTGCAGCACGCGCTGCACGCCCGTGATCGCGATCTGCGAAGGTATGAGTTCGTCCACAAGCTTCTTCTGTTCGGGCGGCAGATCGTCCAGCAGCTTTTTCGTTTCGGCATAAGACAGAAGCTCGCTCATATTTTGCTTGAGCACTTCGGTCAGATGTGTGGTCAGCACCGTGCCGGGATCGACAACGGTAAGCCCGCGGAATGACGCCTCTTCGCGCATCGCCTGCGAAATCCATGTCGCGGGCAGGCCAAATGCCGGTTCTGTCGTGTGCGTACCGGGCAGGTCGATGGGGCGGCCCTGCGGATCCATCACAAGCAGCGAGCCGGGGAACAATTCGCCGCGACCGGATTCCACTTCCTTGACGCGAATGCAGTATTCGTTCGCGCCCAATTGCATATTGTCGAGAATGCGCACGCTGGGCATCACGAAGCCCATTTCCTGCGCCAGTTGACGGCGCAACGCCTTGATCTGATCGGTGATGCGCTGGCCCTTCACATCGTTGATCAGCGGCAGCAATCCGTAACCGAGTTCGACGCGCAATAGATCGAGCGCGAGTGCGGTGGAAATCGGTTCTTCTTTCGGCGCGGCATCGGTGCGGGTTTTGTCTTCCGCTGCTTTTTCCTTGGCGGCGACTTCGTCTTTTTGTTTGAAGGCGTACCAGGCCAGCG
>DATCEI010000204.1:0-12550 GCA_036510185.1 Rhizomicrobium sp. | reverse complement strand
TGCGGCATGTCTTTTTCGATGACAATGGAACGCGCGGTCATTGGTCCATCCTGTTCAAAAGGTCTTCGAGTTTGTCGAACCGTTCGCGCCAGAAGGCACCATAGAGGCTCATCCAGCCGACCAGCGGGGCGAGGCCTTTCGGTTCGGCGCGGTAGTGGGTTTCGCGCCCCTCGCGCCGGTCGCGCACAAGGCCCGCGAGTTTGAGCACGCCCAGATGCTTGGACACGGCCGGCTGCGAGACGCCGGACTCGCTGGTCAGCATCCAAACGGTCTGCTCGCCCCCGCGCGCCAACCGCTCAAAAATCGCCCGGCGAGTCGGATCGCCAAGAGTTTTGAACAGAGCGTCGGGTGCGGTGTGCATGCTCGATTCATAACTGTAGAGTTATGAATTAGTCAAGCCGGAATTTTGCAATGAACGGCCTGAGATTTGGGGCTGGTGCGGGCGGCCGGACTTGAACCGGCACAGGCCTTACGGCCCTACGGATTTTAAGTCCGGTGCGTCTACCATTCCGCCACGCCCGCTGGTGTGGGCTTTCTCTATATCCGGCGCGGGATAGTATTTTAAGCCCATGAGGCTCAGGAAGCAGGCAGCCAAACATGCCCGATGACGCCCAGGAACAAATGAGCCGGGAGGAATTGCTGAAGGCCCGCGCCCTCATAAAGAAACAGCTATCCATCGGTTCGTATCGTCCCAGCGGAGCCGCCGAAAGCGCGCGCGCCAAACTCAAGGTCATTCTGAAAGAGATCGAAGCCGAACTCGCCGAACTGGAAACCAAAGATGTCTGAGCTGCGGCGCTGCCGAAGTTTCGCCGATACAAGAAAAACCGACAGACCGCTTAGGGAATTTTAGTGTCGTCGGCAGCGAAGAGACCGACCGCCCGGAGCGCGAGGCCCAGATCATCGGTTCGAAGGGTGAGGTAACGACCCGAACCGTTCCGAATGAATGCCTTCTCCAAGATCGCAATTGAGGTATTCGCGTGGCTGCGAATCACTTCCTGCCGCAGCGCGGCTTCCTCTTTCTCTGTCATGGGTCAGCCAGCTTTCCCAGTGGGGTGATTCTTATATGCTCCGCAAGGGCCAAATTTGCAAGGAAACCGATAAGATCGTCGGTCAAAAGGTCTAGTTCTTCCCTAACAAACAGGTCAGGTTTGTCGGAATCGAGGCTCAGGACGCCTAAGGGTTCCTTTTTGCCGGTTCTGTTAACCCTCATATAAATCGGTATTTCGAGCGCCGAGTTAAGTCCTCGAGAGTGGTCAGCTTGGGCGTCGTCAAAATCAATCCAACTCCCATCTATCCGTGCTTCGCTGACGCATTTGGTGACTGATGGGTTGCACGTTTGGAAGGTCCGAACTACTTGATACCGCATATCATTCGCTTTCACCCGCCGCTCATGCGTTACCGCGCTATCCGGATATGAAGCGACATTGGACAAGTAAATCTGCCCGTCTATCTCAATGGAATTCCAAACCGTGAGATGAAACTCATGTAGCGGATAGACAACCCTGAGATAGTCATAGAGTGCCGTGAGCGTGAGCCTTCTCACTATGTCATGAGTGATCTGGCCGTTGTTTTTCGGATCAGAAACAAAATCAATCAAGCCTGCAGTTATGGAATTTCGTGCAGCTACGTTGAGTTTTTGCGCTGCGATCTGGGTACGAAGATAATGCCATTCGCTATCGGTGAGATCTTGGGGACGCTGAACGTCCAGAATCTTTCTGGCATGCTCTATGGGCTGAGCAGTTAAATGATGCACGGCAGTTTGCAGTGCGCCGTAAGCTTGCTTTTTCCGATATTCTTTAAATTGTTGTTTTGCGGAGCTTCCGAGTTGGTCTTTCAGCTGATCGGTAATAAAAAGTTCATCAGGGACGGGAGCCAATTGCTTTTCGAATTTTATAAATGCGTCGAACTCGGCGGCTGGCGCCGCATCGAATCTCGAATCGCCCCCCGCTAGATAAACATTTGCGAAGTGTGCTTTTACCCGAAACCGTCGAGTAGATATGCCGGGTTCGGAGCCTTGATGGCCAACGATCGCAGTCGTTTGACGTGCCAGAATAGGTAATTTGGAAATGAATTCCTTCGCTGCCTTTACACTGTTGCCACTTTGCAGACGTGCGGGAAAAAATGCATGGCCGCCATCGCCTTGCCAGTTCGTCGCGACCCAGCCGCCGTATTTTTGAACGCATTCTGAGAAAATATTTTCCAATAGCTTTTGGCAGTCGCATTTTTCCGCTGAGTTCACGCCAAGCCTGACAAAGAACTTATACGAGTCCATAGTATCAATATGCAGAACCTCAACAGCTTGAAGACCTTCTTCTGGCGTGCCCGTCCCAGACATTTCTCTTCAATCCTCAGCTGCGTAGATCATCCTAGCTATGGTGCCTAGGAGCCCAGAACCAGAAGCTCTCACCGATGCCATTGGCAACGGCACAGTGGTATGCAAATCACCATAAACGAGATTGAGGACACCAATCTATGACGGGAAGGTCAAGTGACATGATTGCGGGCTGTCAAATATCATATCTGAAGTTGAGCTTGATTCAAAAAGCCAATATTTTCCCGTGGCTTATCCGCATTTGACAGCGCAAAGCGCCTGACTATAGTGCGCGCCTTTCGCGGGTCTCCCCGCGATCCCACTTTTTCGGACGATCAATGACCAAGCGCGCTTCTTCCAAATACAAGCTCGACCGCCGCATGGGCGAGAGCATCTGGGGCCGTCCCAAGAGCCCCGTCAACAAGCGTTCCTATGGCCCCGGCCAGCATGGCCAGCGCCGCGCCAAGAAGCTCTCCGACTACGGCACGCAGCTGCAGGCCAAGCAGAAGCTCAAGGGCTATTACGGCAATATCACCGAGCGGCAGTTCCGCCGCTATTATCAGGAAGCCTCGCGCAAGACCGGCGACACGGGCGAGAACATGATCGGCCTCTTGGAGCGCCGCCTCGACGCGGTGGTCTATCGCGCGAAATTCGTGCCGACGCCGTTTGCCGCACGCCAGCTCGTCAGCCACGGCCATGTGAAGGTCAATGGCCGCCGCGTGACGGTTGCGAGCTATCTGGTGAAGGAAGGCGATTCCATCGAACTTACGCCCAAGGCGCGCGACATGGCGCTGGTGATCGAGGCGTCGAAAAGCGCCGAACGCGACGTGCCCGATTACGTCAATGCCGATCACAACAAGATGAGCGCGAAATTCGTGCGCGTGCCCAAGCTCGGCGATGTGCCCTACGCGGCGCAGATGCAGCCCAGCCTCGTGGTGGAATTCTATTCCCGCTAACGCGCGTTTGATTTGCGAATTGAAGAACGCCCGTGGATGATCTCTGCGGGTTTTCTTTTTCGGGCGCGCGAATGACTTACGTTCTTTATGGCGACAAAGGTTCGGGAGCGTTTTCAGCAGAAGCCGCGTTGGCCGAAGCAGGCGCGGAATATGAATTCCGCACCGTCTCGCTTGAAAAGAACGAGCAGAAAGAATCGGCGTTTCTGGCGGTTAATCCAAGTGGAAAAATGCCTGCGCTGAAATTGCCGGACGGCGAGATCGTTACCGAGTCCGCAGCAATCCTGCTCACAATCGCCGACCTCCATCCCGATTCCGGCTTGCTGCCGCCGCCCGGCGCCCGCGCGCAATGCTATCGCTGGATCGCGTTCATGGCCTCGGAAGTTTATCCGATGGTCGAGATCGTCGATTATCCGCAGCGTTTCGCGCCAGCGGGTTCCGATCCGAAAGAATTGCTGACAAAAGCGCGCGACCGCGTGCGCGAACGGTTTCTGATTGTCGAGAATGCGATTGCGGGACCGTGGTTACTCGCCGGCGGGTTTTCCGCCGCCGACATCTATGTCGCGATGTTCAGCCGCTGGTCGATTGGCAAAGACTGGCGCGCGAAAAATCTGCCGAAGGTAAGCGCGTTGGCCGACGCGGTTTCACAACGCAAGCGCATCGCGCCCGTTTGGGCAAAACACTTTGGCGGTTAAGCGTTTTCCAGAACAATGCCGCGTTCGGCGAAGAACGGCGCCAGCTCGTCAGCCTCATACATCTCTTTGAGGATGTCACAGCCGCCCACGAACTCGCCCTTCACATAAAGCTGGGGGATCGTCGGCCAGTTGGAAAATTCCTTGATGCCCTGACGGATTTCCGGATCTTTCAGCACGTCGATGGCTTTGAACTTCACGCCGAGGTTGGAGAGGATCTGCACTGTCGCGGCCGAGAATCCGCATTGCGGAAACACGGGTGTGCCCTTCATGAACAGCAGCACATCATGGCTGGCAACTTCACTCTGGATGCGGTCGTGGGCGGTCATGGGGGCCTCGGGCTTTCGGACCTCTATGAGATAGGCGCGAGGGGGCAAGGCGTCAAGGAGTCCGAAGGAACTCATCCACGCGGGCCTGATCGGAATCGTAAACCCAGCATTCGTGCAGCAGCCCGTCCTTGATCGTGTAGATCAGCACGCGGTCGATCTCCACGGTGTGTCCGTCGCGGCTGAACGCCTCGCGGGCCAGCACCGCACAACGCTTCGGCCCCACCATGACGTCGGTGATTTCGAGGAGCTTGCGATTGGTCTTGAGCGAAACCTCGCGCAAAGCGGCGAGCGAGGCCGCCTTGCCGACATGATTGCCCGAAAGCGGATTGTCGCCGAAATAGTGCAGAGTGAATTCGTCGTGATAGCAGGCAACGATGGAAGCGAGATCGCCGCGCCGCCACGCATCGGCATAACGATGGACAATTTGATCGCCGCTCACAATCAGTCTTTCACAGCGGTTTGCAGCGAAAGCGCATGAAGCACGCCACCCATGCGGCCCTTCAGTGCGTCGTAAACCATCTGGTGCTGCTGCACGCGGGTTTTGCCCTTGAAGGCAGCACTCGTGACCATGGCAGCCCAATGATCATTGTCGTCGGCAAGCGCGGTGATGCGGATGTCCGCGTCAGGAAACGCATCCTTGATTAGAGTTTCGATTTCACTTGCCGCCATCGCCATGGAAGGAGCCTATCAGTTTGTCGGTGGCAATTCACCACCGCTCATATAGGCCGGAAACCAGGCTTCGTGCGCGTGCTTGAGCTTGGCGAGCATGACGTCGCCTTCATTCGCAACGCGCAGCGTTTTGGCAGTATGGGTCTTGCCGATGATGGCGTGAATGATGCCCGCCTCGCGCAATTCGCCTTCGATTTTGTGGGCTTCCTTGGCGGGGCACGCAATCAGGTAGCGCGCCTGATCCTCGCTGAAGAAAAATGGAACGGGTTCGGCCACTGTGCCAGCGATGCCAACCTCCGCGCCGATATTTCCGGCCATCGCCATTTCGGCAAGCGCTACTAGAAATCCGCCATCGGAAAGATCGTGAACGGTATCGATGCGCCCGGCCTCAATCAGCCCGCGCACAAAATCGCCGTTCTTCTTTTCGGCTGCGAGATCGACGGGCGGTGCCGCGCCTTCTTCTTTGCCTTCAATCTCGCGCAGATAAATCGATTGGCCGAGATGTCCGCGTGTGTCGCCGATGAGAATGATCGCATCGCCTTCGCGCTTGAACGCGATAGTCGCCATGCGATGCACGTCTTTCAACAATCCTACCGCGCCGATAGCGGGCGTCGGCAAAATGCCTTCGCTGTTCGTCTCGTTATACAAAGAGCAATTTCCAGAGATCACCGGGAAGTCGAGCGCTCGGCAGGCGTCCCCGATGCCGTCGATGGCGCCCACGATTTCGCCCATGATTTCGGGCTTCTCCGGATTGCCGAAATTGAGATTGTCGGTGACGGCAAGCGGCAGCGCGCCCACGGCGGTCAGATTGCGCCACGCTTCGGCGACGGCCTGTTTGGCGCCTTCATAGGGACTTGCCTTGCAATAACGCGGCGACACATCGGTCGTGATCGCCAGCCCCTTGTTCGAACCATGCACGCGCACAACGGCCGCATCGCCGCCGGGGCATTGCACCGTGTCGCTCATCACGGAGTAATCGTATTGCTCCCACACCCAACGCCGCGAACACATATCCGGCGAGCCGAGAATCTTCACCAGCGATTCCAGAACCGGTTTGCCCGCATCGAATTTGGGATTGGTACTTACGGGCGCGCGATGTTCGAACGGGCGCTGATAGACCGGCGCTTCGTCGGACAGCGCCGTCACCGGCATATCGGCGACGATCTCGCCTTTGTGTTTCACGACCAGACGATGCGTGTCGGTCGTCAGACCGATCACCGCGAAATCCAGTTCCCATTTCTTGAAGATGGCTTCGGCCTGTGCCTCGCGGCCCGGTTTCAGCACGGCGAGCATGCGCTCCTGACTCTCCGACAGCATCATGTCGTAGGCCGTCATGTTTGCTTCGCGCTGCGGCACATGATCGAGATTGAGTTCAATACCGCTGCCGCCTTTATCCGCCATTTCGGCGGACGACGAGGTGAGGCCAGCCGCACCCATGTCCTGAATGGCGATGATCGCATCCGTCGCCATCAATTCGAGGCAGGCTTCCAGCAGCAATTTCTCCGTGAACGGATCGCCGACCTGCACGGTCGGGCGTTTTTCTTCGGATGCGTCGTCGAATTCGGCTGACGCCATCGTGGCGCCGTGAATGCCGTCGCGCCCGGTTTTCGAGCCGATATAGACAACCGGATTGCCCGCGCCCTTCGCCGCCGAAAGGAAAATATTGTCGGTGCGCGCAAGGCCCACGCACATCGCGTTGACCAGAATGTTGCCGTTGTAGGAGCGGTGGAAATTCACCTCGCCGCCGACCGTTGGCACGCCCATGCAATTGCCGTAACCGCCGATTCCCGCGACCACGCCGCTCACCAGATGTCGTGTTTTCGGATGCGCGGGATCGCCGAAGCGCAGCGCATTCATCATCGCAACGGGCCGCGCGCCCATCGTGAACACGTCGCGCATGATGCCGCCGACGCCCGTGGCAGCACCCTGATAAGGCTCGATGAAGCTCGGATGATTGTGGCTTTCCATTTTGAATATCGCCGCGTCACCGTCACCGATATCGATGACGCCTGCGTTCTCGCCCGGCCCCTGCAACACCCAGGGTGCTTTCGTGGGCAGTTTGCGCAGATGCGCGCGTGTGGATTTGTAGGAGCAATGCTCGCTCCACATGACGGAGAAAATGCCGAGCTCCACGAAGGTTGGCTCGCGGCGCATCAGCTCCAGAATCTTGGCGTATTCGGATTCGCTGAGGCCGTGATCTTTGACGAGTTCAGGCGTGATGGCGGTCATGGGAAACACACATAAATTCCCTCTCCCCTTTGGGGGAGAGGGCTAGGGTGAGGGGGGATGTTTAAAGTCAGAACGCTGAAGTTCAAAGTTGAAATTAGATGCGGGTACAAGGAGATTTTGATTGCCGAAGGCCCCCTCACCCCGGCCCTCTCCCCCGAAGGGGGCGAGGGAGAAGTCGAAAAATGATTCATGATAGCGCTTCGATCAAGCTTTCGAAAACGCCGCGGCCATCCGTGCCGCCGAGCAGCGGATCGACCACGCGTTCGGGATGCGGCATCAGACCCAGCACGTTGCGTTTCTCGTTGAGGATGCCCGCGATGTTGCGCGCCGAGCCGTTGGGATTGTCGCCGCCCGCATAGCGGAACACGACGCGGCCTTCGCCTTCCAGCCGGTCGAGCGTTTCGTCGTCGGCGAAATAATTGCCGTCACCATGCGCCACGGGAAACGTCACGCGCTGGCCATGCGAATATTTGCGCGCGAAAATGTTTTGCGTTTCGTTGACCTCAAGGCCCACGGGCCGGCAGACGAATTTCAGATCGGCATTGCGCATCAGCGCGCCCGGCAGAAGGCCGGATTCGGTCAACACCTGAAACCCGTTGCAGATGCCCAGCACCGTCACGCCCTTGTCGGCCTTGGCCTTCACATCGCGCATGATGCGCGACTGGCTCGCCATCGCGCCGCAACGTAAGTAATCGCCATAGGAAAATCCGCCCGGCAGCACGATCAGATCGACATCGGGCATTTCGCTGTCGCCGTGCCAGATCATGGCGGGCTTCTTGCCCGTCATCGCTTCCAGCGCCACCGCCGCATCGCGGTCGCAATTGGAAGCCGGAAAAACGACAACGGCGGATTTCATTGACATGGCTAGGACGTCCGAAAGTGGTTGTGGCGTGTATTCAAGCGAAGAGCCGTATAAAGCTCGAACACATGCTGCACATGGTCATCTTCAATCACGATATGGCGCACTTCCATCTTTTTTATTCGTTCAAGGGCACGGTCAAATGCGGGGCGAAAGACGGGATCGGACATTAAATCCTCACGGCTTCCTTTCGGTTTGTACGTTGCCTCTATCCCTGTTTCGTGTCTCGCTAGTAGAAACGCAAATGTTGAGCTGAAATGCGTTCCGCTTCCATGCCCTTTCATGCGGTTTCGCAGATTTCTGCTTGTGCGTCCTACATAAAGATCTTCGCCTCCTTCGGACAGCAAATAGATGCCGGGCTTTGTCGGAAGGTTTTTTGTAAGTGTAAAAGGAATTTTCTCGCCGCTCACAAGCTCATCGAAGAGCGGTTCCATTTGCCGCAGAATGGCATCAAAAGCTGGCCGTGCCGTCAAATTTCAATCTCGTATTTCTCGATCACTGTGTTGGCGAGGAGTTTCTCGCACATGTCTTTCAGACTCGCGCGGGCTTTGCCTTCGTCGCGTTCTGAAAGTTCGATGTCGATGACTTTGCCCTGCCGCACATCGCCCACGCCGCCGAAGCCCAGGCCGTGCAGCGCATTTCCGATCGCCTTGCCCTGCGGATCGAGTACGCCATTTTTTAACGTCACAAAAACGCGTGCTTTCATTTTACGAGCATCGGTCCCTTGCTCTCGCCCTGCACCGATTCAGGCATGATGCCCAGCCGCCGCGCGACTTCGGAATAGGCTTCGACCACACCGCCCATATCGCGGCGGAAACGGTCCTTGTCCATCTTTTCGTTCGTGTTCGTGTCCCACAGCCTGCAGGAATCCGGACTGATCTCGTCGGCCAGAACGATACGCATGTAATCGTTCTCCCACAGCCGCCCGAATTCCAGTTTGAAATCGACCAGCTTGATGCCAACGCCCAAAAACAGCCCGCTCAGGAAATCATTGATGCGGATGGTGAGGTTGACGATGTCGTCGAGGTCTTGCGGGCTTGCCCAACCAAACGCGGTGATGTGCTCCTCGCTCACCCACGGATCGTGTAGCGCATCGTTCTTGTAATAATATTCGATGATGGAGCGGGGCAGCACCGTGCCTTCTTCGATGCCCAATCGCTTGGACATCGAACCCGCCGCCACATTGCGCACCACGACCTCCAGCGGAACGATCTCCACTTCCTTCACCAGCTGCTCTCGCATGTTGAGGCGGCGCACGAAATGCGTGGGCACGCCGATCGCGTTCAGCTGCGTCATCAGATATTCGCTGATGCGGTTGTTGAGTACGCCCTTGCCTTCGATGGTGGCGCGTTTCTGCGCGTCGAAGGCGGTGGTGTCGTCCTTGAAATATTGCACGAACGTCCCGGGTTCAGGCCCCTCATAGAGGATTTTGGCCTTGCCCTCGTAGATCATGCGCCGGCGCTTCATGAGTGTGTCCCGCCTAAAACGCGAAACGGGGCGCTCGCGAGTGAGTCCCCGTCGGAGGGTCAACTTAGAGTACGGAGGCCTGTGCTTCAATGTGCCGTCGCGCGGGCGCGCCGATTGCGCTATTGTGCCCCAAGTTCCGGATAATACTTAAGTCAATCAAGGGGTTATGAATGAGCGGATCGTTCGAGGACCGTCGCAAGGGCTATGAGTCCAAATGGGCGCATGACGAGGAGTTGCGCTTTAAGATCATGGCGCGACGTAACAAGCTTCTGGGCCTGTGGGCCGCAGCCGAGATGGGTGTGGCCGATGCCGACGCCTACGCGAAGGATGTCGTGCGCGCCGACTTCGCCGAACCGGGCGACGAGGACGTGTTCCGGAAAGTGCGCGCGGATTTCGAGGCAGCGAAAATCGCCCGCTCCGATCACTTCATCCATGGCAAGATGGAAGAGTTGCTCGCCGTCGCCGCTGAGCAGGTGATGAACGAGAAGAAGTAAGCGCTAATTCCTTTTCCGTCATGGCCGGGCTTGACCCGGCCACCCATCGCGCTCGCGTCTGCGAGCGCAAGAGAGTTTCTTCAACGCGTGGACACGCCTTGGATGGATGGCCGGATTAAATCCGGCCATGACGGATTATTGTTCGAACACCCGCTTGAATATCGTATCGACGTGCTTCAGGTGATACCCAAGGTCGAACAGGGCTTCGAGTTGCGCGGGTTTTAGTTCGCGGGTCACATCCTTGTCGGCCTTCAGCAGATCGAGCAGCGCGCCTTCGCCGTTCCAGGCGCGCATCGCGTTGCGCTGCACGAGTTTGTAGGATTCCTCGCGGCCCAATCCCGCCTGCGTCAGCGCCAGCAGCACGCGCTGGCTGTGAACGAGACCGCGCGTGCGATCCATGTTCTCTTTCATGCGTTCGGGATAGACGATCAGTTTTTCGATCACGCTTGTCATGCGCGCGAGTGCGAAATCCAGTGTGATGGTCGCATCGGGTCCGATGTAACGCTCGACGGAAGAATGTGAAATATCACGTTCATGCCATAGCGCCACGTCTTCCATCGCAGGCGCCACATAGGCGCGCACCATGCGCGCAAGACCGGTGAGGTTTTCCGTCAGCACGGGATTGCGTTTATGCGGCATGGCGGAAGAACCTTTCTGGCCTTCCGAGAAAAATTCCTCGGCTTCAAGAACTTCCGTGCGCTGTAGATGCCGGATTTCGGTGGCGAGGCGTTCGATGGAACTGGCGACAATGCCCAGCGCCGCAAAGTAGGCCGCATGGCGGTCGCGCGGAATCACTTGCGTGGAAACCGGCTCGACTTTCAACCCCAGTTTCGCCGCGACGTGTTCTTCCACCCTCGGATCGATATTGGCGAACGTGCCGACCGCGCCGGAAATCGCGCAGACGGAAATCTCCTCGCGCGCCGCGATGAGCCGCTGTTTGCTGCGCTGGAATTCCGTGTAGAAGCCCGCGAGCTTCACGCCGAATGTCGTGGGCTCGGCATGAATACCGTGACTGCGGCCGATGGTGACCGAGTTTTTGTGTTCGATGGCGCGACGCTTCAGTGCGGCCAGCAACGCATCCACATCGGCAATCAGAATGTCCGCCGCGCGCTGCAATTGCACCGACAGGCAGGTGTCCAGAACATCGGACGACGTCATGCCCTGATGCACGAAACGCGCTTCCGGCCCAACGATTTCCGAAAGATGTGTCAGGAACGCGATGACATCGTGTTTCGTCTCGCGCTCGATTTCGTCGATGCGCGCGATGTCGAATTTCGCGTTGCGGCCCTTTTCCCAGACCTTTGCGGCGGCGTCTTTCGGAATGACGCCTATTTCCGCCAGTGCGTCGGCGGCATGGGCTTCGATTTCAAACCAGATGCGGAATTTTTCTTCCGGCGACCAGATCGCCGTCATTTCGGAACGCGCGTAACGCGGAATCATGTCAACTCCCTAATCCGCCAATGGCGAGATATTTGATTTCCAGAAAATCTTCGATGCCATATTTGGAACCCTCGCGACCGATGCCGGATTCCTTCATGCCGCCGAACGGCGCCACTTCGGTCGAGATAATGCCTTCGTTGATGCCGATGATTCCATATTCCAATGCATCGGCAACGCGCATCACGCGGCCTATATCGCGCGCATAGAAATAAGCGGCAAGACCATATTCTGTGTCATTGGCCATGCGAATGGCATCGGCGTCATCGCGGAAACGGAACAATGTTGCGACAGGTCCGAAAATTTCCTCGCGCGCGCACGCCATGTCCTGCGTGACATCGGTGAGAATGGTCGGTTCAAAGAATGTGCCGCCCAGCGCATGGCGTTTACCACCTGTGGCGATCTTCGCGCCCTTCGATGTGGCGTCCGCGATCAACCGCTCAACTTTTTCCACCGCGTCCATATTGATAAGCGGGCCTTGCGTCACGCCGTCCTGCGCGCCGTCGCCGACTTTCATCTTCCCCACGCGCGCGGAAAGTTTTTCGACGAAGGCGTCGTAGATCGAATCCTGCACCAGCAATCGGTTTGCGCAAACGCAGGTTTGTCCCATGTTGCGATATTTGGAGGCCATTGCGCCGTCTGCCGCAGCATCGAGATCGGCGTCATCGAACACGATGAATGGCGCATTGCCGCCCAGCTCCAGCGAAACCTTCTTCACGGTCGTGGCGCATTGTGCCATCAACTTCTTGCCGATCTCCGTCGAACCGGTGAACGAGAATTTCCGCACCAGCGGATTTTGCGTCAGCTCAAGCCCGACTTTTGACGCGCGCTTTGACGGCACGACATTGAACACGCCTTTGGGAATGCCGGCGCGATGCGCGAGTTCTGCCATTGCCAGCGCCGACAACGGCGTTTCGCTTGCGGGCTTGATGAGGAAGGTGCAGCCCGCGCCCAATGCGGGCGCGCATTTGCGCGTGATCATCGCGTTGGGGAAATTCCACGGCGTGATCGCGGAGACGACGCCGATGGGTTCTTTCAGCACGATGATGCGCCGCCCCGCCTGATTCGTGGGAATCACATCGCCGTAAATGCGCTTTCCTTCTTCGGCGA
>DATCEI010000203.1:0-6419 GCA_036510185.1 Rhizomicrobium sp. | reverse complement strand
CTGCGCGCCAGCGCAACCGCCAGGGTCAGGCCGACATATCCCAGCCCGATAATCGCCACGCGTACTGTTTTGGGACCGTCGCTCATGACCAATCTAACTCATTACGACCGTAAAACGGCCTGGCTGCCTCATTCCCGTTTAGACAGAAATTCCATTTTTTTGGCAAGCCGCAGAATTTGGGTGTAACGAATTCGGAGGCCCGTAATTGATGGGTATAATGCCATAACGACGCACCGCGGCCGGATGGTAAAGTCTTGATACTGATGCCGCTCGGGGCGCTTCGCAGTTACGCGTCGCAATCGCGCAGAGGCGCTTTGTCGCAAGCATATTCAAGCATATTACCGTCACGAAGCGAGGTTAAAGCCGGTCTTGACCTGCAAACAAGGGATGAGGTCTAATTCTTGCTCTTATTCAGCACGCTACATTTAGCGCCGTCGGGCGTAGTACCGGTCGGGCTGATGATGTCTTGGCGTCGCAACTGGAGCGTGCGGGACAAACGAGGGGTACAGGTGAATAACTGTTCATCAACTACAAATGCGTGTTTAGAAATATCGCGCCAAATCTGGGACAGAAAATGGACGCTCCTAAAGCCTCGAAGTCGCCTTTGCGAAATATACTCGGGGCCGTGGTGTGCCCTCTCACTCCGGGTGAATTGCCCCGGGCGCTGAAAAATCTCGAAACTTGGACGGAGAATCCGCCGATCGTGCCGGAGCCCGGCAAAGCGGAACGTTTCAAACGGCCCCGGTTGATCTTCTCTTTCAACTGCAAGAAAGACGCTGGGCTGTCGAAGCCGTTGATCGATGCTTTCGAAAACACGCCCGCCATCCGCGATGCATTCGAAGGCGTGGAAGTTCGATTTTGCAATCTGCCGCCGGAGAAAGACATTTATATTCGCGGCGTCGTGGGACGCCAGGCTTCCGAATTCGGCAATTGTGCCGGCCCGAACTGGCTGTTCTTTGAAACGATGAAAGGTTTGAAGTCCGAGTTCAGATTTGTGTTTCAGATGGAGTCCGATTGTTATCCGGTCGCGCCGAACTGGTTGACGAAGATCGAGCAGATTTGTGTCGACAACACGGATGCATGGGTCATAGGAACGCAATATTGCGGCGTTTCACCATTATCCCCGATCATATCGCGGCATATCAACGGCAACGCGCTTTATAACATCGGAGAAGCCGCTTACTGGCGGTTCCTTGATGGCTTCATGTGGCCGTGGATGCATCGTCAAATCAAAACCAAAAATACGTTCCTCTGCTATGATTGTGCCTGGGAGCATTATCTGCATTCCATCGCAACGGAAAACAGCACCAATCAGGCGCGCGCACAGGCGCGAAGGAATTTGCCGCGTTTTCGTCTGAAGAACTTCATCGTCAATGTCGCCGGACGTGCGGAAATGGACGGCAATTACATCTGGACGAAAGCGGAGTTGCTGAAACAGTACCCGAACGCCGTTGTGATCCACGGACCTTTCGTGACAACAGCGGACCACCTGCGTGGTGGGCTTGCGTTAGGCAAGCCCGTCGTGGCGCCTGAGGTGACGACGGAAGCCTCTAAGCTGAAATATACAGGCCCCAACGAGCGGGGAAAGACGCGATACGAGCGAACCATATGGTTACCGGGAAAGGCGCTGGACAGCGAAACCTCGGTGCATCTCGAGATTACTGCGAGCTGCGCATCGCAAGGCTCCGGTGTTGTCGTCGAGTTGCTGGATGAAGCGCGCGCCGTGATGGGACGAAAAGTTATTTCATGCAACGCGGATGATTCGCCGAATATTGCACAATTCGAATGCACGATGAATTTGCCGCATAGCTATGTGTATCTCGCTTTGCGCTTTTTCGGTGCCGACGACGTCTGCACCGTGAGCCTTTCGGACGCGCATCTCGAAGTCCGCCGATGGGAAACGGTGCTGGCGAAAACCGATCACGTCTTCGACTGAGGCACAGCGCGCCGGAAAGTCGAGCTAAGCGCAACCGGGTGAAGCCTGCAGCGATTCACCCGACTGCGCGGCAATCGGGACACGTTAGGCGTCGAGATATCCGTACAGGCGCATATATTCGCCCAGCACGCCGTTGATGTGTTCAACCGTGCCCTCGCCCAGGTGCTTCTTGTAATTTCCCGGGGACACCTGGCGGATATGTTCATCCGGGCGTTCGGCATCCGGTACAACGTCCACATCGCCGAGAATTTTATCGACGACTTTTGGCGGGGGGGACCAGCCAAACCAGTCGCAAATGTCCGCGATCCATTCACGCTTGCGGAAGATCACGTCCTCATAGCGGTACGTCGCGACATTTGGTCGCCAATGGAAACCCTGCGCGGCATAGCCTTCGAACTCCTTGACGTATCCGGGCAAACGCTCGTTCGCGAATGTGTCCATGTCCATCTGCTCAAGCCGCGCGCGGGTGGCCAGCATTTCTTCTCTCGCCCCCTCGCCTTCTGTTGCAGCGGGAAGGCGATGGCTTTTCAGCAGCGAGAAATAAAGGGACGTGATCATGTCCCGCGGATCGCGGATCAGGAACACAGTGCGCGCCGTATCCAGAAGCGGAATGGGATAGATCGGGAAGCGTCGGAAGCCGCCAAAGCAATACCCTGTCGGGTTGAAAATATCTCCAATGTCAGTGGGCCTGCGCATGGCGCTCACATTGTCCGCGAAAAGCTTGTCGTCGATCGAATAAAAAGTGAACCCCACATTCCGGCTCAGTCTGCGCAACATGTTGAAGAGGAGCGTGCTGCCCCCCTTGTGAAACGAAAACGCCATGACGCTTGGGGCCGACGAGGTCGCGGGCGGAAGCTCAATGGGATGCTTAATCGTTTCAGGCGTGAATCTCATGCATTTCCCCGGTTGCTACAGGCTGCGAAGTGGTCGCACAGCTATTTATCGGAGTCGAGAGGTCATGTGGCGCCCCGTTTCTACGACGTTCTGATGGAGAGCGGCAGGCGGCCCGGACCATCCATTTTCTTCATGCTTGACACAAACCGCCTGTTCCGCCGACTCTTCGGTTCTCCCGTTACAAAAGGTTTTTCAAACCTGCCTAGGACTGTCCTCCCACTAAAAAAGGTTGCAATTCGTGTTTGAACCGAACCTGTTTCCACTTAAAGGGAAACGCATCTGGGTCGCCGGCCACCGCGGCATGGCGGGAAGCGCGATTGCGCGACGTCTCTCTCTTAGCGGGAGCGAGGTGCTGACCATCCCGCGCAGCGAGCTGGATCTGACCGATGCACGCGCCACCCGCGCCCATGTCCATTCCACGCGGCCGGATGCCATCGTCATTGCCGCCGCCAAGGTCGGCGGCATCCTCGCCAACGACACATATCCGGTCGATTTTTTGCGCGACAATCTCGCCATCGAACTCAGCATTATCGGCGCCGCACATGAGGAAGATGTGGGGCGACTGCTGTTCCTGGGCTCTACCTGCATTTATCCGCGCGATGCGAAACAGCCGCTCACCGAAGACTCGCTCCTCACCGGTCCGCTCGAGACGACCAACGAATGGTATGCGGTCGCGAAGATCGCTGGCATCAAACTTGGGCAAGCCTATCGCCGCCAATACGGGCGCGACTACATCTCGGCGATGCCGACCAATCTGTTCGGTCCCGGCGATAACTACCATCCCGATCACAGCCACATGGTCGCCGGCCTGATCCGGCGCATCCATGGAGCGAAAGTTACGGGCAAGCGAGAAGTCGTGATGTGGGGCACCGGCGAGCCTCGGCGCGAGATCATGCATGTCGATGACCTCGCCGATGCCTGCGCTTTCCTGCTTGAGCAATATTCGGACGGACAGATCATCAATGTGGGACAGGGCGAGGACCATAGTATCAACGACATAGCCAAGGCCATTGCGAAGGCGGTTGAGTGGGAAGGTGAATTCAAGCAGGACCTGACCAAACCGGACGGCACGCCCCGCAAGCAGGTCAATGGCGACCGCCTCTTTGCGGCCGGGTGGCGCCCGAAATACGACATGCATACGGGCCTTGCGAATGCGTATGAGTGGTTCGCGAAACACACCGCCGCAAATATCGGCGCTTGATACGAACGACGAATGCCGGAAAAACTTTTTCTCTGCGCAGGCGCAAACCGATCTGGCAGCACTTGGCAGTATAATATTGTGCGCAAGCTGGCCGAGCGCGCCTATGGCGACGTCTATGGCGCGTGGATCGCGAAATACGACCCGACGAATCCGGCGCCCGTCCATGTCGTAAAAATTCACGATCCGCGCCACCTGCGAAAGCTTTCTTATGATGCAGCGATAACCAGCTATCGCGATTTGCGGGATGTCTTGGTATCGGCGCGGCACATGCGCTGGCGCGGCTATGACACGCCGGAAGAAATCGGAGCCTTTCTCGATCGTTATGTCCGATCACTGCGATATTGGGATAAGCGCGCGGTTCACGTCATGCGTTACGAAGACATGATGGACGATCCGCTTGAGGAAGCGATCCGCACGGCGGAAGCCCTTCAGCTCGATCTCCGGCGCGGACAGGTCAGGAAAATCTGTAACATCGTCGCCGCGCTGGAACCGCCAAAGGCCACTCCAACCGGCAAGCTTGCCGACGCAGACGCCGAAACCCTGCTGCATCCCGGCCATATAGGGCACCGCAATCCAGCCCTCGACAAAGCGTCGCACCGGTTCATAGAACGGCGTTACGGAGCATGGCTGGGGAAGCACGAATACGAGGTGGAGAATAAAAAAACGACACGGAAACACCCGGTCGCCGGTTCGGGCCATGGCCTGGGGGCACGGCCCGCCAAAAGCAAACACTAACGGTTATTCCACTAGGCTGAATTTTCGCACTAAGCCCATCGGTCCGCAGCACAATAGACAGTCGAAGTGCCGGCCCACTGATTGGATTGCTTGCGGCGCGTAACTGGGCACATAAAAGAATTCCTTGCCCGTCTCAGCAAGTTGCTTAGGAAGAGCACGAATCCCATCAATCGCGCGCTGTGTTAGTACCAAATAGAGCTTGAATCCGGAACACCCCGAAAGGATTTAGACTAACGAAGGGGGCTCGCGCCGGCCTCGCGCTGCGCGCTCATCGGACAGCATGAATTTCTTGCCGGCCTGAATCATCAGGTCTCGCTTGCGGCCGGTGACGTAAAGCTCTCCATCTGCAACCTCGCCGGTCGGATAAAATCCGTCGTCATCCGCTATGTTCGCGCCACCGAGATACGCCTTGAGCGACGTGGGACTGCGCACCCAAATCTCGCCGTTGATGCTCTTCAGCTCGACGCCGGGAACCGGAGGCCCGCACGACACGACATCTGGTCGTCGATCTTCCGCGTCTTCAAGCCGCTCGACGGCGTGACTGCAAAAACGTTCTCGGCCATTGCGTAACACGCCGCGAATTTCGATTCCGGCGTACCAGTGACCTCGAGAAATCGGCGCGTCGTCGCCGCTTTCACGGGCTCGGAGCAGGAAATCCATAGCCGGATACTGGAGAGGTCGCGAACGCGCTCGCGCGCCATCACTTCGAAGCCGAAGTTGGGCATGTAGCAGATCGTGCCGCGGTGAGCTTCGATCGCCTCGAAGAGCAGGGCCTTGTCGCGAACCCAGATCTCGGGATCGATCATTGTGATCGGCACACCCAGCATCAGGGGCATGACGAAGCAGGCGACGTATCCCATGTCGTGATAAAGCGGCAGCCACGATACGATCATGTCGCTTTCGCCGCTCAGCTTCATCGCAGCTTGATATTCGGCCGCATGGTGGGCCAATGCTTCCGATGTGAACTCGACGGCCTTGCGATGTCCGGTTGTTCCCGACGACAGCTGAATGATCCGGAAGTCGTCCAATTCGAAATCCGCGTCACCGTCGCGGTGGGGCGGCAGCGGTTGCTCGATGATCGGGACGTCAATCCCGCCGAGATGCCGGTGCACGTCGCCGTCGCAAATGATGCCGCCCAATCCTGCCGCCTCAATCGTGTGGCGGACGGACGATTGCCAATAAGTCTGCGCCTGCTTCATTGTAGGGTATTGTATTACAAGAGGGCGTAATCCGGCGCAGAGCGAGGCAAACCACCAAAGCACGAGCTCAGGACTGCTCCGGAAGACCAGTCCTATGGCCGTTTCTGGCGCAAGACTTTGCGACAGGTTCCCGGCGAGCTGGGCAATACGGGCCGCCTCGAGGGACAGCCGAAGTGTTTCTGCGTGGCCCCGACTGACGAACGTAAGGTCAGGCAGCCGCGAAATTATCATCCAAGTCCTCGATGCAGGAAATCGATGCCACGTCTTGGGTCCCAAGACGATCGGTTGCGGTACAGTTTGATTGACGCCTTACTTCCCGACGTGCGCCAGTTTTAGAGCCGTCAAATCTTTGTCCCACGCGTACGTCGGTTTGTTTTTGTAGGCCGAAGCGAGCGTGACGGAATCAGTGCCGGGGTGCTTTTCTTGATTTGACGGCGCGCCACGATATTCAATG
>DATCEI010000202.1:0-3905 GCA_036510185.1 Rhizomicrobium sp. | reverse complement strand
GTTGTTCGTCGCGCGGCTTTTTGCGCCAGCCGCCGAATAGACCGCCTCGGCTGCGTTCGGCTTCGTGCACGATGGGCGCGGGCGCTTCGTAACGCTGCTGTGCAATCGGCTGCTGAACCGGCGCACGGGCGACGACAATCTCCGGCAGCGGTTCGGCGGGCGCGTCATGTTCGTCATGGCTGAGGATCATGGTCTCGATCTGCGAGGGCATGGGCGGCGGCGGGGCCGCGTTCATTTCCTCGGCGATGTTTTCCATGTGCCGGTGAACGGCATTGGTGGACGCGGTGGTGTTGGACGCACGACCCGGCGCAATCGACGGCGGCGGCACCGACCGCGCAGCCGTGCGCAGACGTTCCACATTTTCCGGCAGCTTGCGCATCTCTTCCGCCTCGATGCCCGTGGCGACGACGGACACGCGGATGCGACCTTCCATATGGTCGAGGATCGTGTTGCCGAAGATGATGTTGGCTTCGGGATCGACCTCGGCGCGCACGCGATTGGCGGCCTGTTCGACTTCGAACAGCATAAGGTCGGGCCCGCCCGTGATGTTGATGAGCACGCCGCGCGCGCCCTTCATCGACACGTCTTCCAGCAGCGGATTGCAGATGGCGGCGTCGGCGGCCTTGATGGCGCGGTCTTCGCCCTCGGCCTCGCCCGTGCCCATCATCGCCTTGCCCATCTCCGAAATGACCGACTTGATGTCGGCGAAATCGAGATTGATCAGGCCCGGCATCACGATCAGATCGGTCACGCCGCGCACGCCGCAATGCAGAACTTCGTCGGCCATCGCGAAGGCCTGCGCGAACGTCGTGCGGTCATTGGCGATGCGGAACAGGTTCTGGTTGGGAATGACGATCAGCGTGTGGACGTAATTCTGAAGCTCGGCGATGCCGCGTTCGGCCATGCGCATGCGCTTGTCGCCTTCGAAGGCGAAGGGCTTGGTCACGACGCCGACAGTGAGGATGCCTTGCTCGCGCACGGCACGCGCGATGACGGGGGCTGCTCCCGTGCCGGTGCCACCGCCCATGCCCGCGGTGATGAACACCATATGCGAGCCGGAAAGCTGTTCGAGAATCTCGTCAAGGGATTCTTCGGCGCCCGCGCGGCCCACATCTGGCTGCGCGCCTGCGCCCAGACCTTCGGTCACGCGCGCGCCTAGCTGGATGCGCCGCTCCGCCTTGGATTGCGCGAGGGATTGCGCATCCGTGTTCGCCACGATGAAGTCCACGCCTTCCAGCTTGGACGCGATCATGTTGTTGACCGCATTGCCGCCTGCGCCGCCCACGCCCAGCACGGTGATGCGCGGCCGCAATTCTTTCGTCTCGGGCGTCCTGAAATTGATTGCCATCTTCTTTCTCCTTAGCCGTCTAAACTCCTTTCCCTCTGACACCCCATGGACGCCCAAATGTTTTTGTTTACGTCCCTTAATTCTGCATTTACCCGAGTAACCTTTCCGTTAACCGGGTGAAAAAACTTTTCTCGCGCTTTTCCTCGGCCGCGGGGGCCATGTACGGGTTCAGCACCTCTGGCGGCATGGTGGCGCCCGCCATGAGGAGGCCTACCGCCGTGGAATAGTCGGGGCTGGCCGAGGAGGCCGGAAGGCCCGGAAAGGCCTGCGGACGGCCAATTCTGACCTGTTTGTTGAGCACCCTGCCCGCCAGTTCGCGCACGCCAGCCAGTTGCGAGGCCCCGCCCGTGATGACCGCACGGCGGCCGGCGGCCACGTCGAAACCGCTGGTGCGCAGGCGGGTTTGGACCTCGCCTAAAATTTCTTCCATGCGGGCCTGAATGATGCGGGTGAGCATGGAGCGCGGCACCCGCATGCCGGATTCCTCGCCGTCCTCGCCCATCTGCGGCACGTTGACGATGTCCGCGCCATATTCGAGATCGCCCAGTGCCGCGCCATGCAACGTCTTCGCCCGTTCGGCGGCGGAAAGCGGGGCCGCGAGCATGCGCGCGAGATCGACCGTCACCTGATTGCCGCCCATCGGCACGACGTCGGCATGGACCAACTGGCCTTCGAGGAACACGGCAATCGATGTGACGCCGCCGCCCATGTCGATGACGGTGGCGCCCAATTGCATTTCGTCGGGCGTCAGCGTGGCGAGGCCGCTCGCGAACGGCGCGAACAACGTGCCCGTCACCGACAGATGGCAACGCTCCACCGCCAGCTTCAGATTCTGCAGCGGCGACGGCTTCACGCCCACCGCATGCATCGCCACACCGATGCGATGGCAGAACATGCCGGAGGGATTGCGCACGCCGCGCGCTTCATCGACCACATAGGTCGTGGGCGCGGACTGGATGATCTCCATGCCGTCGGCCATGCATTTGGCGCGGCCATCGGCGAGCAGTGCGCGTAAGTGTTCGTCGGCCACCAGCGCGCCGTCGAGCGTCATGGCCGTGCGCGCGGTCACACTGACCGGCTGGCCGCAATTGACAGATATAATGACGTTCTGGATGCGCGCGTCGGCAAGGTTCTCCGCCGCCGCCACGCAATCGCGGATGGATTCCTCGGCGCGTTCGAGGCTCGTGATCGTGCCAGCCTTCACGCCCTGCGACTCCCGCAGCGCCGCACCCAGCACACGCAGGTTTCCCGGATCAGCCTTGCCGATCAGGCACACGGTCTTGGACGAGCCAATATCGAGGACCGCCACCAGCCCGGTTCTATAACCGGGCGCCTCCGCATCGCTCATGCGGATCTTCATTGTTTCGCCCATCAGGTTGCCTTCCCCCGTTCGAGCTGCTTCTGATCCCCATTGCGAAGCAGAAAGAAATACGTCGTCTTCGAGCGCAAATCGATTTCCGAAATATCGCGCTCCAGGATTCCATTGTCCACAATCAGATGCTCAAGAACGCCAAGTTCCTGCTGCCAATCTTTCTCCGGCAGCTTCACGACCACGCCATCGTCGAGAATAAGGTTCCAGCGGCGCTCGCCGACACGCTCCATCGCACGCACGCGGGCGGCGACGGCACGATGCGGCGTCAGCGCGTCGATCAGTTCGGAACCGGCAACCGGCGCGCCGAGGCCCACGAAATGCGGCAGCCTGGAGAATTCATCGATGCCCTTGTTGGTGATGACGCCGCCCGACCGCTCGATGACATAAACCCCATTGGGCGCCTGCCACAGCGCGAAGGGCAGCTTCTCCACGACCGAGATGCTGATGTCGTCCGGATAACGGCGGCGCACTTCGGCATCGGCGACCCACGGCAGCTGCATCAGGCGTTCGCGCGCGGCATGGACATCGGCCCCAAAGATCGACTGGCCGGGCGCGAAACCCAGCACATTGGCGATATCGTCCGGCGCGGTGCGCGCATTGCCCGCAATGTGAATCTGCGAAATCCCGAAGCCGGCATCCGCCGCAACCACATCCAGCGCCCGGTCCACGCCGTTGATGGCGGCGCGGACATAGCCGCCGAACAGCAAGCCGATGACCACCATCAAGCCCGCTAGGATCGCGGTGAGCATCAGCATGGGGTGGCGGAAATCGAGCCGCTCCCACAACGCGGCAGCCATGCGGTTTAACAGGTTTTGCGTGGCGCCCTTGCGGCCGGAGGGCTTCGGCGTCGTGCGCGCCACGGGCGGCGAGGAGCGGCGGGCCACTTTCGCACGCGAGCGTGTGTGTTTCTCGGTTGCTACCGATCGCATGACGCGTCCTCCACCATCCAGCGCACGAGGGCGCGAAAACTCATGCCGCGATAAGAAGCCTGCTCCGGCACCAGCGAAGTCGGCGTCATGCCCGGCTGTGTGTTCATTTCCAAGAGCACGAGTCGATTGCTTCCATCCGTATCGTCATAGCGGAAATCCGCGCGGCTGACGCCACGGCACCCAAGGGCCACATGCGCGCGTTCGGCAATGTGCATCGCTTCTTCGGCAACAGGCACGGGAATGTGCGCAGGGACCA
>DATCEI010000201.1:0-7704 GCA_036510185.1 Rhizomicrobium sp. | reverse complement strand
GTGCCGTTTTATCTGCGCACGGGGAAGCGCATGCCGAAGCGCTCCACCGAAATCGCCATTCGCTTCAAGCAGGCGCCGTTTGCGCTGTTCCGCGAAACCGAAGTGGACCAGATGGGCGCGGATTGGCTGATCCTGCAAATCCAGCCCGATGAAGGCATTCGCTTGCGGTTCAACGCCAAGCGGCCGGGACCGGTCGTGGCGCTGGAAGGTGTGGCGATGGATTTCAAATACGCCGACTGGTTCAAGCAGCAACGCGCGGTCGGTTACGAAACACTGATCTACGATTGCTTCATCGGCGACGCCACGTTGTTTCAGCGCGCCGATCAGGTGGAATCCGCCTGGGCCGTGGTTCAGCCGGTTCTCGATGCGTGGGCGGCAACGCCGCCGCGGCGCTTTCCGAATTATGCCGCGGGCGCGGAAGGGCCGGATGCGGCGAGCGAATTGCTCGCGCGCGATGGGCGAACATGGCGGCCGGTTCGCCCGTGAGCGGGATCGCCGGAGAAGAAATCGTTTCGCCCGATCCGGCCGCGCTTGCGGCCCGCGCGGCGGAATGGCTGGCGGCGCGCATTGCCGCGAAGCGCGATGTGTTTCGTCTTGTGCTGTCGGGTGGCTCAACGCCGCGCGGTTTGTTCACGCTGCTGGGTTCGGAAACATGGCGCGCGCGCATCGATTGGGCGCGTGTGGAATTGTTCTGGGGCGATGAGCGATTCGTTCCGTATGACGATCCCGAAAGCAATTTCCGCATGGCGCGCGAAACATTGCTGGCGTGCATAGATATATCGCCTGCGAACATCCACCCAATTCCCACCGATGGCGATCCGGCGTATGCCGCGCGCCGTTATGAAACGCTTTTGAAAACTACCTATGGCGCCGACACGCTCGATGCGTCGCGGCCATTGTTCGATGTTGTTCTTCTGGGACTTGGTGACGATGGGCATACGGCGTCATTACTGCCCGGCGAACCGGTTCTGGATGAGCGCGTCAAATGGGTTGCGCCCGTGGCGCATGGCCGCGCGCAGCCGCGGATCACACTGACCTATCCTGCAATCGAATCCAGCGCCGTAATAGCATTTCTCGTGACGGGAGCGGATAAAGCGCAAACCGTTCGCGCCACGCGCGTGGGCGATCTGTCGTTGCCCGCCGCGCGCATCGAACCGAAAGGCGAAGTCGTGTGGTTTCTCGATTCTGCCGCGTCAAAGGCGCCCTAACAGAACCAGAACCACGATGATGACCAGCACCAGGCCAAGGCCGCCGCTGGGGCCATAACCCCAACCGGAGCTGTATGGCCAAGCCGGAAACGAACCAAGCAACATAAGAATGAGAATGACGATCAGAATAGTTCCAAGCATGGGATTGTTCCTATTGAACCCATGTTGAAACCTCCGGGCGGAACAATGGTTCCCAACGCCTAGAAAAGAAGCACCTCGGCGAAGGCGCTGTCGTCGCTTGTCCAATGCTCGGCCACGCGCCATCCGGCCTTTTCGGCCAGTGCCGCAAAGCCGGCGAGCGTGTATTTGTGGGAATTCTCGGTATGGATTGTTTCGCCCCGGCGAAAATGAAACGCGCGCCCTGCGACAAAAACGGACTGTTCGTGCAGGCTTTCCACATGCATTTCGATGCGTGATTTTCCTGCATTCCATATTGCACGATGCGCAAAGCCATCCGGATCGAACGTGCCGCCCAGTTCGCGATTGATGCGCGCGAGCAGGTTCTTGTTGAACGCGGCGGTCACGCCGGCGCTGTCGTCATAGGCGCGAATGAGTGTTTCCATATCTTTCACGAGGTCGATGCCGACAAGCAATTGCGCGTTTGTGCCGAGCGTTGCGCGCGCGGCCCTGAGAAATTCAATCGCTTCGTCTTCGGTGAAATTGCCGATGGTCGAGCCGGGAAAGAAACCAAGCGGCGCGCTGCCCACAGGCAATTGCGTCCGGCGCGTGATGTCGGCAATCACGGCTTCCACCTTTAAGCGCGGGTAATGCGCTTTGAAGGCTGCAACGGTTTGCCTCAGTTGGGGTTCGCAGATATCGACCGGCACATAGGCCGACAAATGCGCAATGGCATCGAGAAGTTGCCGCGCTTTCGATCCCGTGCCCGCGCCGAATTCGACAAGTGCGGTGCCTTTGGCCACGCGGCTGCCGAGCGCGGGCGCGATTGCGTTCAACAGCGCGATCTCCGTGCGCGTCGGATAATATTCCGGCAGGCGGCAGATATCGTCGAACAGCTTGGAGCCTGCCTCGTCGTAGAAATATTTGGCGTCGAGCCGTTTCTGCGGTTCGCTTAGGCCGCGCAACACATCGCGCAGGAATTCATTGTCCGGTTTTGCGGCCCCGCGCCGCATAAGGCTCTCCGCCAGACGCACGCCGGAGAATTGCCAGCGCTGATGCGGATGAAAGAAATTGCGATAAGTCGCGCGCATATGGGCCGCCGGCGTCACGCAGGAGCCGCCGCGCAACACCATCTGGTTGACCATGAACTTGCCATTATATTCGCCGAGCGCGCCATCCTGTGGCGCGTAGCCGGGATAGGCCATGTACGGACTTTGCGTCCATTCCCAGACATCGCCGAACATCTGGCGTGGCCGTCCGCTGCTTTCCTCACACGCGATTGGCCGCAAATAGCCGGACTCGCGAAGATTACCGCGAATGTCCTGCGCGCGCGCGGCATGTTCCCATTCCGCTTCCGTCGGCAGGCGTTTGCCCATGAACCGCGCGAACGCATCGGCTTCGTAAAAGCTCACATGCGTGACAGGCGCGTTGAGATCGACCGGCTGTTCTCCAGCCAGCGTCATCGAAAACCATTGGCTGTCGCGCTCCCGCCAATAAAGCGGCGCGTCCCAATTCTCGGCACACGCAAGCGCCCAGCCATCGGAAAGCCACAGCGTCGCATCGCGATATCCGCCCGCCTCCATGAAAGCGAGCCATTCGCGATTTGTGGTAAGGCGGTCGGCCAACGCATAAGGCGCGAGGATCACCTGATGCGATGGCCCTTCATTGTCGAACGCGAAGCCGTCACCATCATGGCCTATCGTGATCGTTCCACCGTCGAACGGAATGAAACGCAAAGGCGATGCTTCGCGCGCCGGCGCGAGCCGTAATGTTTGGTAGGCAGGGCAAAGCGCGTTCTGCGCAAGCGCATGCAAAATATCGGTAAGCAGCAATTCCTGATGCTGCTCCTCATGATTGAGGCCAAGCTCCAGCAGTGCTTCCTGCTGCGGAGAAAGCCCGCGCGCGATCATCGCCAGCATCGCTTCGTCCACATAGGCGCGATAATCGGCAATCTCCGCGCAAGACGGACGGCTCAGAAGCCCACGTTGCGGCCGCGCGTGACGCGGACCCAACGCCTCGTAATAGGAATTGAACAGAAATCCGAATTTCTCATGAAACGGCCGATACGATGCTTCGCCGCCTAAAAGGAACGTCTCGAAAAACCACGTCGTATGCGCGCGGTGCCATTTTGTGGGGCTGGCATCCGGCATGGATTGCAGCATCTGGTCTTCCGCCGACAAAGGTGCCGCCAGGTTTTCCGTCTGTTGCCGCACTGCAAGATAGCGCGCGGCAAGCGGATTTTCGTTCGCAGGCGCGGGCGCAAAGGATGGCGGCGTCGCAAGGCGAATATTCATAGGCGGATCCTTTGAGACACGCGGCAAACACGCCCGCGTAACGAGGAAAAGTAACCTTGACGCATAAGGTTCCCTTTTATTTTGCCGCCGCGCAAGGGGCGCGGAACTTCGCGCGGAGGAGCGGCGTTATCCCTTCAAACGAGCGGAGATTTTCCAATGCTGAGATGGGCACTTATGTTTCTGGTCATAGGCCTCGTGGCCGCGCTTCTTGGGTTCACCAATGTGGCGGGCGCATCCTTCGAGATCGCCAGAATCCTGTTCTTCCTGTTCCTCGTGGTGTTTCTCGTGCTGCTGGTGCTGGGTCTTACAGCCGCACGAAAATTGACGGGCGGATAGTCATGGCCACCGACAAGAAAAAGCCGGGCGGCAAAGTGCAGGGCGAAGGCAATTACGAAGCAAGCCGCGATTACGATGCGCGCGTCGGCAAATTCGTCGAGAAGAACAAGGCAAAAATTCCGGGCTATGCCAAGGCGGCCGAAAAGGCGCTGGAAGGGCCGGAAGGCGATGCGTTGCGCAAGGCCGAAGCGAAGGGGCGTGCTAGGGCAAAAGCCTAGTACGCTTTTCATCGCTGCGGCGAATGAACGGCAGCGCGAACAACGCCAGCGCAAACAGGATGGCGAGCAACAGCCACGCCTCGTTGAACGATTGCGTGATACCTGCTTTCTTCACCAGCGGCTCGATCAGCATGCGCGTGAATTCGTCAATCGGCCCTTCCGCTCGGTTGTGGAAATATTGCGCCGGCAGGCCGACAAAGCGCGCCGTGACGGCGCTGCCCGCCTTCAGTTGCGCGATGATATTGCTGACGTGACCTTCCGTGCGTTGTTCGAGGATCGTGTCGGCCAGCGCAATGGCGATGGCGCCGCCGAGATTGCGCATCAGATTGAACAGCGCGCTGGCGTCGGCAAGCTTCTCTTGCGGCAGGCTGCTCAACGACAGCCGCGTCGCTGGCAACAGGCACAACATGATGGCCGCACCGCGCATTACCTGCGGCCAGAGGAAGAAGGCGTAATCGGAGCGCGGCGTTTCAAATCCGTTCAGCGCAAGGCCTGCCGCGAAAAGACCGAAGCCCATGCCCGCCAGCAGGCGTGCATCGGTGCGCGTTTCCATAAACGCCGCAATGGGCGCCGCAATCAATTGCGCCACACCCGCCACGATCATCACTTCGCCGATTTCGATGGGCGTGTGGCTGCGCACGAAGCCGAGGAACACCGGCGTCAAATAAGACGCGCCGAAAAGCCCCATGCCGAGAATGAAACTCAAAATGCAGCCGAGCGTGAAGGATCGGTCGCGGAAACAGCGAAGATCGACGAAAGGTTTGGGCCGCGTCAGGCATTGGTGGAAAGTGGCCACGCCCGAAAGCAGGCAGGTCGCAAGCACGGCATAAACAAAGCCGCCCTGCCAATGATGCTTCGGCCCTTCCTTCAGCGCCAATTCGAGGCTGCCGAGAAAAAGTCCCGAAAGCACGATGGTCACGTAATCAATATCGCGCAGCAATTTCCAATTGGGTTCGCCCACGCGCACGAGCCATGCAACGACGGCTGTCACGATCAGGCCCGGCCCGACATTCACGAGAAAGATCGCGTGCCACGAATAAGTCTGCGTCAGCCAGCCGCCCAGCGCGGGGCCGATGGTGGGCGCAATCATCGCGAATGTGCCCGCGATGGTCGCGGCCACCGCTTCGCGCTTGCCGGGAAACAGCACGAAGATGGAGGTGAACACGGCGGGGATCAGCGCGCCGCCGCAAAAGCCTTGAATCGTGCGCAGCGTGATCAGCGAAACGAAATCATTGCTCATCGAGCAGCCGATGCTGGCGATTGTGAAGGCCATTGTGGAGCCGGCAAACAGCCAGCGCACGCTCATCGCGCGGGTGAGGAATCCCGTCAGCGGAATGGCGATGATTTCGGCGATCAGATAGCTCGTCTGAATCCAGCTGAGTTTGTCCTGTGGAATGTTCAGCGCCGTGGACATATTGGGCAGCGATGTCGCTACGACCTGAATGTCGAGGATCGCCATGAACATGCCCACGCACATGGCGAGGAAACCGAACCATGCGGCAAGCGAAACCGGAGGAGAATCGATGGAAGAACCGTCTGACATGCTCATCTCTGCATAATGTGTTCGCCGCGCCTGTCCGCCAACGCCGCATTCTCGGCGCGGATTCGCCAGGCGATCATGCCAGCATTGAGAATCGAAAACACGATGGCGACGGCGATTTCACCGAACACCAGCGGCAAAACGGCAATCTCCCCCACCACCACCCAGTAATTGGGATGCCGCAAATAGCGATAAGGGCCGCTTTGCACAAGTGGCGCGCCGGGCAGGGTGATGATTTTCGTCGTCCACCACGGCCCGAGGCTGACAATGATCCAGACACGCAGGATTTGAAGCGCGAGATAAAGACCAAGGAAGAGCCAATGGATTGTCGTCGGTTTCGGCAGCGTGAGCGCAATGGTTGCGAGCCACGCCATATGCAAAAGAATAAGCAGCGGATAATGTTCGCGGCCCGTTTCGTGCGCGCCTTGCGCCAGCAGGCGTTGCGTGTTGCGCGCGGAATAGGGAAGTTCGAACAGCCGCGCCAGCGCCACCAGCGCGATGATGGCGTAAGCCGCGATCATCGCCCTTCGAGCATCAGGAAACCGGCTGAGAAGCCGGGCCCCAGCGCCGTCATCATGCGCCGCTCGCGTGGATTGCGCGCCTGCATGGCTTTCAGCACGAACATCGCGGTGGCCGCACTCATATTGCCGAAATCGCGCAATACCACCCGGCTTTCGCTGAGCGCGCCGGGCTGAAGCGAAAGGGCCGTCTCCAGCGCATCCAGCACTTTCGCGCCGCCCGGGTGGCAGGCGAAGGCGTCGATGTCGGAAAGGTTGATATCATTGGCGCGCGCGAACTCGCCCGCGATGCGGCGGAAATCGCGCGCCACGAGCGAGGGAATGGAGGTCGCGAAACGCGCTTTCAACCCATCTTCTTCGACGTCCCAGCCCATCACGTCGAGCGAGCCGGGCCAGGTGTACTCGCCGCTTGCGCCGAGTTCGGGGCCGTCGCCGTCCGCTGAAAGAATCGCGCCCGCCGCGCCATCGCCGAACAGGGCCGCGGCCACAATGTTACTTTTCGAATGATCATCTTTCCGGAATGTCAGCGCGCAAAGCTCCACCACCAGAAACAGCACGCGGCTTCCCGGCATCGAGCGCGCCAGCGCCGCCGCGCGCGCCATGCCGAGAACGCTGCCCGCGCAGCCGAAGCCGAAAATCGGCAAGCGCACGATATTGCGGCGCAGTTGCAGCCGCTCGATCAGCAGCGCGTCGAGGCTCGGCGTTGCGATGCCCGTGGTCGAGGCCACGACAATGGCGTCAAGGTCTTCGGGTTTCAGCTTTGCGGCTTCAAGGCAATTGCGCGTGATTTTTTCCAGCAGCGCAACGGAATTTTCGACGTAAAGCGCGGTGCGCTCTTTCCAGCCGTGATTTACGCTGTACCAATCCATCGGCACGCAGGAATAACGCTTCTCGATGCCTGTATTCTCGAATACGGGCAGCAAACGCGAAATATCGCTGCGCCCCTGAAACAGGAGGCTCGCGCGCGTGCACACGTCGTTCTGGTTAAGGACGAAGGGTGGTACGGCAGTCTCAAGCGCAATCAAACGCGGCCTAACCGACATATATCTCTGCTTTCTCGCCGGACAGGCCCCTCACGGAACTGATGATAGGGGAGTTTGGTTCCATCCCCAAGGGCTGCATGCTTTATGACAGGGATGTGATCGGCCGCATTCAATGAGCCGCAATGAAGCGGATGACGTCGTCGCGCACGGGCGCAAACCATCTAAGCCCTCTCACCAGCGCAAGAATAATCGCGATATGGCCAAGGCTGGGATAAACGATGACCTCTACCGGACTGTTCACGGCGCGCAGCTTCGTCGCCATGCGCGTGGCGTTTCGCGGCGAAACGGTTTTGTCTTTCGATCCATGCAGCAGAAGCATTGGCGGTAGCAGACGATCCACGAAATGAATCGGCTGCGTGTTCGGATCATTTTTGCCGTGGAAAATCTCGATCAGCTTCGGATCGCGCAACGGCAGTAAATCATAAGGCCC
>DATCEI010000200.1:0-11922 GCA_036510185.1 Rhizomicrobium sp. | reverse complement strand
AACAGGCGCATTCCTGAATTCAGACGATACCGCACTGACGACCAATGTGTTTGTCACCGATCCGCGCCTGTTCGGCGTGCGTCTTACGAAGAACTGGTGAGGGGAACGCCAATGAGCGAACTGAACAATAAAAACGACGCACATACCTCCATCCGCTGGAAGCTGCTTATGGGCGCCTCTGTGCTCGCGTTGACGGCTTACGTTTCGGCCTCCGGTATGGCCAAGGCCGAAGAATCCGATCATCCATTGATCTGGATTGAGTTGGGCGGTCAACTGGCATGGAACGCGAATGGCCAGGAAAATTTCCTTCCGCCATTCGCATTCACAACGCCGCGTCCGCCATTTGAAACAACGCCGCCGGAAAAAGCAGAAAAACAGGCGCCCGCAAGTTGGGATGGTGATGCCAAAGTTTCATTCCAACCGGAAGACAACAATTGGGTGCTTTCAGCCCAGGTTCGTTACGGGAAAAGCGGTCGTCACGATTATCTGAGCCAGCTTACGCAACATACTTATGACTCGAGAGCATGGGCGTTCCAAAACATCACAGCCAGCAGCAGTCAGCAGCACGCGATTGTCGATTTTCAGGCCGGCCGGGATTTTGGGTTGGGAATGGGCGCCAGTTCGATAGTGAGTCTTGGCATCCGCTTTGCGCAATTCAATTCGAGAGCTCATGCCTTCTTTGATTCACGGCCGCAGAATTTCAACTATTATTTTGGCGCCTATACGCGATTCAATGCCAATTTTGACGCCAAACGAAGCTTTAGCGGCGTCGGTCCATCATTATCGTGGGATGGGACCGCAGCCTTGGCGGGCAATGTGAGCGAGGGCCAAATCGATATTGATTGGGGAAGCAATGCCGCTCTGCTGTTCGGCCGCCAATCGGTTCGCGGCCTGCACAAGACAACCACCGTCGTTTATCCCAATGCCTATCCATCGCCTCCCGTTCATAATTCTGTTCCCTTAAACCGCAGCAAGCAAGTCATCGTTCCCAATCTCGGCGGCTTCGCAGGTCTTTCGTGGCGCTTGCCGAATGCGAAAGTCGCTGTCGGCTATCGCGCCGATTTCTTTTTCGGCGCGATGGATGGCGGTATCGATGCGGCAAAGAAAGAAAACGTCGACTTCTACGGACCGTTTGCCAGCGTCAGCGTGGGTATAGGGGGCTGAGCCGCCGTTTCGGTTTCAAAAAACGGTGGCTCATCGCCACGATTCGGTTCCGGCGGCCGTCCCCGTGCGCCGCTCGCCCGAACCTGCCTTGAAAGAAACTTGCCGAATCCGTGGTCCTCGCCGCGGCACAAAGAATTTCCCACCCGCCCATTGAGTATATTTGCGCTCCCCGCTTGTCTCAGAGATGAGGGCACGTAGCCTCCACTGCCCAGCAAGCGGGAAACCGGCAAGGGATGGCCAAGCAGACCTCCGACACGAATCCCGAGGGTGCGGCGCGCCTCGCGGGCAAGGCTGGGCCGCGGGCGGAAATTCGCGCCTGGTTCATCCGCGAAGTGCTGCCGTTGGAGGCCAGTTTGACGCATTTTCTCTACAAGAACTGGCGCAACAAAAGCGACATCGAGGATTTCCGGCAGGAAGTGTATGAGAATGTTCTCCTTGCCGCCGAAACGAAAATTCCCGAACGCGCCAAGCCGTTCCTGTTCGTGACGGCGCGCAATCTCCTCATCAACCGGCTGCAAAAAGAAAGCATCGTCGCGATGGAAGTCGTGGCCGATCTGGATGCGCTGGGCGCTGCCGCCGACGAACCCGGCCCCGACCGCAGCGTATTCGCACGCGACATGCTGCGCAGGCTTCAGGCGGCGCTGGATTCGCTGCCGCCGAAATGCCGCGAGGCGGTGATTCTGAAACGCATCGAAGGCCTGTCGCAGCGCGAGATCGCGCAGCGCATGGGAATCACGGAGCAATCCGTCGCCAATCATGTGGCGCGCGGCATCGGTGTGCTTGCCGAGATGGTCTATGGGCAAACGGCAGACCCACGGAGCGGCGCATGAGCCAGATGCCGGACATCGCGCCGTCGCGGCGCAACGAGATCAGGGCCGAAGCGGCCGACTGGTTTGCGCGCGCCCATTCCGGTGACTGGAATAGCGCGGATCAGGAAAGGCTGGATGCGTGGCTGGGCCAATCCTTGTCGCATGAGGCTGCCTATTGGCGGCTGGAAGGCGCGTGGATGGAGGCTGCGAGACTCACGGTGTTGCGCGCGCAGGCCGATGCGCAGAATCCCGCCGCGCGGCGCATCATTCCCGCGCCGGTCAAATTTGCCATGGCTCTCGCATTGGCCGCCGTGATCGGTATTTCCGGATATTCCCATCTGTCTGGCCCGGCCATGCAAAGATTCACAACACCGGTCGGCGGCCACAGGACGCTTGCTTTGTCGGATGGTTCGCAGATCGAACTCGATACCGACACGGTTGTGCGCGTGGCGATTAACGCCGACAAACGGACGGTCTGGCTCGACCGGGGCGAAGCTTTTTTCCGCATCAATCACGATGCGAAGCGCCCATTCGCGGTGATGGCGGGCGATCATCGCATCATCGATCTGGGAACGAAATTCCTCGTCAAACAGAACGCAGGCAATGTCGAAGTGGCGCTTCTGGAGGGTCGCGCGCGCATCGAAGTGGGCGGCGGCCTGCTTCCCACGCGCTCGATAGAACTCTCGCCGGGCGATGTGGCCATGGCGTCGCCCGATTCCATGGCGGTCACGAAGAAACCGGCAAAAGTTTTGACGAATGAGCTGGGCTGGCGGCACGGCGTGCTGGTTTTTGAGGGCACATCGCTGGCCGACGCCGCCGCCGAGATGAACCGTTACAACACGCAGCAGATCATCGTCGCCGATGCATCGATTGCGCGCCGCGCGATTGACGGCACGTTTCCGGTTCACGCCGTGCCGCAATTCACCGAAATGGCGCAGGCCATTTTCGGATTCCGGGTCGAGAAACAGGGCAACCGAACGCTGATTTCGCGCTGACCTGCATTCTCGCAGGGACGCTTAAGGGGGAAAGAATGTTAAATTCAATATACACCCGTTCGCTCTTCGCTACCGGCGCCGTGCTGATGACGGCCACCGGCGCATGGGCGGCCAATTTCAACATCAATGGCGGCGATCTGAAATCCGCGCTGGGCGCCTATACCGCGCAAACCGGCCTGATGCTGATGGTTTCGGATGAAGCGATCAGGGGCGTGCGCAGCGCGGGCGTAAAGGGGGATCTGTCGAATGACGAAGCGCTGAACCGCATCCTCACGGGAACGGGGTTCACGGCCGAACGCCATTCCGGCGGTGTCGCCATCGTGCGCCGTTCCGCGGTCGAAGAAGATGTTGTCAACACGCATGTCGCTGCTGCATCCGCGCCCACGGCCTCCGGCGCCGCGTTGGAAACGGTGACGGTTACGTCCTCGAAAATCGGTGGTGATGTGCAGAACATTCCGATTGCGATTACGGCCATGTCGCAAGAGCAATTGACGGCCACGCAAACCGCGGGCGGCCCCGATCTTGTGAAGTCGGTGCCAAACCTGACATTCTCGAAAACGAATTTCACGGGCTACAACATCGAAATCCGCGGCATCGGCACGCAGGCAATCTCGGTGACGACCGATCCCGCCGTCGCTGTTGCCTTCAACGACATTCCGTTCATCCGCAACCATTTTTTCGAGCAGGAATTCTACGACGTCAGCCAGGTCGAAGTATTGCGCGGCCCGCAAGGCACGTTGTACGGCCGCAACGCGACCGCAGGCGTCGTCAATATGGTGTCGGCGAAACCCTCCGATCAATACGAAGCCATGGCATCCGTCGATGTCGGCAATTACAACAATCGCCGTCTGGAAGGGATGCTCAACATTCCCATCGTCGGTGACAAACTTGATGTGCGCGTGGCCGGCGAATGGACCAAACGCGATGGCTATACGTATGACACGACGTTGCAGCAATCCGTCGATGGCCGCGATCTATGGTCGGGGCGCGCATCGGTCGAATTCCGGCCTATCGAAAAACTTGAAGCGACGCTCGTCTGGGAACATTTTCAGGAAAACGATGATCGCCTGAGAAGTGCCAAAACGCTTTGCCAGACTGATCCCGGCCCGTCTTCGATCGACGGCCCTGCCGGATTGGTCACCAATATCGATATAACCGGCCGGGGATGGTTGAGCCAGGGCTGTGTGCCGGGATCACTCTACGCGAAATCGGCGTATGGAATTCCCAATCCCGCGGCCATTCCGTTTATCGGGGCCGCCGAATTTTACTACCAACTGATGCCAGTGGGATTCAACCCCTATGGCACCGAATCCCAATCGCAAGATTTGCGCGTCATCGGTTCTCCCTTGCCATCGACCTACCGGGCAAAGAACGACACGCTCGAATTTAACGCCGACTACAAGATTGCACCAACACTGACCGTAACGTCTCAAACGGGATACAATAAGGATTTTCTCTACTCAACCGAGGACTACAACCGCTTTAACACGGTGCCTGGCGCATTTCTTCCCATCGGCACGCAAAGCGGCGGCGGTCTCGGCTCATACAATGTCGGCACGGACGGTCAGTTTTGCGATCCGCAACTGGGTTGCTCGGACCGGTTTGTCGCGATGGATTTGTCGCAAGAACATGCCGAACAATTCTATCAGGAAGTTCGCCTGACCTCCAATTTCGATGGTGCGCTCAATTTCAGTGCGGGCGGCAGCTATCTCCAATATCACACCATCGAAGATTACTACGTTTTCGCAAATGTGCTGACGATGCTCCAGGATCTTTTCAACGGCTATGATCCCGACGCGGGACAAAGTACGAATGTTCCAGGCCACATTTCCTTTGATCCCGTCGCGGCCAATGCCTGTGGTCCTACCCCGGCGGATCCCAACAATGTTCCGTTTCTTGGAATTGGCTGCGGGTATATTGACCCAAATCCGTTGAGCCAGATCGATGGCCAAGGGCACAATTACTTCCGCAGCGAAAATCCCTATCGCCTGCATTCATGGGCGGGATTTGGCGAGGCTTATTATCAGGTCGAGCCCGATTTGAAACTGACGGCTGGTTTGCGCTGGACCGATGACCAGAAAAGTTTTTCGGAGATTCCGAGCTGGGCGCTTGTGGGCGGGAAGGGTTATCCGATCACAAATATTCTCGATCAGGAATGGAAAGAATGGACCGGCCGCTTCGTCGCGAATTGGACGCCAAAACTCGATTTCACCGATCAATCGCTGTTCTACGCATCCTATTCGCGAGGATATAAGGGCGGTGGAGCGAACCCGCAGGGCGTGGTTCCATTCTTCCTGGGCTCGGCGAACAACGTCGTACATCCATTGACGTTCGCCCCCGAATTTGTGAACGCCTTCGAACTCGGCACAAAGAACACGCTGCTTGACGGCGCGATGACGCTCGACGGCGATGTGTTCTATTACGACTACAAGGGCTATCAGATTTCGCAGATCGTCGACCGCACCTCGGTCAATCTGAACTTCAACGCGATGGTCAAAGGCGCCGAAATCGAATCCACCTGGGAACCTATTCCCGGCCTGCGCTTCAATTTTGCGGGCGGCTACGAAAACGCGACGCTGGATAGGGGCTCGCAAGCCATCGACCTGATGGATCGCACGGCTGGCCGCTCCGACTGGATGGTGGTCAAGCCCTTCGTTACGCAAACGTCGAACTGTATTTTTCCCACCGCCGCCATGAACAAGTTGCTGTCCGCCTGGCGGGCAAATTGGGGCGGAAGCAGCAATTCGACACCAAGCGGCGACGATGCAAGCCCATTCATTCTGGCTTGCAATACAGCCTATAATTTCGGATTTGACCCCGGCTATTTCTGGGGCATCGATACCGGCTTCAATCCAACCGATCCGACGATCGTACAGGAAACCAACAACGGCCAAGGCTTTTACAAGAATCTCTCCGGCAACCAGCTTCCCAATGCGCCGCCGTTCACACTGTCGGCCGGCGCGCAATATTCGATGCCGCTTTCTGCGGACTGGGCGGGCACGGCGCGTGTCGATGGTTACTGGCAGGGCAATTCCTTCGCGCGTGTGTTCAACGACAAACCCTATGACCAGCTTCACGGTTACACCAATGTGAATCTATCGCTGATCTTCACCAATCAGGATGGCTGGCAGGCGATGGCCTATATGAAGAATGTCTTCGACACGACAGCCATCACCGGCGCGTTCCTGAACTCTGACGATACGGCGCTAACCACCAACGTCTTCACCACCGATCCGCGTTTGTTCGGTCTGCGCATCACGAAGAATTGGTAGAATACACTCAAGGGCATTCAGGGGCGGCGGCGCGATGCGCCACAAAACCCGCGGAAGTCTGGTGTACACGATTCCCGGCCGGGATATTCTCGACGGTGCGCGATGCCGCCGTGGATTTTTGCGGTTTCTTCGCGCGTTCACGGCATTGTTGCCCATGAAATTGCAGCCGTGTTAGCTTTGCGCGCGCGAACTTTTCCGCCGCATAAGTTTCTCTACAAATCGTGGATGCAGATGAAAAGTCCGGGCCGGTAGAACCATATCCGCGATGGCCAGTCCCGCAACAATATTGCGCGAGCCTTCCGCCGTTCGCACTGCACATTTTTCTGTAAAGCGCCCCTTCTGTTCCGTCTTATCAGATGAGAGCAAACTCAGGCCCTCAACAGGCTGAAGGCTGCGGGGGAATGGCGGACCAACCGGAAAGCAATCGCGCAGACGCCGGTCGCGGCGGCACCGATCCGCTTATGGCGGCGGTCGAAGCGTGGTTCGTCCGCGAAGTCTTGCCGCTGGAGGCGGTGTTGATGCGGTTCATCCGTCAAAACTGGCGCAACAGCAGCGACATCGAAGATTTGCGGCAGGATGTTTATGCGCGGGTTTGCGAGGCCGCCAAAAACGAATTTCCGGACCGCGCGAGACCGTTTCTGCTGGCGACGGCGCGCAATCTTCTGATTGATCGCATCCGGCATGAACAGGTCGTGCCCATCGAAGCGGGCGCCGATCTCGATGCGCTGGAAGTGGCTATCGACGAACCGGGCCCCGAACGCGCCGCCATCGCCAAGGATGTTCTGCGCCGCCTGCAAACGTCGCTCGATCTGCTGACGCCGATGCAACGCGAAGTCATTCTTTTGCGCCGCGTCGAGGGACTGTCGCGGCCTGAAATTGCGCAGCGCCTCGATCTCACCGAGCGCATGGTTTCGGAACATCTGGCGCAAGGCATGCGCGCGCTGGCGCATGCCTATTTGCGTGACATCTCCGATACGGGAATCAAAGCATGAGCGGCATGAACCCCGTGCAATCCCGCAAGCGCGCCGAAGAGGTGGAAAACATCGCGGCGGCCTGGCTTGCGCGCGGTGAATTCGCAACGCTGAGCGGTGAAGATCAGACGGCGCTGGAGGACTGGCTTGCGCAAGCATGGCAGCATCGCGCGGCCTATTGGCGGTTGAAAGTGGTCTGGGATGAGACCCATCGCTTCGCTGCGCTGCGCGGCGCCATGCGAGAAGAGATGGCGGAAAGGCCGCGCAGAGAAATGTGGTCTTCCATGCGGATCGCGGCGCTCGCCGCAATAGCGATCATACTTGCGGGCGGCGCGGCGATCCTGAGTTTCGGCAATCATCGTGAGCAGATCGTTTCCACTGCGGTAGGCGGCCGCAAAGTGATTGAGCTTGCGGGCGGATCGCGCGCCGAACTGAATACAAGCACGATTATTCGTGTTGCATCCGGCGGCAGGAATGTGCGTCTGGATCAGGGAGAGGCTTATTTCCAGATCAAACATGACGCCAAACAACCTTTCGTTGTTGCGGTCGCGGGCTATCGTGTCATCGATCTGGGCACAAAATTTGTTGTGCTGAACGATGCAGGCCGTTTGCGGATTGCGCTTCTGGAAGGCCGCGCCCGGCTTGAAGCGGCAGACGGCCGCTCGCAAGCCACGACCCTTTCGCCAGGCGATGTCGCGGTTGCGGCGGATGGCGCGGTGTCGGTGACGCGAGAGGCGCCGCAGGAGATGGCGAAGGCGTTAGGCTGGCGGCACGGCGTGCTTGTTTTCGAACACACTTCGCTTGCCGAAGCGATGGCGCAGTTCAATCGCTACAACGCTGAACAGCTTGTCATTGCCGATTCCAGTGCCGCCAACCTGACGGTGGATGGAACATTTCCGGTGAACGGTGTGAACCAGTTCGCATCCGCCGCCAAAACGATTTTCGGCCTGCACGTCGCGCGCCGCGGAAATGAAATTGTGATCTCGCGCTAGGACGCGAAACAAACCGTCGGGCGCGGTGAAAGAGGGGAATGTATGAGAAAGATAAACTATACCGGACTGCTTGCGGCGTGTATGGCGTGCGGCTTGCTCCTGGCCGGCGCTGCGAACGCGGAACAATTCAACATTTCCAGCGGCGATTTGCGGGGCGCGCTGAAGGCTTACACGGAGCAGACGGGCGTTACGCTTCTGGTGTCAGACATGGCCATCCGCGGCGTGCGGACGACCGGCGCCAAAGGCGACCTTTCGGCGGATGACGCGCTTGCCCATCTGCTTGCAGGCACCGGTTTTAAAGCGCGCCACGACGATGGCGTCATCGCGGTAATCCGCGACGAGCGCGCGCGGAGCGATGCAAATATCCTCAACATCGCCGCCGCACCTGCGCCGAGCGCATCGGGTGCTGCGCTGGAAACTGTCACCGTCACGTCGTCCAAAATCGGTGGAGACGTGCAGAACATTCCAATTTCGATCACGGCGCTTAGTCAAGAACAACTCACGCAAACGCAGACGGCCGGCGGCCCGGACCTCGTGAAGCAGGTGCCGAACCTGACCTTCTCGAAGACGAACTTCACGGGCTACAACATCCAGATTCGCGGCATCGGCACACAGGCGATTTCCGTGACCACCGATCCGGCGGTGGCGGTTGCGCTGAACGATATTCCGTTCCTGCGCAATCATTTCTTCGAACAGGAATTCTACGATCTCAGCCAGGCGGAAGTTCTGCGCGGGCCGCAAGGCACGCTTTATGGTCGTAATGCGACGGCAGGCGTCGTCAATCTTGTCACCGCGAAACCGAGTGATCAGTTCGAGGCGATGGCGTCGGGCGAACTCGGCAATTACCAGCAGCGTCGCTTTGAAGGGATGATCAATGTTCCTATCGTGGATGATCGCCTGGATTTGCGTGTCGCGGGGGAATGGACCAAACGGCAAGGCTATTCGTTCAACGCGATCAACAATGACCGCATCGACGGCCGCGATCTGTGGTCCTCGCGCGTGACACTCGCGTGGAATCCATCATCCGATCTGAAGACGACATTGCTCTGGGAACATTTCTCCGAGGACGATGATCGCATGCGCACGTCGAAGCAGCTCTGCAAAACCGCGCCCACAGCGACTGAGGTCGGCGGCATATCGGTGGCAGCAAACAATTTCAACGTGGAAAATCCGGCGCTCGAGCCAATGAATTACCTGAGCCAGGGCTGCGAACTGACATCCCTCTATTCAACCGATGCGTTTGAGGTTCCCAATGGTCTGGCGCTTCCGTATACAACGGCGATTGGAGAACTGAACTCATTTGTCCGCCCGCCGCCCTTCAGTGCATACGCCAGCACCGTTCAATCGCAGAATCTCCGTGTGATCGAAACGGCGATCAATCCCAGATATCAAGCGAAAAACGATACGCTGGAGTTCAATGCCGATTACAACGTCACGCCAACACTCACATTCACGTCGCAGACTGGTTACAACAACGATTTTCTATGGTCTGCGGAAGACTACAACCGCTTCAATACCGCGCCAGGATTTTTCGATACCGGCGAACCGCTTTTCACAGACAATCCTTGGCAGACGAATTTGGTTTCGCGCGATCCGAGTGGTGCAGCTCATTGCATTGTTGCCGGTTCTCCCTCTAACAGCAGCTGCTTTGGACTGCCGGCGGGTGCCGGATGCACACCGACGCCGTCGATCGTCGACGCTGGTTGTATTCCAGATGGCATTTTTTGCGATCCGCAGCTCGGTTGCAGCGGCAGGTTGGTGGCCGAAGATTTGTCGGACGAACGCTCCTGGCAATTCAGCCAGGAGTTCCGCCTGTCCTCAAACTTCAGCGGCCCACTCAACTTCAGCGTTGGCGGCAATTTCCTGCATTATGAGACTGAAGAGAACTACTACGTCTTTATCAATTCCCTCACTTCCGCCGCAGGCGACACGTTGGGCGGTGGTCCGAATGGAGACCCGGCGAGACAAGCACAATGGATTCCCGGCGTTTCCGACAACAGCCAATGCCTTTTGGGCGGCTTCTCAAATTCCGATCCCTTAGGGCCGCACAACCCCATATCCGGAACGGAATTTCAAGGGAGTAATTGCGCCTACATCGATCCCAATCCGATCACCAGGGTCAACAACAAGGGTCACAATTACTTCTTGAGCCAGAATCCCTACACGCTGAACTCCTATGCGGGTTTCGGCGAGGTCTATTACAACGTCTTCCCAGATCTGAAGCTCACCACTGGACTACGCTGGACAGATGATGAGAAGCATTTCACCGATATTCCCAGTGAGCTGCTTGTGCCCGGTTACGGCTATGCCTCGACCGGTGTGGTCAATCAGACATGGAACCAGTGGACAGGACGGGAGGCCGTTAACTGGACGCCAAAGCTCGATTTCACCGATCAAACTCTCGTTTATGGCTCATATGCGCATGGCTACAAAGCCGGCGGCGCCAATCCGCCTGGCGCCGTGCTGCTGACTTACGGCAGCCAGGATGTCGCCAATCCGATCCATCCGCTGACCTTCAAGCCTGAATTCGTCGATGCTTTCGAGCTTGGAACGAAAAACACCTTGCTGGATGGTGCGCTGACGCTGAATGGCGACGTGTTCTATTACAATTATGAAAACTATCAAATTTCTCGTATCGTCGATCGAACATCCATCAATGACAATTTCGATGCGCATGTGAAAGGCGCCGAGCTGGAAGCGAGTTGGGAACCTGTTGCCGGTCTCAGGCTTAATTTCGCAGGCGGCTACGAAGACGCCCGCGCCGCCAAGGGAGATAAGTCCGTCGATTTGATGGATCGTACCGCAGGCAATCCCAACTGGATTGTCGTGAAGCCCTTCGTCACGCAAGCGTCCAACTGCGTCATGCCCGTTTACGTGGCTGCCGCCATGATAAATCCAGTTTTTGAAGGTGTTGGACGCAACGCGCAAAACCTCGCGTTTTCCTGCGGCGAAGCCTATAATTTGCACGAAGATCCCCTCGAGATTCGCACATATGTGCCAAACCCGGAGCCGGGATATCCGGGCTTCGATCCGCTGGCAGGCACGCCGGGTGATCCTTATACGGGCCAGAACATCGACGACGGCATAGATTATGGTCCGGCCCCGAATAACGGACAAGGATTCGACAAAAATCTGAGCGGCAAGCAACTGCCGAATGCGCCGCCGTTCACGGTGTCGACGGGCGCGCAATATACGCTTCCGCTTACGACCGATTGGGCAGGCACGTTGCGTGGCGATTATTACTGGCAGGATTATTCCTGGGCGCGCATCTTCAACGATAATCCTTATGACCGCATTCGCGGCTACACGAATGTGAATGTCACTCTGATCTTCACAAGCCAGAGTGGCTGGCAGGTGATGCTCTACGACAAGAACCTATTCAACACGACTGCCATCACCGGCGACTTCCTGAACAGCGATGACAGCGGCCTGACAACCAATGTCTTCCTGACCGATCCGCGGCTGGTCGGCATTCGTGTCACGAAGAACTGGTAGGGGGAAACAATGAGTGAAATCACAAACACGGGAAAAAAAGGTTTGAGCCACCGCCGGCGGCTTCTGGCGACGGCATCGGCAATTGTCCTGTCGAGTCTGACTCACAACTCGCCGGCTGTCGCGTCCGATGATGCCGACAAACCAACGGTATGGATCGAACTGGGCGGGCAGTTGAGCCGCCTGGACGATGGCCAGGAAGCCTTCACGCCGTCTTTTCCCAATTC
>DATCEI010000199.1:0-10748 GCA_036510185.1 Rhizomicrobium sp. | reverse complement strand
CGAGGCATGAACAAAATCCATCCCGATGCAGCCAAGGCGCTGGACGGCGTGCTGTTCGACGGCATTAGCATTCTGGCCGGCGGCTTCGGGCTTTGCGGCATTCACGAAAATCTCATCCTCGCGCTGCGCGATTCCGGCGTGAAGAACCTGACCGTCATTTCCAACAATGCGGGCGTGGATGATTTCGGACTTGGGCTTCTGCTGCAGACCCGCCAGATCAAGAAGATGATTTCGTCTTACGTCGGCGAGAACGAGACATTCGAAAAACAATATCTCTCCGGCGAGCTGGAACTGGAATTCAACCCGCAGGGCACGCTGGCCGAACGCATCCGCGCGGGCGGGGCTGGCATCCCCGGCTTCTACACCAAAACCGGCGTCGGCACCGTGATCGCCGAGGGCAAGGAGCACAAGGAATTCGACGGGGAGACATATATTCTGGAGCGCGGGTTGCGCGCAGATCTTGCTATCGTGAAAGCTTGGAAAGGCGATCACGAAGGCAATCTCGTCTATCGCCTGACCGCGCGCAATTTCAATCCGATGATGGCGACAGCGGGCAAGATCACGATCGCGGAAGTAGAGGAATTGGTGCCGACCGGCACGCTCGATCCCGATCACATCCACACGCCGGGCATTTTCGTGCAGCGCATTGTGCAAGGTGCGCAATACGAAAAGCGCATCGAAAAACGCACGGTGCGGGAGGCCTGACATGCCCTGGACACGCGACGAAATGGCCAAACGTGCCGCGCAAGAATTGCGCGATGGTTTCTACGTCAATCTCGGTATCGGCATCCCGACGCTGGTGGCGAACCACATTCCCGATGGCATGGATGTCACGCTGCAATCGGAAAACGGCATGCTGGGCATGGGGCCGTTCCCGCGCGAGAACGAAGTCGATGCCGATCTCATCAATGCGGGCAAACAGACGGTGACGGCCTTGCCGCGCACGTCGTTTTTCTCTTCCGCCGACAGTTTCGCAATGATCCGCGGCGGACATATCAATCTTGCCATATTGGGCGCGATGGAAGTATCCGAAACGGGCGATCTCGCAAACTGGATGGTGCCGGGCAAGCTCGTGAAGGGCATGGGCGGAGCGATGGATCTGGTCGCGGGCGTGCGCCGCGTTGTTGTCATCATGGATCACACCGACAAAGCGGGAAATTCAAAATTGCTGCATCGTTGCACGCTGCCGCTCACGGGCGTCGCCTGCGTTCATCGCATCATCACCAATCTCGGCGTTTTCGATGTGACGGCGGAGGGATTGCAACTGATCGAAACCGCGCCCGGCGTGACGCGTGAGGAAATTACTGCCAAGACGGAAGCAAAATTGGCAGCATAAAATCTATTCGGGGGAACGATGGCATCACAGGGCTGGACACGCGCGCAAAAGCATGTGGTTGCGGCGAGTTTCCTCGGCTGGATGCTCGACGCTTTCGATTTCTTCCTGCTCGTGTTTGTGCTCAGTGATGTGGCGAAGGAATTTGGCATCCCCGTTTCGCCGCACCCCTTTGCACTGGGCGCGGATTATGCGGCGGCGCATGGCGTGGTCGCCAAGGCCATCGTGCTTGTGCCGCTGATCTTTCAGCATTTCTTCGCCGCACTCACCGGCGCGAACGGGTTGGACGCCACCATCGTGCCGACAATTACGCTGGCGCTGCGGCCCGTGGGTGCCTTTGTCTTCGGACGCCTTGCCGACCGTTTCGGCCGCAAGCCCGTGCTGATGTTCGACGTGCTGTGCTATTCGGCGCTGGCGTTTGCGTCCGCGTTCGCGCCGAGTTTTGCGGTGTTTCTTGTCATCCGCGCGCTGTTCGGCGTGGCGATGGGCGGCGAATGGGGCATCGGCGCGTCGCTGACAATGGAAAGTGTGAAGCCGGAATCGCGCGGTCTTGTGTCGGGCATTCTGCAAACGGGCTATGCGTCCGGCTATTTGCTGGCTTCGCTCGTTTATTATTTTCTGTTTCCGCTGAGCGGCTGGCGCGGGCTGTTCATGGTCGGCGTGCTGCCCGCGTTGATGGTGCTTTATATTCGCCAGCATGTACCGGAATCGCCCGCTTTTGCTGCGGGCCACATCGAGAAAAAATCCGGCGCGCTCGCCGCACTCGCGCAGCATTGGAAGTTGGGCGTCTATGCCATTCTATTGATGATGTGCCTGAATTTCCTCAGTCACGGCACGCAAGACCTTTATCCCACATTCCTCAAGAAGCAGCATGGCTTCGATCCGCATGTCACGGGCCTTATCGCTGTCGTCTATAATGTCGGCGCGATATTGGGTGGGCTTGTTTTTGGTTTTATGTCCCAGCGTTTCGGGCGCAGGCGTTCGCTGATATTGGCGGCGTTGCTGGTGATTCCGATTGCGCCGCTTTGGGCCTTTGGTGGCACGGCGGCAACGCTCGCAATCGCCGCATTCGTGATGCAGTTCTTCGTTCAGGGTTGCTGGGGCGTGATCCCTGCGCATCTGAACGAATTATCACCGCCTAATGCGCGGGGCACATTTCCCGGCACGGTTTATCAATTGGGAAATTTTCTCGCCTCCGTGAACACGACCGTTCAGGGCACGCTGGCTGCTGCCGCAGGCGTGAATTTCTCTTATGGTCTTGCGGGCGTCGCAATCGTGTCCGCATTGCTGATTGTGTTCTTTGCGCTTATCGGCCCGGAGGCGCGGGAAGTAGAGATGACCAGCGCACGCTAACCGTGGACGATCATATCCACGCGGTCCGGCGGATCGCCGAGGCTCGCCCCGCCCATTGCGCGCACATCGATGCGGTCTGACGGAATGCCTGCATCGATCAGCAATTGCCGCACCGATAGCGCGCGTTTGAGGCACAACCTGCGCGCTTGGGAGGATTTGTCGCCCGTCGTGCCGCCATAAGCCTGCAGCAGCACACGGTCGGAGCCTGAGCGCAGCGAATTGTTGATGTTCGTGGCCACGCCCGAAACGCTCGCCGCCGTTTCCGGCGTCGGCTCAGTCGCGCCTGTCGTGAAAATGATGCGGATATGTTTGCCGTCCTGCCCGCTTGCCGGCTGGGCGGAAGCGACGCGCTCGGCCTTGGAGGCTTTGCCCGCTTTCGACGGGGCGAGTTCGGGCGTGCTGCTGTCCATGGAAAACGGAATCGCGGCATCGGGGCCTGCGGGCGGCGCCATCTCCTGCGGCGAAGAAACTGGCGCGGCGGGTGCGGCCTTGGCCATATTGGGCGCCGTCTTCGCCATTTTTGGCGCGGGCGGCGGAGGGGCTGCGGGTTCTGGAGCAGGAGCCGCTTCGACCGGGGTGGTTTCTGGCGCGGCCTCGGCGACAGCGGGCGCTTCGGCAGGCGGCGCTGCGGCGACGGCATGATGCACCACATGACGCACGGGCATATGCAGGTGAAGGGGCGAATTGTTGAGCATCACAGGCGCGGGCGCGCTGCCCGGTTGAAACAGCGGATCGGTCACGCGCGTCGTGTTGGTCGTGGGATCGTAAACAACCTGCGCGCCGCTGGCGCTTTCGACCTGCGCCTGTGCGGAGCCGGCCAGCCCCACCGCAAGGATCAGAACAATCGCACCATACTTCATGAAAGAATCCTGTCTCATCCGGGGACAGACTAAACGGCTAGGAAGCGCCCCTCAACAGCTTGAGGAACTGGGGGTGCAGCGCCTCGTTGGAGGCCAGAATGTCGCCCGATTCCATCATCCTATCGCCGCCGTCGAGGTCGGTGATCATGCCGCCCGCCTCGCGCACCAGCAGTATGCCGGCCGCGATATCCCAGGGCTTGAGGCCGCGCTCCCAGAAGGCGTCGTAGCGGCCCATGGCCACGTAAGCCAGGTCCAGCGCTGCCGAGCCGAAACGCCGCACGCCGGAGCTGACGCCCATCACGGCGGCCAATTCGGCAATGAAACGCTCATGCCCCTCGCGGCCGAGATAGGGAATGCCTGTCGCCGACAGCGACATTTTCAGTTCGCGCCGTGCGGCCACGCGCAGCCGCTTGCTGTTGTGGAAGGCTCCATGGCCCTTCTCGGCCACGAACAGATCGTCCGTCACGGGATTGAACACGAGGCCCGAAACGATCTGGCCCTCGCGCTCCAGCCCGATGGAAATCGCGAAATGCGGAATGGAGTGGAGGAAATTCGTCGTGCCGTCGAGCGGATCAATGATGAAGCGATGGCTTTTGTCGGGGCCTTCGATGATTCCGGATTCCTCGACCAGAAATCCGTAGCCGGACCGCGCGCGCGAAAGCTCCTCAATCAGAATGCGTTCGGTGCGCTGGTCGGCGGTGGAAACGAAATCTGCCGGGCCCTTCATTGACACCTGAAGATTCTCGATCTCGCCGAAATCGCGGATCAGCCCGCGGCCCGCTTTGCGCGCGGCGGCGATCATCACGTTCAGGACAGGCGACAGATAGGGCATGAACGGGCGAGGTTTCCGGATTTCCAAAGAGCGCGCGGGTTCTAGCAGGCGGCCGGGGCGCGGCGCAAACCGCGTCAGAACAGCGCGTTGAATGCCTGAACCGCGGCGGCGGGGCCTTGCGCGTAATTCCACACGCCTGAGGATATGGCGATAAAATCTGCGCCCGCGTCGATGATGGGTGCCGCGTTCTCGACCGTGATGCCGCCGATGGCGACACACGGCACCACCATCAATTCTGCCCACCATTCCAGCAGCGCGAGTTCGGCCTGCGTGGACGCATCCTTGGTCTGTGTCGGATAGAACGCGCCGAACGCGACATAATCCGCGCCCGCTTCGGCGGCTTCCATCGCGAAATGGCGCGAGTCGTGACAGGTGACGCCGACAATCGCGTTTTTGCCGACCGTGGCGCGCGCCTCGGCGTAGGACGCATCGCTCTGGCCAATATGCACGCCATCTGCGCCCAATTCCGCCGCAAGATCGGGACGGTCATTGATGATGAACGCAACATCCGCCGATTGCGCAATCGGCATCAGCGTTTCGGCGGCGCGCCGGATGTCATCAACCGGCACGTCTTTCAATCGCAATTGCAGCGAGGCGACATCGCCTGCGCCAAGCGCACGTTTCAGTTCTTCGGCAAAGATGCGCGTCTCGAATTTCGGCGGTGTGATGAGATAAAGCCGCGCGCTCACGCCGCCTTCTTTTCAATCTCGGGATTCCACTGGCCCATCGTGGCAAGGCCGTTCATGCGCGCGCGATGAGCAAACGCTGCCTGTGCCGCGGCCACGTTTTCAGGCTTGCCGCTCCAGGCTTTTTGCGGCGCTGCCTGCAGCGCGCGCCCGTAAGAGAATGTCAGCGCCCAGGGCAATTCGTAATTCGCCGTCATCGCGTTCAGATGCGCCGTCGCTTCCTCATCGGATTGGCCGCCGGAGAGAAACGCAATGCCCGGCACAACGCTGGGCACACACGCCTTCAACACTTTCACGGTCCGGCGCGCCACTTCTTCCACGCTTGCCTGCTTCGGGCATTTCTTGCCCGGAACGATCATGTTGGGTTTCAGAATGGTTCCTTCCAGCGCGACGCGCGCGATGTAAAGGTCCGAATAAAGCTGCTTCAGCACCCATTCCGTCACTTCGGCGCAACGGTCGATATCGTGGTCGCCGTCCATCAGCACTTCGGGTTCGACGATCGGCACGATGCCGTTTTCCTGCGCCAGCGCCGCGTAACGGGCAAGCGCGTGGCAATTGGCCGTGAGACAGGCGTAAGTGGGAATGCCAGCACCTATATCGATCACCGCGCGCCATTTGGCGAAACGCGCGCCCAGCTTGCGATATTCGATGAAGCGTTCGCGCAGCCCATCGAGGCCTTCAGTGATGGTTTCGCCCGGAAACGCGGCCATCGGTTTTGCGCCCGCATCGACCTTGATGCCGGGAATGGCGCCCGCATCCTCGATCAGCTTTACAAACGGCGTGCCGTCTTTCGCTTTCTGCCGGATGGTTTCGTCGTACAGAATGACGCCGGAAATATTGTCCTTCATCGCGCCGGTGCGGAACAGAAGCTCGCGGTAATCGCGCCGATTGGTTTCGGTGTTCTGCACGCCGATGGCGTCGAAGCGTTTCTGAATCGTGCCCGTGCTTTCGTCGGCGGCAAGAATGCCCTTGCCCTTCGCCACCATCGCGCAGGCAGTTTCATGAAGTTCCGCGAGATTCATTTTTGCTCTCCTCTGGATTGCGCGAGTGCTGCGACGCCCGGCAATTCCTGACCTTCCATCCATTCCAGAAATGCGCCGCCGGCGGTGGAAACATAACTGAAATCGTCCGCCACGCCTGCATGGTTCAGTGCCGCCACCGTATCGCCGCCGCCCGCGACCGACAGAAGCTTGCCCGCTGCGGTGCGTTCGGCCACGAGTTTTGCGGCCGCAACGGTGCCGCGGTCGAAGGGCCGCGTTTCAAACGCGCCGAACGGGCCGTTCCACACCAGCGTGTTGGTGCCGGCAAGGCGGCGTTCGAATTCGTCGATTGTGTCGGGGCCGACATCGAGGATCATTTCATGCGCCTCGACCTCGCGCACGGGCACGGTGCGGTGATGGGCGCGGGCTTTGAACTCTGTCGCCACCACCACATCCACCGGCAGCAACAGCGCGGTGCCCGTGTCGTTGGCAAGCGCGATGATGCGCCGTGCGGTCGGCATGTGGTCCGGCTCATAGAGCGATTTGCCGACCGCGATGCCTTCGGCGGCGAGGAACGTGTTGGCCATCGCGCCGCCGATCACCAGCGCCTCGACCTTGGGGATCAGATGTTCCAGCAACGGGATCTTGGTGGAGACTTTCGCGCCGCCGATCACCGCCATCACGGGACGTTCGGGATCGTCCAGCGCCTGATGCAGATGCGAAAGCTCGGCCTGCATGGCGCGGCCCGCGGCGGAGGGAAGGAAATGCGTGATGCCTTCGGTCGTGGCATGCGCGCGATGGGCGGCGGAGAATGCGTCGTTGATGAAGATGTCGCCGAGTGCGGCGATCTGTTTGGCGAACGCGGAATCGTTTTTTTCCTCGCCCGCATGAAAGCGCGTGTTTTCCAGCAGCAGCACTTCGCCGTCTTTCAGCGCGGCGACGGCTTTCTCCGCAATCGGGCCGACGCAATCCTCGGCGAACGCGACGTGGCGGCCAATGCCATAGGCCAGCGCAAACGAAACGGGTTTGAGGGACATCGACGGCACGATTTTGCCCTTGGGCCGGTCGAAATGGGAGAGCACAATCACGCGCGCGCCGTTTTCCGCCAACTCGCGAATGGTGGGCGCCGTCCGCTCGATGCGCAGCATGTCGCAGGCGCGGCCGTCTTTCATGGGAACATTCAAATCCGCGCGCACCAGCACGCGTTTCCCTTTCACGTCGAAATCGTCCAGCGTGCGGAAATTGTCCATCGCGTCAGATCAGCTTGCCCATCGCGACGGCAGTGTCGGCCATGCGGTTGGAGAAGCCCCATTCATTGTCGTACCAGCTCAGCACGCGCACGAAATTGCCGTCCATCACTTTTGTCTGATCGAGGGCGAAGGAGGATGACGCGGCATCGTGGTTGAAATCCATGGAGACAAGCGGCGCGTCCACCACTTCCAGCACGCCTTTCAGTTCCTGTGCCGCCGCGCGTTTCATCGCGTTGTTGATTTCGTCCACGGTCGTGGCGCGTTTGGCCACGATCTTCAGGTCGATCAGCGAAACATTGGGCGTCGGCACGCGCACGGACACGCCGTCAAGCTTGCCTTTCAGTTCCGGCAGCACGAGGCCGACGGCCTTGGCAGCACCCGTCGTCGTCGGGATCATCGACAACGCGGCAGCGCGGGCGCGATAGAGATCCTTGTGCATCTGATCCAGCGAAGGCTGGTCGTTGGTGTAGCTGTGAACCGTGGTCATAAATCCTTTTTCGATTCCGACCGTGTCGTTCAGCACCTTGGCGACGGGCGCGAGGCAATTTGTCGTGCAGGAGGCGTTGGAAACGATGTGGTGGTCTTTGGTGAGCTTGTCATGGTTCACGCCGTAAACAACGGTGAGGTCCACGCCATCGGCGGGCGCTGAAATCAGCACGCGCTTTGCGCCGGCCTGCAAATGCGCCGAAGCTTTTTCCTTCGAGGTGAAAATGCCCGTGCATTCCAGCGCGATATCGACACCCAATTCCTTATGCGGCAGTTCGGCGGGATTGCGGATCGCGGTGACTTTGATCCTGTGCCCATCGACGATCATGTGATCGCCGTCCACTTTCACTTCGCCGGGGAAACGGCCGTGCACGGAATCGTAGCGCAGCAGATGCGCGTTTGTTTCCACCGGCCCCAGATCGTTGACGCCGACCACGACAATGTCGCTGCGCTTTGATTCCACAATCGCGCGCAGCACAAGCCGCCCGATGCGGCCGAAGCCGTTGATCGCAACGCGAAGTGCCATATCAAAACTCCCCTTCAACGCGGACGAACCGCCAAGTCATGCCTTCAATGCGGCGCGCGCGGCATCCGCAGCGGCTTCGGGCGTGATGCCGAAATGTTTGTACACATCCTTGTATGGCGCGCTTGCGCCGAATGTGTGCATTCCAATGAACGCGCCTTTTGCGCCGATATAGCGGTCCCAGCCGAGACGCGCCGCCGCTTCAATGGCGATCCTAACAGTGCCGGGGCCAAGCGTGGCCTCACGATATGTTTCGGTCTGTTCCTCGAACAATTCCCAGCACGGCATGGACACGACGCGCGCGGCAATGCCGTCTGCGGCCAAAAGATCGCGCGCCTTCAGCGCAAGCTCGATTTCAGAGCCGGTGGCGAGGAACGTCACCTTCGCATTTTTCGCGCCCGCCAGTTCATAGGCCCCGCGTGCGCACAGATTGTCGCTTGTGTGTTCGGTGCGCACCGTCGGCAGGTTCTGGCGCGTTAGCGCCAACAGGCTCGGGCGTTTTTTGTTTTCCAGCGCCAGCTGCCAGCATTCCGCCGTCTCCACGCCGTCCGCCGGGCGGAACACCAACAGATTCGGCATCGCGCGTAAGCCCGCCAATTGCTCGACGGACTGATGCGTCGGCCCGTCTTCGCCAAGGCCGATGGAATCATGCGTCATCACGGTGATGACGCGAATGCCGCACAGCGCGCTGATGCGGATCGCAGGCTTGCAGTAATCGGAGAAAATCAGAAACGTGCCGCCGTAAGGAATAATGCCGCCATGCAGCGCCATGCCGTTCATGGCGGCCACCATGCCGTGCTCACGGATGCCGTAATGCATGTAGCGGCCGGAGAAATCGCCCGTCGCGATTTCCTTCATGCCTTTGGTGCGCGTGTTGTTGGAGCCGGTGAGGTCGGCCGAGCCGCCGATGGTAATGGGAATTTCCGCATTCACCACTTCCAGCACGGCTTCGGAAGTTTTGCGCGTGGCGAGCGACGGCTTCTCCGCGCTCATCTTCTTTTTGAAAGCGTCGATGGCGGCGGCAAAACTCGCGGGCAGGTCGCCGGAAAGTGCGATATCGAATTGCCCATCGGCTTTTGCGTGGCGTGCATCCCACGCCTCGCGCGCCGTTTTGCCCTTCGCGCCAATCACGCGCCATGCGGACATAATGTCGTCCGGCACGACGAAGGGCGGATAAGGCCAGTCGAGGTTCTTGCGCGCGCCCGCGATTTCTTCCGCGCCCAACGCCTCGCCATGCGCTTTGGCCGTGCCTGCTTTTTTGGGCGCGCCGAAACCGATGGTCGTGCGGCAGCATATTAGCGTGGGCCGGTCGGAATGCTGGGCTGCTTCCAGCGCGCGCGCCACTTCATCGCCATTCAGACCGTCCACGCCATGCGTAAGCCACCCTGCTGCCTCGAAACGCATTCGCGTATTGGTCGAATCCGCAATCGCGGTGTCGCCGTCAATGGAAATGTTGTTGTCGTCGTACAGCACAATCAGTTTGGAAAGCTTCAAATGCCCGGCAAGGCTGATGGCCTCGTGGCTGATGCCTTCCATGAGATCGCCGTCACTGGCCATGACATAGGTTTTGTGATCGACGAGATCATTGCCGAAGCGCGCATTCACGATGCGCTCGGCCAGCGCCATGCCCACCGCTGTCGCGATGCCCTGACCCAGCGGCCCGGTCGTGGTTTCGATGCCCGCCAGATGGCCATATTCCGGATGCCCAGCGCACGGGCTTCCCAATTGGCGGAAAGTCTCGATGTCGCCAATCGTGATGTCGCCGTAACCCGTCAGGTACAACAGCGAATAGAGCAGCATCGAGCCGTGGCCCGCCGACAGCACGAAACGGTCGCGGTCGGGCCATTTGGGCTCGGCCGGATCGAATTTCAGGAATCGCGCGAACAGAACCGTCGCGACATCGGCCATGCCCATGGGCATTCCGGGGTGGCCGGAATTCGCCTTCTCGACGGCATCCATCGAAAGCGCGCGAATGGCGTTGGCAAGGCGGCGAATTTCGGCGGCGCTGTTCATTTGGAACCTTTCGGAGGCCTGTGGCCTTAGCGACCCCGCATGTGGGGCGTCAAGAGTACAACGCGCAACCAGCGTGGTGGATTTGAAGTTCCTAAGTTTTTCATGGCATTCGCACCTAGGAACTTCAAATCCAAAAATCCACGCTGGAATCATAAATTGCCGGTGCGGCCCCTGAATCCGAAATTCGCTCCCAGCGTTGCCCCGAGATGCGGCGAATTTCGGATTCGCCGCACTGGCGTTGACCGGATTTCCATCGCGGGCCTAAGGTCGCGCCGATTTGCGGGACCGGGATGCGGAAATGAGCAGGCTTGATGTGGCGGCGGAGCGTTTTGCCGCCGCCTTGGCAACGCTGGAACAGAAAACGGCGCCTCTCGCCAAGGCGCGTGGGGAGCTTGCGCGCGCCAACGCGACAATTGCCGAGCTTTCTGGCGA
>DATCEI010000198.1:0-8490 GCA_036510185.1 Rhizomicrobium sp. | reverse complement strand
AATTTTCTCGGCCAATTGTTTGGCGAGCCGCGAAACCGAACTCGCCTCCGAAACCGTGTCCACCGGCCGCGTCCACGGATCGGTGTCGTCTTCCGTTGGCGGCTTCAGCGAAGGCCAGAATTCCACTCGCCCTTTCGCGGTTTCGCGCAACGGCGTGTGCGTGATTTCCGCGCCTGTCGATGTCAGGCCTGCGCGCGCGTCGGGATCGCGAAACACTTCATCGACAAAGGAAAGAATTTGCGGCGCGGATCGGCGCGATGTCGTGAGCCGCTCATACGCGAAGGCGTGGCTTGATGTTTTGACGCGCTCTTCGAAATGCTGACGATTGATATCGAATTGCACGGGATCGGCGCCCTGAAAGCTGAAGATGGACTGCTTTTCGTCGCCCACCGCAAAAATGGTGCGCTCCAGCGCGCGTTCGCCCAACGAACCTGCGCCCGCAAAAAATTCCTCGGTCAGTTTGCGCAGGATCGCCCATTGTTCGGGACTTGTGTCCTGCGCCTCGTCCACCAGAATGTGATCGAGGCCACCATCGAGTTTGTAAAGCACCCACGCAGCGGCATCGCCGCGTTCGAGAAGACGCCGCGTTTCGTTGATGAGATCGTCGTAATCGAGCGCCCCCCTCAGACGTTTCTCGGCCGTGTAGCGTTCGCGAATGGCCTGCGCCAGCGTCACCGCCGCATCGCAAAGTGCTGCCGCGTGCGCGCCGCGCCGCTGTTCTTCCGCCGCGCAAAAGCGGCGTGACAAAGATTCGAGATATTCCAGAAGATCGGGATGTTTCGCCGCCAATCCCTTTGTGGCAAGGCTGGCATAGGGTTCGCCTTTGCCGGTGAGAAACGCTTCCTTGAACGCATCGAAAGATTCGAATGTCAGATCAAGGGTGAGCGCACGCCGCAACGCATCGGCGTGCTTCTGGTCGGCTGCCTTGCCGCTTTCAAGCCATTCTATTGTTGCTTCGAGTTGTCCGATTTCTGCTTTTACCTCTTCGCAAAATTCCGAAATGATTTCGGTTTCGCTTCTATCCTCATCCAATCCATGACCGCGCCTTAGTGCTTTCGTGCGATCATCGGTTAACGTCGTCAGCACGCGTTCCAGCTTTCTTCTGTCGCCGACAAGCGCGGCATCGAGAATTTGCTGCAGACGTGTCTCATTGGTTTGCGTCACGAGATAGGAAACCGCCGAAGCCAGCGTTGCATCGCCGGTGCCCGCGCGTTCCAGCATTTGCGCGCGCGCGCGCCCGATAAGTTCGCGTGCTGTCTGTTCGTCCAGCACATCGAACGATGGCGGTACGCCCGCCTCCAGCGGAAAGCGCGCGAGAAGCTGCTGACAAAATGAATGGATGGTCTGGATTTTTAAGCCGCCCGGCGTTTCCAGCGCCAGCGCAAACAGTCGCCGTGCTTTGCGCAATTCATCCGGCGTCCGTCCGTCCGCGCCGATCTCTTCGATATAAGAGGCAAGCGTCTCATCCGGCGCCATCGCCCACTTGCCCAGTTGATCGAAAAGCCGTCCCGCCATTTCGGCAGCGGCTGCCTTGGTATATGTGAGGCATAGGATACGCTCCGGCTTCGCGCCCGCGAGCAGCAGCCGCGTCACGCGATTGGCCAGCGTGTGCGTTTTGCCCGCGCCCGCGTTCGCCGATACCCAGGCGGAGTGCGAGGGATCGGCGGCGGCGCGTTGTGGATCGTGCGCGCTCATTCGTCCGCCTCGCCCCAACCAGCCAGCGACCATTCGCGCACGCGCGCCAGATGATCGTAATCGCCTGCCTGATCGGCGCGATAAGGCATTACGCGCGGGAGATAGGGTTGGTCTTCGTCGTCGAACTGTGCGATGCGCGCCGCCAGAAGTTGCGCGGCTTTTGCGGCCAATTGTGCTATATCGCCGTCGATTTCCTGAACGTCGCCGGGTTTGGCACCCCCTGAGAAATGGATATAGAGCAATTCTTCCGGGCTGAGCTTTCCTGTCGCCGCAAATCCTCCATCGAAGAGCATCGCCGCTTCGAGCGGAAGTTGCGCCGCGATGATTTGTTTTACTTGTTTGTTAGTCGGCGGCTTGCCGGATTTGTAATCGACGATCGCTCCGCCACCACTTCTCAATTCATCAATGCGATCGGCGCGCCCATGAAGAAGAAAATCGCCACCCGGCGCTTTGAACGTCCTTTCACCGCGCTGTTCGATATGCGAACGAAGAATATTTACCCGCCGCGCATGTTCCACACCGATGAACCATCGCGCGGCGCGATGAAATCGTGGCCGCCACAACGCAAGCGCGGACGCGGGCACGTTTTCCTTCGCGAAAACTTCGTCGGCAATGCGGATGAGCTGAAATTCTCCGTCAACGGGCGGCTCATCTGGAAATGCGAGAAGGAATTTCTCCAGCACGCGATGAATGAGCGTGCCACGTTCAAGCGGGCCAATCTCGGCATCCAGCGGATCGAGCGGCTCCAATCCCAGCACACGCCGCGCATAAATCGCATAAGGATCGCGCAACCATGTTTCGATTTCCGTGACCGAAAGTTTGCGTGGGCGCGCCGACACGGGCGGGCGCGGCGCGGGCCGCTCCATGCGCGCCGTTGTTGAGGGTTCAGAAAGCGCCGCCGCGATTTCGGGATATGATTGCGATGCGTGCAAGTTCTTTTCCAAACCCAATCCGCGCGTGAGTTGGATGAGCCGCTGCAGCCAACGCGACGACACGGTCGGCGTGCCCTCTGCTTTGCGCGCGCGGCTGAGGATCACGCGCGGCGCGGCTGCCAACGTCGCGAAATCATGCGCCGCAAGCCCGATGGCGCGTTCGGGTTGTTCAAGGCCAAGCGCGCCGCGCATGGGCCGCGACAACCACGGATCGGCAGGCACATCCGCTGGCCACGTTCCTTCATTGAGGCCGCCGAGTACGACAAGATCGAAACTCTGCAATCGCGCTTCCAGCGGACCGAGAATGGCAACGCGCGGATGTTTGCCGAACGCAGGCCGCACTGCTTTCTTTTCTGCAAGATGCCGGAAGAAAAGCGCATACGAGCCATGATCGATAGCGGGAATGTCCGAGGCTGCGTCTTCCAGGTCCAGCATCAGCAAACGCGCTGCCTCACCAGCTTCACCGCGCCAAAGAATGGATGGACCGGATTCCGAATTCGTGGCCGCGAGTTGCTCCGCCGCAGAGATGTGCGCGCTTAACAAGTCTGCGATAGAATTTTTTCCCGTTTTCTCTAGAGGTCGCAAAACGTCCGCAACGCGCGCAAACCACGCCGATAGATCACTGTTCGACGCGTGCGCAAGCGCTTTTGCGATACCGTCAAGTCCGGCGTCGGGTGCGGGGCCGCGCAAAGCAAGATCGAGTTGTCTCGCGCGGCGGCGGAATTGCGCGGGTTCTTCGCCAAGTATGGAAAAGGGATGCTTGAGTAGCGCCAGCAGAGATACGACAGCGAAATCTTCGTCAGCGGCTTCCGCGATGAGACAAAGAAAGCTACCAACAGGCGTGTGCGCGAGCGGACGGCCCGCGGAATCGTCGATGTCGATATTCCATCGTCCAAGTTCGGCGGTCACACGCCGCGCGAGATTGCGGTCGGGCGTTACGAGTGCCGCGGTCTGGCCCGGCGTCTCCAGTGCTTCACGCAATATGAGCGCGATGGATGCAGCTTCCTCGGCGGGATGGGCGGCTTCGACAAGTGCCAGCCCTTTGAGGCCTTGCGCGATTTCAGAAGCACCCGATTGCGAGAGCGCGCGCCAGGCATCTGTTGTCGGCGCGGGCCGCAATGTTTCACGCAGGAGTTTTTCGCGCGCAACATTTGGCGGCGTGACGCGGTTCCAATCGCGAACGTCCTCACGCACGATACCGATGCGCGCGAGCAATTGCTTCATGCCGAATTGCGGGTGGCCGGGATCGAGATCATTCCAGCTTGTTTCATCCAGCGCGTGGTCGAGGCCGGGCAGGATCACCGCGCCGTGCGGCAATCCCGCGATAACGCCAAGCAATTCCGCCGTCGCAGGAATACTGCCCGTCGAACCAGCGGCAATGACCGGATGCGGCGGTGGATTTTTTTCGAAGCGGCGGGCCAGTGCGCGCAAAGATGCATTTGTGTAAGCGGCGGGATCCTGTCTGTTTTCGTCTGCGAGAAGCGATGGCCACAATTCGGCAAGCAGAGAGAGAAATGCGTGCACATCCGCCCAATGCGCGGCGAGATTTTTCGGCACAAGGTTTTCAAGTTTTGACAGATCGGCGTTTTGCCGTTGTGCGTCATCGAGAAACGAGGCCAACGCGCGCGCGAGTCCTGCGGCTTGGGCAAAATTTAGATCGCGGCCGCGGCGGCCGCTCCAGCGTGCAATCAATGTCGCAAGCAGGATCTGGCGGCGGATCGGCGAAATGGCGGGCGTGAGATCGAAATCGTCGGCGGATGGATCGAAAAGAAATTCGTCTTCGTCCACATCCCCCAGCGGACGGATTTCCGGCAACAGCGCGGCGCCGCCGAGCACGCGCGCGAAAGCCTCCGTCAATGTGCGCGCGGCGCGCCGCGTCGGCAGATAGATCGTCGCACGCGCCAGAGCCAGCGGATCGGATTGCGGCTGCAATTGCTGCACAAGGCCCCGTGCAAGCGTGTCGGCGAAGGGCGCACTTGCGGGAATCGTGAAAATTTTTGCGCTCACGGCGCGCGGCCGGCCAGAAATGCTTCCGCGTCCTTGATCGCGTCGGGCCGGTCGATATGCATCCATGTGCCGTCGAGGCGCGTTCCGAACAACCGTTCGCGCGCAATGGCGCGATCCCATAGTGGGTTGATCGAGAATCTGCCTGTGGGCGCGCCATCGAAGAGACGCGAATGAAGGATTTGCACGCCGATCCACACGAAGGGCGCCACGCGCAGTTCCGGCACGCGCGAAAGCCTGCCTTCTGCATCCATCATGAAATCGCCGCGGCCGTCGTAACACAGCGCGTTTACGGTGGAGGCAACGAGCATCAGCGAATCCATCGTGTCCGGATTCCAGCGTGCGTTCATTTGCTTCAGCGCGCTGCCCGCGCCTTCGACCCAGACGGAATCCGAATTGTGCGTGAAGAAGGGTTCATTCTTGAATAGAGCCAGCGCCTTGGCGATGCCGCCGCCGGAATCGAGCAGATTGTCGCTTTCATCCGAGATTACGATTTCCACATCTTCGCGTTCGGTCAGATGTGCGCGCAATTTTTCTGCATGATGATGGATGTTGACCACGATTGTCGTGACGCCTGCTGCCACGAGCCGGTCGATGGCGTGATCGATCAGCATGCGGCCTCCCACTTCGACCAGCGGCTTGGGCCGGTCATTGGTCAGCGGGCGCATGCGTGTGCCGAGACCGGCGGCCATGATCATCGCGTGGGTGATCGTGGTCATGCGGGCACTTTCTCCAGGCGCGGGACGGCGCGAAGCGTCATGGGAATGACACGATCATACCATGCGTTGAGGCGCGAAAGTGCCGGATGCTGCAAATCGGCATTGAGATAGCCCCATACACGCGGCAGATAATCGAGATAGCGTGGTTTGCCATCACGTTTGTAGAGACGGGAGAAAATGCCAACGATCTTCGCATTGCGTTGGGCAGCCATCGCTGCCATCGCAGCACGCAGGCGTTCTTCATCGATAGGCGTGTCGAGGCGGCACATAATTCCCAGATAATGCTGTGTCATCGCCTCGCGCAAATCCGGCGATACATCGCGGCGGGCATCTTCCAGCAGCGAAACGAGATCGTAGGCGTCGCTGCCTGCGACCGCATCCTGAAAATCGATGATGCCGACGCGCGAGACACCTTGGCGCAATGGCAGCCAGATCAGGTTTTGTGCGTGATAATCGCGATGCACGAAAACCGTGGGATCGTCCAGCATGCTCGAAAGCGCTTCACGCCATAATGCGCGGTGCTCCGATTTTTCGTGGACGGTTGCGTCCCGCGCGAGGGCAACAGGAAAGAACCATTCCGTCAGAAGATCGGTTTCCGCGAGCAATGCGGTTTCATCATAAGGATGAAGCGGCTTTTCGGGATGAAGTGTTCGCGGCGTTTCGCTGATATGCAATTTCGCCAGCGCTTCGATGGCCGAAGAATAAAGCTCAATCTCACCACCGTTGCGCGGAATGAAATCGGCGTAGAGATCGCCCTCCAGATCTTCCATCAGCACAAAGCCATCCGGCGCGGCGGCATAAATTTCCGGTGCGCTCAGGCCTTGCGCGCGCAGGAATTTCGCCACGGCGACAAAGCGTGCGCAATCCGCGCCTGCAAGCCGCGCGACCGCATTATACCCAAGTGCATGGCGCTGTTCGGCGGTCGCGCCAGGCGGGCAGGCGGGTGTTTCCGCGTTTTGCGGCTGATCCATCAGCATCGCTTTGCGTCCGCCAAGCGCCACGCGGAAATAGCGGCGCGTGGAGGCGTCGCCCGGCAGCGGTGCGATCGCAGCATCGCGCCAGCCCGCAGCCGCGAGAAAACCCTGCATGGCTTCGGCGCGGTCAGCAGACATCGCAAACCTCGCCGGTCAAAATCTCCGCCCAACGCGACGGCCCCATGACGCTCACATTGCGCGCTGCGTCGCCCAGAATGGACAGCGAAATGTGCAGCGTGTCTTCAGGCAAATGTTCGCCCGCGCGCTCCGGCCATTCGATCAGTGCCGCGCCTTCGCTGAGCGCCTCGTCAAGGCCAAGTTCGTCCAGTTCCGCCGCGCTTTCTATGCGATAAAGATCGAAGTGGCGCACGGGCAGGCGTTCGGTTTCGTAAGCCTGCACCAAGGTGAAGCTGGGGCTTGGCACGATTTCGCTCACACCCAGCGCCCGCAAAATCGCGCGGGCCAGCGTCGTCTTGCCAGCGCCGAGGTCGCCTTCCAGCGCCACGCAATCCCCACGCGCCAATCCGTCGGCAATGGCCTCGCCCAGCGCCTCGGTCGCCTTCAGATCGGCCAGAGTCAGTTCTCTCACGAAGCGGTCGATTCTTCCTTGCATGGCCTTGTTTTAGCCCGGCGTGCGCCCGCCCTGCCAGCCGATTGCGCGCGGGGGCGCAAACATGATACCGCCCGCGACAGAGGGAAGGGAAATGCCCGAACGCATTGTCATTATCGGCGCAGGCCAAGCCGGCGCGCAGGCCGTGGCCAGCCTGCGGGCGGAGGGCTTCGCCGGCGCGCTGACCATGATCGGCGACGAGCCGTTCCTGCCTTACCAGCGGCCGCCTCTGTCCAAGGCCTATCTGATGGGCACGCTGGAGCGCGAGCGGCTGTTCCTGAAGCCGCAGGCGTTCTACGCCGACGCGCAATGCGAATTGCTGCTGGGCGTTTCAGCCATCGCGATCGACCGCGAGGAGAAATCCGTGGCGCTGTCGGATGGGCGCAAAATTGACTACAGCCAATTGCTGCTGGCGACGGGCACGCGCGTGCGGCCCATTCCCGTGCCGCATGCGCATTTGAGTGGCGTGCATTATCTGCGCGGCATTGCCGATGTGGATGCGTTGCGCGCCGTGTTTCAGCCGGGCGAGCGGCTCGCCATTGTGGGTGGCGGTTATATCGGGCTGGAAGTGGCGGCGGTCGCCGCGAAAGTGGGCCTTGAGGTGCGCGTGTTCGAGGCGCTGGACCGGTTGATGGCGCGCGCAGTTTCCCCCGCGGTTTCGGAGTTCTATGCGAAGGTGCATGCGGATGCGGGCGTTGCGCTGCATTTGAATACTGTGGTGAAAGGGTTCATCGGTACGGACAGGCTTGAGGCGGTAAGCGCAAGCGGCCAAACCTATCCCGCTGATATCGCGCTTGTGGGCATCGGTGTGGTGCCGAATTCGGAACTGGCGGCGCAAGCGGGCCTTGCCTGCGATAATGGCATTCTCGTCGATGAATTCACGCGCACGGATGATCCGGCGATTTTCGCGGCGGGCGATTGCACGCGCCACATCGGCCGTGACGGCGCGTCGATAAGGCTGGAATGCGTGCAGAACGCCATTGACCAAGCGAAGTTCGCGGCACTGGCGATGATGGGCAAGCCCGCACCCTATCGCGAAGTGCCGTGGTTCTGGTCGGATCAATATGATCTGAAATTGCAGATGGCGGGCATCGCGCATCCCGGCGACGAGATCGTGCTGCGCGGCGATCCCGGTACACGCAAATTCGCGACATTTCATCTGCGCCGCGGCGTGGTTGCGGCGGTGGAGGCCGTCAATGCCGCGCCGGAATATCTGGTTGGACGCAAGCTGATCGCGGAAGGCAAATCCGTCGCGCCCGAAAGACTTGCGGACATGTCCATTCCGATGAAGAACATTGCGTAGCTGTCGAGGAGCATCCATGCCGAAGATCAAATATATCGAGCAGAACGGTAATCAGCGCGAGGTAGAGGTGCCTACCGGCTGGTCCGTCATGGAAGGCGCGGTGAAGAACCTCGTGCCCGGCATCGATGCGGATTGCGGCGGCGCCTGCGCGTGTGCGACGTGTCACGTTTATGTCGATGCGGAATGGCTCGCGAAACTGCCGCCGAAAACCGACATGGAAGAGACCATGCTCGATTTCGCGCAGGATGTGGAA
>DATCEI010000197.1:0-7488 GCA_036510185.1 Rhizomicrobium sp. | reverse complement strand
CGCCGCCGTGCCGCACATGGTGACGCCGCTCACCGATGATGTCAGGACGATCAAAAACCTGTTGCCGGAATTGAATACGTCACTCGTCACCATTCAGGGCGATCAACTGAAACCGGCGCTGGAACTTGCGGCGGTCATGCTGAAAGGCGAGCCCGACAACGACAAATCGGTTCTCGTCATCAGTGACGGGAATTTTCAGGAAAATGATTTCGCAGCACTCGCGCATGCCGCCAGTAACGCCACGATCTATACGATGGGTATCGGTACAGCTTCGGGCGCGCCGGTGCCAAGCGGTGACAGCGATAAAATTTCTCGTCTGCGAGCCGGGCGGCTGCAATCGCTCGCCGCAGCCGGTCACGGACTTTATGTTGAGGCAAATTATACCAACGAGGACACACGCGCGATTCTTGATCGCATCGGAGCGGCTAGAACCAAAGCCCTCACGACTCCCAAAACCGTGCGCCTGTGGCAGGAACGGTTTTATATTCCGGCGCTGATTTTGGCGTTGCTGTTGTTGCCATTGTTCCGGCGCGGCGTTGTTTTTCCGATTGTCATCCCGTTCTCGATGTTTTTTCTTTTCCCCCGTCACGCGGAGGCGATGACGTTTTCGGATTTGTTCCTGAACAGGGAACAACAGGCGCGCGCGGCTTACGAACGGCACGATTACAAAGATACGAAATTCGACACGCCTTACCGGCAAGGCGTCGTTGTTTACAGGCAGGGGGCATATGACAAAGCTGCCATGCTATTCAAAACTGCCGCCGCGCGGACGGGAAATCCGGACGCCATTTACAATCTCGGCAATGCCCAATTGATGCAATATCTGCCGGAAGACGCCATCGTCAGTTATAAAGCGGTGCTGAAGAAGAAACCGGGGGATGTCCCCACGCTACACAATCTGGCCATCGCGGAAAAAATGCTGGAGAAGCAAAAAAAGCCGCCCCAGCCGAAACAAAAACCGCCCAAACCGCCTCAGAACGATCAAGGTGGCAGAGGAGGGGGCGGTGGTGGAGGAGGAGGTGGTGGTGGTGGTGGTGGCGGCGGGCAGAACAAGCAGCAAGGCCAGCAGCAGCAGGGGAGAAACGGACAGCAGGGCGGTCAAAACCAGCAAGACAGCGGACAAAACAAGTCGCAGGCTGCGAACAAGGGCTCCCAGAACAAGCAACAGGCCGGACAATCCAAAGGCGGTCAGCAAGCCGCGCAACAACACGGACAGCAACAGCAACGGGCCACAAGACAGCAAGCACAAGCGCGGCAAGGCTCGCCGCAAGGCGGAAAACAAGCGGCGGCGGCTAAGCTGGAAGCTGGTCGCGGAAATCCTTCCGGGAAAAACGCCGGCAACGTGTCCGCCAATCATTATGTGCTGGTGAGAGGGCGCGATGGCGCGCCTCCGCGCACGCAGCTGGATGTCAACGCCGACGAATGGTTGAACCGCGTGCCGAACGATCCCGGTTCCTTTCTCAAGAACCAGTTCATGATCGAAGAGCAGCAAAGCGGCCAGAAGCAGGGCGCGCCGTGAAACGCATTTTTCTTTTTCCTGTTCTGGCGGTTTTCCTGCCGCTGTCGGCGATCGCGGCCAATTTCGCCGCCACGCTCGACCGCAATCGCATCGGACAAGGAGAAAACGTCACGCTGCAATTAACGCTTTCGGGCACGAAAGCCAAAGGAGATCCGGATATCGGCGCGCTGAAGCAACTCTTCACAATCGTTTCCGAGGCGCAATCCTCTGACATCACAATCGTCAATGGCGCCGCCAGTTTCAGCAATGGGTGGCAATACACGTTGAGTCCAAAGCGGGAAGGACAAATCTCAATTCCCGCGATGAAAATTGAAACCGATGCCGGCACATTGCATACCGCTCCGGTGATGCTCGAAGTGGATCATGCATCGCCGCAAGTATTACCGCAGATGGGCACAGGCGAGGGCATGGTTTCGCTCAGCGCGAAGGCCAGTATGGCGACGCCGTATCAGAACCAGCCGATACTTTATACGATCCGGTGCGTGGTGCGCGGCGACGTTTCCGATGCCGCGCTGAGCGACATCAGCATCAGCAACGCCATCGTTCAGCGCGAGGGCAAGCCAAGCGTCCACGATGAAATTGAAAAGGGCGGGACCGTCAGGGTTGTCGAACTTCATTTCATTATCACGCCGTTGCAGCCGGGGAAAATCACCATTCCGCCCGCCGTGCTGAAGGGAAAAATTCAGGAGCCGGACATTGCGCCGATGACCGATCCGTTCGGCGGCGGATTCTTGTTTTCTCCCGGAACGCGGCAGGCGCTGAACTTCTTTTCTTCGTTCGGCGGCGAGCCGTTCACGGTTGCCAGCAACACAACGGTTCTGGATGTGAAGTCGCCCGCGCGCGCGATGGATCCCTGGCTGCCGCTGAAATCGCTGAACATCAAGGAAGATATCGATACATCGCAACCGGTTCATGTTGGCGAGCCGCTGACGCGCAAAATCACCCTGTCGGCGGAAGGCGCCGTCGGCAGCCAATTGCCGGACACGAATGTCCAGCAGGATCAGGCGAACGTCAGAATTTATGCTGACAAACCGGCGATGGGAGAAAACGTCGATGAAAAAGCCGGCGCGATTTTCGGCTGGCGCAAGGAAAGTTACAGTCTGGTGCCGCTAAAGGCCGGACATCTGGTTCTGCCCGCGATCCGGGTTGCGTGGTGGGACATCGTCAACAACAAACTCGCTACGGCGGAATTGCCGAAAAGAATTCTCGATGTTCTGCCGGGCGTAGCGGTGCGGAAGCCGGCGGTGGCTAACAGCGGCGTGGTGCGCAAAAACGTGACTGCTATGCCCAAACCGGCTGCGACGACGCAATCAATAATCACGCGGACCGCGCTGACGAAGAAGGTGTTTCCGATTTTATATGGCGTTGCAAGTGTTCTGGCGGCGCTGCTTTCAATCTTCATTTTTCTGTATTGGATGGCGCAACGCAAAACCAATCGCGCGCGCGCGGTCGCGCAGCCGATTGCCGAAGCGGCGTTGAAACAGGTTCACACAGCGGAAGAGTTAAAGAGTTTTCTGCAAGCCTATGCGCATGACCATTGGGGCGTTTCCCAAAACGCTTCGCTGGAAATAATTTTCGCGCCCCAGCGGAAATTGCGGGCGCGGCCAGACATCGAGATCGTCATCAAGGAAATTGGCGCAGCCCTCTACGCGAACAAACCGGTCGATGTGGAAGATCTCAAGAAGCGTTGCCGCCGCATCATTGCTGTCCAAAGAAAGCGTGCGCGTGGCCCTCGGAAAGGTGCAGAAAAACTTCCACTTCTCAATCCCAGCTAACTCAGTGCGCGGAAATTACGGAAACTCAAGGCGTAGTTGTAGCAGTCTTCCGGCCGCCAAAACGCTCTCTCACGATTTCGTAGAATAACGGGACAAAGAAAATCGCCAGTATTGTCGCCGAGAACATGCCGCCGATGACGCCGGTGCCGATGTCGTTCTGGCTCGCAGCACCAGCACCCGCCGAGACCGCCAGCGGGACGACGCCCGCGATGAAGGCGAGCGATGTCATGAGGATCGGGCGCAGGCGCAACCGCGCGCCTTGCACCGCCGCATCGCGAATGGATTCGCCGCGCTTCTGCGCATCGACCGCGAATTCCACGATGAGGATCGCGTTCTTCGCCGACAATCCCATCGTTGTCAGCAGGCCGACCTGAAAATAGATGTCGTTGTAAAGCCCACGCAGCGTGGCGGCGAGGATTGCGCCGACGATGCCCAGCGGAATGACCAGCATCACGCTCAGTGGAATCGACCAGCTTTCGTAAAGCGCGGCCAGCAGCAGGAACACGACGAGCACCGATATGCCGTAAAGCGCGTAAGTTTGCGATCCAGCCTGACGCTCCTGAAAGGACAGCCCCGTCCATTCCAGACCGATGCCTTTGGGCAATTGCTGGAAGAGTTTCTGCACTTCATCCATCGCCGTGCCGGAACTCTGTCCCGGCGCGGGCGTGCCCAGAAGCTCCAGCGAACCCACGCCATTGTAGCGTTCGAGCTTGGCCGGCCCCAGCATCCAGTTGAATGTGGCGAAGGACGAGAACGGCGTCATCTCGCCGTTCGAACCGCGCACATACCAGCGATACAAATCCTCCGGCGCCATGCGGTACGGCGCGTCGGCCTGTATATAGACCTGTTTCACGCGGTCGCGATCCACGAAGTCGTTGACGAACAAACCGCCCCACGCCGCGTTCAGCGTGCTGTCGATGTCAGCGATGGAAAGGCCAAGCGCCGACGCTTTTTCCTGATCGATATCGATGTGAAGTTGCGCCGTATCGTCGAGTCCATTGGGGCGCACGCCTGCCAGCACAGGATCGTGCGCGGCCAATCCCAGAAACTGGTTGCGCGCCTTCATCAGCGCGTCATGGCCGAGGCCGCCGCGATCTTCCATCTCAACATCGAAGCCGGAGGAGCGGCCAAGTTCCTGCACGGCGGGCGGCACAAGAGCGAACACCATCGCGTCGCGATATTTGGAGAATGCCATCATCGCGCGTTGTGCAATGGCGGGCGCATGGTTCGCAGCACCCGTGCGCTCGCTCCACGGTTTCAGATGCACGAAGGCGATGCCGGAATTCTGTCCCGCGCCGGCGAAACTGAAACCCGCGACGAGGAACATCACATCGACATTGGCCTTCTCATCGACCATGTAATGATGTTCGACGAGCTTGCCGACGGCGAGCGTGCGCGCCTGCGTGGCGCCGACGGGAAGCGTGATCTGGTTGAGGATGATGCCCTGATCTTCTTCGGGTAAAAACGCGGTAGGCAGGCGCAGAAACAGAAAGACAAGAACCGCGATGATACCCGCATAGATCAGCAATGCAGGGCGCACCCAGCCGAGAAAGCGCGTCAACGCATTGCGATACCGCTCGCGTCCATATTCGAAGGTTTCGTTGAACCATGTGAAGAAGCGGCCGTGAAGCTCTGCGCCGTCTCTGGGAATGGGCTTGAGCAGCGTCGCGCACAGGGCGGGTGTCAGGACCAATGCCACCGTGATCGACAACACCATCGCCGAAACAATGGTGACGGAAAATTGGCGATAGATCACGCCTGTCGAGCCGCCGAAAAACGCCATCGGCAGGAACACGGCTGACAGCACCAGCGCGATGCCGATCAGCGCGCCTGTGATCTCCTGCATGGATTTCTTGGTGGCGTCCTTGGGCGATAATCCTTCCTCGCGCATGAGCCGTTCCACATTTTCCACGACGACAATGGCGTCATCGACGAGCAGCCCGATGGCCAGCACGAGTGCGAACATGGTGAGCGTGTTGATCGAATAGCCGAACGCCGCCAGCACCGCGAAAGTGCCGAGCAGAACCACGGGCACGGCGATGGCGGGGATCAGCGTCGTGCGCCAATGCTGAAGGAAGATGAACATCACAATGATGACAAGGAACGTGGCTTCCACCAGCGTCTTGATGACGTCGTTGATCGACAGGCGGATGAAGGTCGTGTTGTCCACCGGAAAGGCGAGCTTCACGCCCGGCGGAAAGGTGGAAGCAAGTTCGGTTGCTTTCGCTTTCACGGCGTCGGCGGTGGTGAGCGCGTTGGCGCCCGGCGCCAATTGAATCGCGATGCCCGCGGCGGGCTTGCCGTTCATGCGGCTGACAACAGCATAGCTTTGCGCGCCCAGTTCCACGCGCGCCACATCGCCCAGACGCACAATCGCGCCGCCGGTGCTGGCTTTCAGCACGATGTTGCGGAATTGCTGCGGCGTCGAAAGGCGCGATTGCGCGGTGACGGTGGCATCCAGTTGTTGGCCGGGTACGGTGGGCTGTGCACCCAGTTCGCCGGCCGACACCTGAACATTCTGCGCCAGCACCGCGTTCTGCACATCGCCCGGCGTGAGGTGATAGCTGTTGAGCTTGAACGGATCGAGCCAGATGCGCATCGCATAGGGCGCGCCGAACACCTGCGCCTGACCGACGCCGGACACGCGGCTGAGCGGATCCTGCATCTTGCTCGCCATGAAATCGGAAATGTCGATATTCGTATAACGGCCGCTGTCATCATAAAGAGCCACGACCAGCAGGAAGCTCGATTGCGATTTCTGAACGACGACGCCCTGCTGTTGCACTTCCAGCGGCAAAGTCGGCGTCGCTTGCTGCACCTTGTTCTGCACCTGCACCTGCGCGATGTCCGGATTTGTGCCGGGCGCAAACGTGGCGGTGATGGAAACCTGTCCGCTCGAACTGCTGGAGGAGGAGAAGTAAAGCAGATTGTCCACGCCGGTGAGTTGTTGCTCGATCACCTGCGTCACGGAATTCTGCACGGTCTCAGCCGACGCGCCCGCATAAGTCGCGCTAATCGTCACCGCGGGCGGCGCAATCGTGGGATATTGCGTGATCGGCAGGATTTGAATCGCCAATATGCCCATAAGCGCGATCACAATCGCGATGACCCACGCGAAAACCGGCCGCTCGATGAAGAATTGGGAAAGTCCCATCAGGCGCCGCCGGTTTTTGCGGGCTTCGCAAACGACGCGGGCACGGCGTGCACGGGCGCATCCGGCACGACTTTCTGAAGGCCCTCCACGATGAGCCTATCACCGGGCTTGAGGCCGTCCGTCACCAGCCATTTGTCGCCGATGGCGCGCGATGTTTTCAGCAGGCGCAGCCGCGCGATGCCTTGCGCATCGACGATCTCGGCGGTGGGATCGCCTTTCTCGTTGCGGCCAATGCCCTGTTGCGGCGCAAGGATCGCATTGTCCTGCACGCCCTCGATGATGGTCGCCCGCACGAACATGCCGGGCAGAAGCACGCCGTTGGGATTGGGGAAAATCGCGCGCAGCGTCACCGCGCCCGTCGAAGGATCGACTACCACTTCGCTGAATTGCAGCGTGCCGGTTTGCGAATAGACCGTGCCATTGTCCAGTTGCAGCGTGACGCGCGCAACGGCCGGGCCGCTATCCGCCAGATGCCCTCCCTGTATGGCAAGCTTCAGGTTCAGCATCTCCGCGCTTGATTGCGTGATGTCCACATAAATGGGATCGAGCCGCTGAATGCTCGCAAGCGCCGTAGTCTGGTCGGCGGTGACGAGCGCGCCCTGCGTGAACGCCGAACGGCTGATGCGCCCGGAAATCGGCGCGGTGATTTCTGTGTAACCGACATTGATCGCAGCGGCCTGCGTGTTGGCCAGCGCCTGCTGATAGGCCGCTTCGGCGTCGTCGTAATCCTGCGGCGCGACGGCGCCCACTTTGACCAGTGCTGCGTAACGCTCCGCCTTCACCTTGGTGGTGACGAGGGCCGCTTTCGCGTTGTTATAGGCCGCGATATAGGGTGCGGGATCGATCTGATAGAGCGCATCGCCCGCTTTGACGTTGCTGCCTTCCTCGAACAGGCGCGCTTTCAGGATGCCGTTCACCTGCGGCCGCACTTCGGCCACAGCGTAAGGGTCCGTGCGGCCGGGCAGCACGGTTGTCAGCTGGGCGGACTGGGCCTCGATGACCACAACGCCCACTTCCGGCGGGGGCGGCTTGGGCGGTGT
>DATCEI010000196.1:0-6972 GCA_036510185.1 Rhizomicrobium sp. | reverse complement strand
GGCGACATGAACCCGGCGCATTTCGACGAGGCCTATGCCGCCACCACCCCGTTCAAAACGCGCATCGCGCACGGCATGTTGTCGGCCAGCTACATCTCCACCATTCTGGGCATGAAGATGCCGGGGCCGGGCACGATCTTCATGAGCCTGACCGTGCGCTTCAAGGCGCCGGTGCGCATCGGCGAAACCGTCGTTACCACCTGCACCGTGCGCGAAACCGTGCCGGAGAAACGCCGCGTGATGTTCGATTGCGTCTGCCGCGTGGGCGACACCGTCGTTGTCGAAGGCGAGGCGATGGTGATGGCGCCGAAGGCCGCCTGAACGCCGCGATGCGGATTTTCCGCCACTACAATGACGTGCCGGACTCGCTGAAAGGCGCGGTTGTCGCCATCGGCAATTTCGACGGCGTGCATCTGGGTCATCAGGCATTGATCGCGGAGGCGCGCGCGCAGGCCGAGGCGCGTCATGCGCCGCTCGGCATCGTGGCGTTCGAACCGCATCCGCAGGAATTCTTTCGGCCCTCCGCGGAATCCTTTCGCCTGACGCCGTTCCGCACCAAGGCGCGGCTGATCGCGGGGCTGGGCGCGGATGCGATGTTCGCGCTCGCCTTCGATGCGCAGATGGCGGCGAAGACCGCGCCGCAATTCGTCATGGATGTGCTGGTCGATGGGCTGGGTGTCGGCGCGGTCGTGATCGGCGCGGATTTTCAGTTCGGCAAGGGGCGCAGCGGCAATGCGTCCGTTCTCGCTTACATGGGCGAGATGGAAGGCTTCGGCGTCACCATGTTCGAGCCGGTGGCTGCGAGCGGTCACGACAAGATTTCCTCCACGCAAATCCGCGAGGCGCTGAAAGCGGGCAGGCCGGAGGAGGCAGCGTCCCTGCTCGGCCATTGCTGGACGGTGGAAGCGCGCGTGGAACATGGCGACGCGCGCGGCCGCACCATCGGCATTCCCACCGCGAACATGCACATCACCGATTGCCTGAAACCTGCCTTCGGCGTTTACGCCGTGCGCGCGGCCATCATCGAGAACGATGTGGAGGTCAGCCGCCACGAAGGCGTCGCCAATTTTGGCATCCGCCCGATGTTCAAAACCGACGAGCCGCTGCTGGAGACGCATCTGTTCGATTTCGACGGCGATCTCTACGGCAAGCATCTGGCCGTGGAGCTTGTCTCTTATATAAGGCCCGAGGCGCAGCTCGACGGCATGGGCGCGCTGAAGGCGCAGATCGAAAAAGACATCGTGGTGGCGAAGAAAGTTTTAGCGAAGTGACCTTCACTTCACCTCCCCCATTGTGGGGAGGTCGGCGAACCGCATAGCGGTGAGCCGGGTGGGGGGCGGTGTTCGCCACGCGCAGCGGCCCCCCACCCGATGCCGTTCGCTTCGCTCACGCCATCGACCTCCCCACAATGGGGGAGGTGAAAAGCAAGCCTCCCCCGTAAACGGGGGAGGAAAGAGGTAATGGACGCCCCACCCCCTCGCTGATAGAAGCCTTCGCCTCATGTCCGAACCGCCCCAATCCGATTCGAAACCGGCGCGCGATTATCGCGCCACGCTGTTTCTTCCCTCGACCGATTTTCCCATGAAAGCGGGTCTGCCCGAGGCCGAGCCGAAATGGCTGGCGCGGTGGGAGGCGATGGACCTTTACGGCCGCATCCGGGCGCGCGCCAAGGGCCGCGAGACTTTCATCCTGCATGACGGCCCGCCCTACGCGAATGGCGAGATTCACTCCGGCACGGGCCTGAACAAAATCCTCAAAGATTTCGTCGTGCGCAGCCAGGGCATGCTGGGCAAGGACGCACCTTACGTGCCCGGCTGGGACTGTCACGGCCTGCCCATCGAATGGAAGATCGAGGAGAAATATCGCGCCGCCGGAAAGTCGAAAGACGATGTCCCGATTGCCGAGCTGCGCCGCGATTGCCGCGAATTCGCCGCGCACTGGATCGACGTGCAGCGCGCGCAGTTCAAGCGTCTGGGCTGCATGGGCGAATGGGAACATCCCTATACGACGATGGATTTCCGCGCCGAGGCCGTGATCGCGCGCGAGCTGCACAAATTCATCGGCAATGGATTGCTGTATCGCGGGTTTCGTCCCGTGATGTGGTCGCCGGTCGAGAAGACTGCGCTCGCGGAAGCCGAAGTCGAGTATCACGAGAAAACTTCGCCGACGATTTACGTGAAGTTTCCGGTGTGGTCAGTGTTGGGAACTGGCCCCACCAGTCAGAGCGATCTCTTGGGCGCGAAGGTTGTAATTTGGACAACGACGCCTTGGACAATTCCCGGAAATCGTGCAATCGCGTATTCGCCGGATATCAAATACGGCCTCTATGAAGTCACGCAATCAGATGATCAAACACGCGCTTTTGTGGGCGAGAAGCTAATACTTGCGGATGTGCTTGCAGAGCAGGTAGCGAAGCACGCCGGTATTGGATTGAAGGCTTTGCGCGCCGTCGATCCGCTTGCATTGATGTGCAGGCATCCATTTTATGGAAAGGGATACGACTTCAGCGTTTCACTATTTCCCGGTGAACACGTTACCGCAGATACCGGGACGGGTTTCGTGCATACAGCGCCTGGACACGGTGAAGAAGATTTCGAGTTAGGACGAAAGTATAACATCGAAGTGCCGCGAACTGTTGATGAAGAAGGAAAATTCTACGCGGACGTTCCCATCTTCGCAGGCAAGCGCATCCTTACGCCAGAAGGCAAAGACGGTGATGCCAATGGCGCGGTGATTAAAGAACTTATCAACGCAGGCGCATTGCTCGCGAAGGGTTCGCTTCGGCATTCCTATCCGCACTCGTGGCGGTCGAAAGCGCCGGTCATCTTCCGCGCCACGCCGCAATGGTTTGTCGGGATCGACAAGCCCATGCCGCATTTTGGCGGGGACACGTTGCGCCAGCGCGCGATGAAGGCGATCCGCGATACGAAATGGTATCCGAAGGCTGGCGAGAACCGTATCGGCGCGATGGTCGAGGGCCGTCCCGATTGGGTTGTTTCGCGCCAGCGCGCGTGGGGCGTGCCTATTGCGATTTTCGTGAACAAGAAAACCGGCGAAATCCTTAACGACGAGGCCGTCAACGCGCGCATCTTCGAGGCGTTCGAAAAGGAAGGCGCGGATGCGTGGTTCAATTCGCCTGCCTCGCGCTTTCTCGGCCATCACAATGCCGACGAGTACGAACAGGTGAAAGACATTCTGGATGTCTGGTTCGATTCCGGTTCGACGCATGTGTTCACGGTCGAACATCCCATCGAGCCGTCATGGCCGAAGAAGGCTATCGCCGATCTTTATCTCGAAGGCTCGGACCAGCATCGCGGCTGGTTTCAGTCTTCGCTGCTGGAAAGCTGCGGCACGCACGGGCGCGCGCCGTTCGAGGCGGTGCTGACGCATGGTTTCGTGCTGGACGAGCAGGGCCGCAAAATGTCGAAATCCATCGGCAATACGGTGCTGCCGCAAACCATCGCGGAGAAAAATGGCGCGGATATTTTGCGCCTGTGGACGGCGAGTTCGGATTTCACCGAAGACCTTCGCATCGGTCAGGACATCATCAAAACCAATGTCGATGCCTACCGCCGCCTGCGCAACACAATTCGTTTCATGCTGGCCAATCTTTCGGGCTTCGATGAGGCCGAACGCATCGCGCCGCACGAAATGCCGGAGCTTGAGCGCTATATGCTGGCGAAGCTCGCGGAACTGGATACGCTGGTGCGCGACGGTTATGCGGTGTTCGATTTCAATCGCGTGTTCGCCGCGCTGTTCAATTTCTGCACCAACGATCTGTCGGCGTTCTATTTCGACATTCGCAAGGACGCGCTTTATTGCGACCGCGTGAGCAGCGCACGCCGCCGTTCCGCGCGCACGGCGACGGATGAAATCTTCCGCCGTGTCGTGATGTGGCTGGCCCCGCTTTTGTGTTTCACGATGGAAGAAGCGTGGCTGCTGCGTTTTCCGGGCGAGGATGAAAGCGTGCATCTGCAAACTTTCCCGGAAACGCCGGATGGCTGGCGCAACGATGCGTTGCTGAAGAAATGGGACCGCATCCGCACGCTGCGGCGCGTGGTGACGGGCGCGCTGGAAATCGCGCGGCGAGATAAAGTGATCGGCGCGAGCCTCGAAGCCCGGCCGGTTCTGTTTGTCGGCGCGGAAGATGCAAAGCTGCTCGAAGGCATCGACCTCGGCGAAATCGCCATCACGTCGAATGCGAAAGTCTCAATTCACGCGCTGCCCGACGATGTGTTTCGTTTGCCCGATGTCGAAGGCGTTGCCGCCGCGTTCCATCACGCCGAGGGCAACAAATGTGCGCGCTGCTGGATGATCCTGCCGGAAGTCGGCACCGTGCCCGCGCATGACGATCTCTGCCTGCGCTGCGCCGATGCGGTCGATGCCGGAGGCGCGGCATGACGCCGCGATGGGCCGACCGGCTGACGGCGCGGGAATGGGGTCTGGTCGCAACGGCCGTGTCGCTGGCGCTGGATCAGGGTTCCAAGCTGTTGCTGCTGTACGGCTATGGCTTCCACGCCATGCGGGCGGGGCAGGCCATCCGCGTATTGCCGTTTTTTAATCTGGTGATGATGTGGAATCCCGGCATCTCCTATAGTCTTTTCCCGGCGCACAGCCTGTTCGGCGTGGTGCTGCTGGCCGTGTTGGCCACCATTGCCGTGGCGGTTCTGGGCTGGTTTTTGTGGCAGACCACGCGGCGGCCTTTGGCGCTGGGGCTGGGTCTGGTGGTGGGTGGCGCGCTGGGGAACCTGATCGACCGCCTTATTTACGGCGCGGTGGCGGACTTTTTTCACTTCCACGCCTTCGGCTACGATTGGTATGTGTTTAACGTGGCGGACATCGCCATAACCTTCGGCGTCATGACGCTGCTATACGACGCGCTGCTTCGACCAGACGCGCAAAACTGAGAAGAGAAACTGGGAGACGCCATGCAAGTTCGCTCGCGGAAGATTCTGTTGCTGGCCCTGATGATGGCGGGCGTGTCGCTGTCGGCGTGCGAAAGCGTGCGCGAGGCCGCGGGCATCGCCAAGGAGCCGCCCGACGAATTCGCCGTGGTGCGCAAAGGCGCGCTGATCATGCCGCCGGATTACAATCTGCGGCCGCCGAAATCGGGCGCCGCTCCGCTCAATCAGGCGACGCCCACCGACACGGCGCAATCGACGCTGTTCGGCTCCGATCCCAATTCGATCGCCGCCACCATCACCGGCAATTACAGCCCCGGCGAAAAACTGCTGCTCGCCAATGCGGGGGCGGCCAATGCCGATCCGTCGATCCGCCAGCAGATCGCATCCGACAGCAAGCAGATGGAAGGCGCGGATTCCAGCTTCACCAATCAGGTTCTGTTTGGCGCCGAGACGGAGAAGGACTCCGGCGTCGATGCCGATGCCGAGGTCAAGCGCATCATCCAGAGCAAGGAAGCGGGAAGCGCGCCCGGCAATTCCGAACCCGTGCGTCCGCCCACCGATTCCGCAACCATCGACAAAAACGGCGAAGACAAAAGCAGCGGCGGCTGGTTCGATGGCTGGTTCGACTGGCTCTGACGCGATTCCAGAATGAACAAATTCATTTTATCTTTCGCGGCGCCCATGGTGGCGGCCTTTGCAGGCCTCGCGCCCGCACATGCCGAAGCGCCGAAGGCGTTCCAGTTCGCGTTGCAGAACGGCATGCAGGTGCTGGTGGTGCCCGATCACCGCGCGCCTGTGGTGACGGAGATGATCTGGTTTCATGTCGGCGCGGTGGACGATCCGCCGGGGCTTTCAGGGGCCGCGCATTTCTTCGAACACATGATGTTTCGCGGCACGAAAGCCGTGCCCGGCGAGCAATTCGCGCAGACCGTGGCGCGCAATGGCGGCGAGGACAACGCCTTCACCACGCATGATTACACCGCCTTCTACGAACAGATCGCGAAGGATCGGTTGCGCCTCGTCATGGGGCTTGAAGCCGACCGCATGATGAACCTCGATCTCTCCGACACGAACGTACGCACCGAACGCGACGTGGTGCTGGAAGAACGCCGCATGCGCGTGGACAATGATCCGCAGGCGCTGATGAACGAACAGCTCGCAGCGGCGCTGTTTCTCTCGCATCCTTATGGACGCCCCGTGATCGGCTGGCCCGACGACATTCACCGCATCGGCCGCGTGGAGGCGCAGGATTTCTACAAGCATCATTATGCGCCGAACAACGCCACGCTGGTGATCGTGGGCGATGTCACGCCCGATGAAGTGCGCGCCGATGCCGAAGCCGAATTCGGCAAAGTGCCCGCGCGCGAACTTTCCCCGCGCGCCGATTTCGCCCAGCCCGCGCGCATCGGTGAATCCCGGCTTATCGTCAATCGCTCCGACGTGAAAGTGCCCGTGCTGATCCGCATGTATCGCGTGCCGAGTTATGCGGAAGCCTCGCCCGGCGAGGCGCAGGCGCTGGATACACTGGCGCAACTCATGGGCGGCGACGCCACCGCCGCGCTCTATCGCAAACTCGTTGTCGAAAAGCGCCTCGCCATCGATGCAGGCGCGTCTTACGACGGTTACACGCGCGACGATTCCGGTTTCAGCGTCTATGCCGTGCCGCGCCCCGGTGTGTCGCTGGAAACGCTGGAACATGCGGTGGATGCCGTGCTCGCCGATTTCATGAAGGCGCAGCCGAAGCCCGATGAACTCGCGCGCGCCAAAACCCAACTCATCGCTAGCGCCACCTATCGCCGTGACAGCCAATATGCGCTGGCAAGCGCGTACGGCCAGGCGCTTTCCATCGGGCTGACCGTCGCCGATGTCGAAGCGTGGCCCGATCAGATCAAGGCTGTCACGGGAGATGCCGTGCAGAAGGCCGCGATGAAAGATCTCGTGAAGATCGAATCCGTGACGGGTTACTTGCGACCGGTGCCGGGCAAATGAATATACTCTCCATATTCCGTCATCACCCGGCCCCCGGGCTCGCGCGAAGCGCGACCCGAGGACAAGCTTCACGTCCGGG
>DATCEI010000195.1:0-11181 GCA_036510185.1 Rhizomicrobium sp. | reverse complement strand
CGCTCCATGATCTATGGCTCCAAGCACTATCGCCGCGAGATGCGCGGCCTTCCCGTGCCGCACGGCGCCTATGTGAATGTTTGCGGCAGCGATCTTGTGCGCAACGAGGCCGGCGATTTCGTCGTGCTGGAAGACAATCTGCGTGTGCCCTCCGGTGTGTCCTATATGCTCGCCAATCGCGATGTTGCGCGGCGTGCGTTTCCCGGCGTGTTCCGGCGCATGGGAGTGCGCGCCATCGAACATTATCCGCGCGAACTGCTTTCGACGTTGCGTTCGCTGGCGCCATTCCACGAAGACGTTTCCATCGCGGTGTTGACGCCGGGCGTTTTCAATTCCGCCTATTTCGAGCATGCATTCCTGGCGCGGCAAATGGGCGTGGAATTGGTTGAGGGGCGTGATCTTCTGGTGAACGACAATGTCGTGTATGCGCGCACGACATCCGGCCTCAAACGCATCGACGTCATCTATCGCCGCATCGACGATGATTTCGTCGATCCGCTGATTTTCCGCGAAGATTCCTCGCTGGGCGTGCCCGGTCTGTTCAATGCCTATCGCGCGGGCAATGTTGTCGTCGCCAATGCGCTCGGCACCGGCATCGCCGACGACAAGGCGATCTATGCCTATGTGCCGCGCATGATTCATTACTATCTTTCGGAAGACCCAATCCTCGACAACGTGGAAACCCATCTTTGCCGCGAGGAAAAATCGCTCAAGCATGTGCTGGCCAATCTCGACAAGCTTGTGGTCAAGGCGGTGGGCGAGAGCGGCGGCTACGGCATGTTGGTCGGGCCGCATGCGAGCCAAAGCGAGCGCGAGGCTTTCGCGGAAAAGGTGAAAGCCGATCCGGAGAATTACATCGCGCAACCGACCATCCAGCTTTCGACCGCGCCCTGTTTTGTCGATGGCCGCATCGAGCCGCGCCATGTCGATTTGCGGCCATTCATTCTTCACGGCGAAGACACGGTGATCGTGCCCGGCGCGCTGACGCGCGTGGCGCTCAAGCGCGGGAGCCTCGTCGTCAATTCCAGTCAGGGCGGCGGCTCCAAAGACACCTGGGTTCTGGCCTGATGCTGAGTCGCGTCGCCGACAATCTTTACTGGATGGCCCGCTATATCGAACGCGCGGAACACACCGCGCGGGTTATAGCCGTGAAACTCGAATCCATGGTCGAGCAGACGCAGGAAGAATCGCTGGCTTCATGGCTGCGCGTGGCGGCTTCGCTTTCGACAGAAGACCTGCCGAAAGAATTGGAAGCATTTGAGTTCACGCGCGCCTTGGCGTTCGATCGTACCAATCCGTCATCGTTGCTGTTGTCGCTGCGTTACGCGCGCGACAATGCAAGGCAGGTGCGCGAGCAATTGTCCACCGAAGTATGGGAGCATCTGAACCGGCTTTATCTCTTGCTTCAGCCCGTCAACATGGACGCAATCTGGGTGCATAATCCGGCGGGCCTGTTCCGCGAAGCGCTGGAAGACATGCACGCGCTTGAAGGCGTGACCTATTCCACGCTGAGCCACGGGGAGGGCTGGTATTTCCTTGAAATGGGCCGTCATATCGAACGCGCGCAATTGATCGGCCGCATGCTCGACGCGCATTTCGGCAGGGCGCAAACGCCCGGCACGCCCGCGCCGCGCTATTTCGACTGGCTGGTGTTGCTCAAATTCTGCACGGCGTTCGAGCCTTATTGCAAAGCGCACACGGCCGCGTTGAGCCCGGAAAAGATCGCTGAATTTCTTTTGTTCGATGCCGAATTTCCGCATTCATTGCGCTTTTCCATAGACCGCGTTTGCGATGCGTTGGCGCGCGTGGCGCCGGGCGTGGCCCAGCAGCGCCGCGCTTCGGTCGAACGGTTGGCCGGTAAGCTGAAGGCGTCCGTCGATTTCGGCCAGATCGAGGATCTCATGGGAGCGGGCCTCGCGCCCTATCTCGCCGACATCACGCGGCAATGCGAACACATCCACGACTCTGTTTTCACGTCCTATATCGTTTATGGCGCGGAGGCAGTCCTGTGATTTCATTCTACCCTTGGGCCGATTGAGGGCACGATGTTCTATTCCATTCGCCATGTAACGCGGTTCCGGTACTCGTCGCCGGTTTACGAAAGCGTGATGGAATTGCGCATGCAGCCGCGATCCGAAGGGCCGCAGGCGCTGCGCAGTTTCCAGATCGTCACCAATCCGCGCGCACAGATTTATGCTTACACGGATTATCTCGGCAACGCGGTCTATCACTTCAACGTGCTGCGTGCGCACGAAGAATTACGCATCGAGGCTCAGGCCGTTGTCGAACTTGTGCCCGCGCCAGTTCTCCCGGAGGAATGCGATCCGCTGGAATGGCAGCGTTACAATTCGCTCAATCTTTCCGATCTTCACTTCGACTTGTTGGGGCCGTCTAAATTTTCGCGTCAGTCGTCTGCCCTTGCAGCGTTTATGGATCAAAAAGATATCGCTACGCCCGCTTACGATCCATTGACCGCGCTGAAAAATCTGAATCACACGATTTATGACGCCTTCGATTACGAAATCGGCGTGACACAGGTGCATTCGCCCATCGAGCAGGCCTTAAGCGCCAAGCGCGGCGTCTGTCAGGATTTCGCGCACATCATGATCGCCATTGCGCGGCATTGGGGAATTCCGGCGCGTTACGTGTCGGGTTATCTGCATCATGGACGAGGGCGCGACCGCTCCGGCGAGGATGCGACGCATGCCTGGGTCGAGGCGTATTTGCCGAGCCTCGGCTGGATCGGCTTCGATCCCACCAACGACATCATGGCGGGCGAACGCCATATTCGCGCGGCGGTGGGCCGTGATTACGCCGACGTGCCGCCGACGCGCGGCACGTTCAAGGGCGATGCCGAAACTGAACTTGGAATTTCTGTGGCGGTTGAGCCGACGAAAGCGCCGGTACGCCACGAAGAATTCCTTCGCGTCGCGCGCCCGATGAAGCCTCGCATAGTCGCGGACGCTGCGCCCGATAAACTGCGTCATCAGCAACAGCAGCAACAGCAATAAATCGCCAAAGAAAAAGCCGGGCAGTTTCCCGCCCGGCCTGAAGCTATGCTCTGATATTTATGGATTGGACGGCGACTGCGGCTTTCCGGCTGCGGGCGCTTTGCTCTGACCGATAAAGTTCAGAACGACCGGCGTGCCCACGCCCGTCGAAAGGCTATAGGTGTTGCTCACGTCCGTATCCACAATCCCGTTGTAACCGGGGATGTTGGTGTGGAAGTACTTCTTGCCGCCAGCGGCCTGTTTGGCGGCGAGTTTGTAGATGTAGTTGTTGAGGTTGCCCATGCGGCCTTGCTGTTCGACAAGATGCGCAACCACGCCCGCGAATTCCGGCGAGGATACGCTTGTGCCGATGACGCCATAGAAGCCACCGCCCTGGCCGACACCAAAGGCCACGACCACAGCACTGCGCTGCGAATTGCCGTTGCCATTAAGCGGATTGTTGCCGCCTTCGCACTCACCATGCTGCAGCTTGGAGATCCCACCGGGGCAGCCGCCGACCTGCATACCGATGTCCGGTATCGAGCGCAGCGGAGAGCCTGTGTGGACAAGCGTCTGGTATGTCGGTTCCGGCCACATGGCGCTGACACCGCTACCCGCACCCCAAACACCGCCGGGCGCGTTCACGCCGACGCCATAGGGATCGTAAGGCACTTCCGGGTCTTCCCACGCATTCTCGCCCGCATAGGAAGAATCGAGCGTACCCTGCACATAATCGGTGACGAGATTTGTGCCGCCGACTGCTGTGACATTGGGATCGGCCGCGGGCGTCGAAACGCCAACCACAAAATGCGCCGGTCCACCCGCGAGGTATGCTGGGCTGAGGCATTCCTTGCCTGCGGAATCTCCCGAACTGGCAAGGAACGTCATGCCTTGCGAGTTGCCCTGCATGAACAATTCATGCTCGGCTTCAAGCACGCCACGATAGTCCTGACCGCCATTGTACTTCGGAAAATAGAACAATTCGCATTCGCCGAAGGATGAACTGACGACGTCCACGACATTCTGCTCAATGATATCAAGATAACCCGCAAGCACGTTGCCGTCGGACAAATCGGGAATGTCAAAGAGAACCACGGCCGCGCCCGGCGCGCCCGTCAATTCCTGCTGGACATCCAGCGAGGCTTCCAGCGAGGCGCCATTCGAAGGATCGAACGGCGCGCCGCCGTCGATATAGACGTGAGCGGCGAGCGTCGGGTCTGGCGTACCCGTAATCGTTGACCATTTTTCGTGGTCGAACGTAGCCTGAATGTCGGAATCGAGCACATCACTCGACATCAATGCGGCGATAACGACATGCGAACCGTTAAGCGGCAAGGTCAGATCGCCGACATTGACGGTCGCGGCCGCCGATGGATAACGATAGGCCTGTTTCAGATCGTCGAACCAGTAGGTGCCGGTCGCGCTGTAGCGATTGTCCGACGATGCACCCGGCTTGTTTGAGGCATAGCCATGAACGCTCTTCTTTGCGCTGTCCGCGAGCGGCCCGCCGACGATGCGTGAAAACGTATGCGCGACGTGCGGGGAGAAACTAAAGACTTTCGCGCCCGCCACTGCGAGCTCGGAAGGCATGTTCAACGCCTGCTGGGAAACGAGATGGGTCGAGTGGGGCGAAGTTTGCGCGACCATCAAATGCGTGCCGAAAATGCGCGCCACCGCATCGGCCGTTCCCGTGACATGCAGACTGCGTGTCTGCACAGTCACGTTGAATCCGCGCGCGCGCAGGAACGTGGCGGCGCGGGTTTTGGTAGCCGCATCAGGACCAAATTGCGCGCCGAACTGAGCTGGCGTCAGCCATTTGTGATATTGCGACGACGCAGGATTCTGCTGCGCATCCAGAAGAGCTTCGAGCTTGTCCTTGTTGCGCAAAGGCAGAAAGACATCGAACGATACAGATTTCGATGCTTCAGCCTGACCCACGATTTTAAGCGCTGCGGCTTGCGCGGAATCCATGGCTGGAAGGAAAAGCATGGCTGCACCGCAAAGTGCGGTGGTCAACTTGCTTAGCATGAGACACCCCTTATTCGATTGGCGCTGTGTACGGCCCATCCGTTCACGGACTTAAACCATGCGCCCCACAAAACGCGGCTGCAAGCGCGCTCAGGGGATTTTCCTATTCTGCGACGGGAAGGGCACAGACGGTTAAGCGTGCTTTACCAGCGCGAGGCGCATCGGTATTCGAATTCCACAGATCAGATCGTTCTTGGACGTTTCTTGCTTTCAGGCGTATTTAGAAGGTCCAATATTGCGTGACATCAACGCTTGAGCATTCGTGTCATGGCCGACACAGTGTCGAGTTTGCGCCACAGTGCGTGCCTCTTATTCAACGCCTGAATTGGCGCGTTTTTCCGAACCGCCTGTTCGCGTGCCATGCATATACAAAAAGCAATCCAAACAGGCTCAATACCGTTCCGACCGAAACCGTAACTGTCATCTGCTGGATAGACATTTCAATACACCCGCCGCCGCAGCCCACCTTGCGACGAAAGAAGCGCGCGCGCATTGAGGCAGATCAATACAGCACGCGATGATTATCGCGGCTTATAGCAGCCGCTCGACGACCGAATTTTTTTGTTGTTTCAAAAGAGCCATCAGCCATGCAAGCAGATCGAGGATCAACGCATCGCAACGGGTGGTGTGCGAGTCACGGGCGATCCTCCAAGGATGGCAGGTTCAAATGTTTTTCCCGCGCCGTCTCGATGGCAATCTCGTATCCCGCATCAGCGTGGCGCATGACGCCGGTGGCTGGATCGTTCCACAACACACGCCCTAGTTTTGCGCGCGCGTCTTCCGTGCCGTCCGCCACGATCACGACGCCCGCATGCTGCGAATATCCCATGCCGACGCCCCCGCCATGATGCAGCGACACCCAGGTCGCGCCCGATGCAGTATTCAACAGCGCATTCAGCAGCGGCCAGTCCGAAACCGCGTCCGAGCCGTCGCGCATCGCCTCGGTTTCGCGGTTTGGGCTTGCGACTGAGCCTGAATCCAGATGATCGCGGCCGATGACAATCGGCGCTTTGAGTTCTCCCCGCGCGACCATCTCGTTGAATTTCAGACCGGCGCGATGACGCTCGCCGAGGCCGAGCCAGCAAATGCGCGCGGGCAATCCCTGAAACGCGATGCGCGCCTTCGCCATGTCGAGCCAGCGATGCAGCGGTTGGTTGTCGGGAAACAGATTCCTCACCGCGTCATCGGTTTTGTAGATGTCCTCGGGATCGCCGGAAAGCGCCACCCAGCGAAACGGACCGACGCCGCGGCAGAACAGCGGCCTTATGTAGGCGGGCACGAAGCCGGGAAAATCGAACGCGTTATCGACGCCTTCATCCTTGGCAACCTGACGGATGTTGTTGCCATAGTCGAAGGTTGGAATTCCCTGCGCCGCAAAAGCGAGCATCGCACGAACATGTTTGGCGATGGATTTGCGCGCGGCGCTAGCGACAGCATCGGGATCGGCTACGCGTTTGTGTTCCCATTCGGCAATCGTCCAGCCTTCGGGCAGATAGCCGTTGATCACATCATGCGCGCTGGTCTGGTCGGTGACGGCGTCGGGCTTCACATTGCGGCGCACCAGTTCTGGCAGAATTTCGGCGGCGTTTCCTGTAAGTCCGACGGAGCGCGGCTTTCCGTTCCGCACCGAGTCATCGATCAGCGACAGCGCTTCATCGAGATTGTCTGTCGCAATATCAAGGTAGCGTGTTTCAAGCCGCTTTTCGATGCGCGAGCGCTGACACTCGATAGCCAGCATCGATGCGCCCGCCATGGTCGCTGCCAGCGGTTGCGCGCCGCCCATACCGCCGAGGCCTGACGTCAGAATCCATTTGCCGCGCAATTCGCCGCCGAAATGTTGCCGCGCCATTTCGACGAATGTTTCATACGTGCCCTGAACGATGCCCTGGCTGCCGATATAAATCCATGAACCGGCCGTCATCTGGCCATACATCATCAGACCCTTGCGGTCGAGTTCATTGAAATGTTCCCAATTCGCCCATTTGGGCACGAGGTTGGAATTTGCAATCAGAACGCGCGGTGCAGCGGCATGTGTACGGAAAACGCCGACCGGCTTGCCGGATTGAATGAGCAAAGTCTCATCGGTTTCGAGCGTTTTCAGTGTAGCGACAATCCGGTCGAAGGCCTGCCAATTGCGTGCAGCTTTTCCAATGCCGCCATAGACCACGAGATCCTGCGGCCGTTCGGCGACTTCGGGATCGAGGTTGTTCATCAGCATCCGCATTGCCGCTTCGGCATACCAACTCTTACAGGTGATCTCGGCTCCGCGCGGCGCGCGAATGATGCGACTGTTGCTGTTTTCGCTCATCATGCCCTCTGTTTGTCCGAGCGGCCTTCAATATAGCGGTCGCGAAGAAGATCGGCGCCGAGCCAATAACAAAGCTCCGACGGTTCCGAGATGTCCCAGATCGCCAGATCGGCAAGCTTTCCCACTTCAAGTGTGCCGGTAGATTCCTGCAATCCCAACGCTTTGGCCGCATTGCGCGTCATGCCCGCCAACGCCTCTTCAGGCGTCAAATCAAAAAGTGTGCAAGCCATATTGAGCGCGATCAACGGTGAAGTAACGGGAGATGTGCCCGGATTACAGTCGGTCGCAACTGCCATGGCGACACCGGCGCGGCGCAGCGCCGCGACCGGTGTCTTTTTTGTCTCGCGTAGAAAATAAAACGCGCACGGCAGCAACACCGCAACCGTGCCGCTTTCAGCCATCGCGGCAATGCCGTCTGCGCCAAGATATTCGAGATGGTCGGCAGAAAGCGCGCCGAGACTGGCCGCAAGCAGCGCACCTTTCTGGTCCGACAATTGTTCGGCGTGTAGCTTGATCGCAAGGCCATGCGCCTTTGCCGCTCGCAGGATGCGGTCGGTCTCGGCCGGCGTGAAAGCGATCGTTTCGCAAAAAGCGTCGCACGCATCTGCCAGCTTTTCGCGCACGATAGCCGGAATCATTTTCTCGCAGATGAGATTAACATAACTCGCGCGGTCTTCCGCATATTCCGGCGGCAGCGCGTGGGCACCTAGAAAGGTCCGCGATATGCGAACGCCCGCCAGTTCACCAACGCGCGCCGCCGCGCGCAGCATTTTGATTTCGTTTTCGAGATCGAGGCCATAGCCGGACTTGATTTCAATTGTTGTCGTGCCCTGTGCCGCCATCGCGCGCGCGCGAAGAGCAGCGCTATGCGCAAGCGCATCTTCGGAATAATCCCGCGTGGCTTCGACAGTGGAAGCGATGCCGCCGCCGGCAGCGGCGATCTGCTCGTAAGTGGCCCCGTTCCGGCGCATATCCCATTCGCGGACCCGATTACCGCCGAACACGAGGTGGGTGTGGCAGTCGATCAATCCGGGCGTGATCCACGCACCATCCAGACGCCGCGTCGCGCGCGCCGCCGCCGATGGCCGGTCCTTGGCCGCGCCAACCCATGCGATGCGCCCGTCGTGGATAGCCAAAGCCGCGTCCCGGATGGTGCCGAATGGCGCGCCGGAAGCCATGCTGGCAACATGACAATCGAGCAGTAGGATGTCCCACATCGCAATGCACCTTGTCGCCGGGTGACGTCACAGGCCGGCCGCCGGGATACGAGGATAGTCTAATATGTCCGCGAAAGAACCAACCACGCTGGAAATGTCCGAGAACCGATCCTGGCTTTCCATTCATTCGCTTCTGGCTGACGATGCCAACGCATCCATTGCCGTGGTGGGCCTGCCGCTGGTTCGCGAATCGATCACGCCGGGCCGATGCGATCTGGCTCCGGGTGCCGTTCGCAATGCCTTGAGACGCTTCAGCGTCTACGATCTCGAAACCGAAACGGACCTGTCGGGCTTGCGCGTGTTCGACACGGGCGATTTGCCGATTGCCGCGCTCACGCCGGAAGAGGCATTCGATCCTATCACCAAATCCGTTCGCACATTGTGCGCCAACCATGCGCTCACGGTTTTGCTCGGCGGCAACAACGCGATCACCCGACCGGGCGCGCATGGCGTTCATGCAGATTTGAAACGTGTCGGGCTGCTGACGCTCGACGCGCATTTCGATTTGCGCGACACGGATGGCGGTCTGAACAACGGAAATCCGATTCAGGCGTTGCTTGAGGATGGATTTCCCGGCGTGCATATCAGCCAAATCGGCCTCGCGCCCTTCGCCAATACGAAGAAGGCGCATGAGAAGGCAAGAGCGGCCGGCATTTCCGTGTGTACGCTCAGCGAATGTTTCGCACGCGGCTTTGTTGCTGTGGTGCGTGAGGAATTGGATCGGTTGGCCCATAGCTGCGAACACATCTATGTCGATTTCGATATCGATGTGATCGAACGTGCGGAAATGCCCGCGGCGCCTGGCGCGCGTCCGGGCGGGATCAGTGCGCGCGATTTTTTCGCGGCGGTGCGCGTCATCGCCGCTCATCCTAAAGTGAAATGCGTCGATCTTGCGGAATTCGATCCGGGCACTGACGTCAACGCAACGGGCGCGCTCACGGCCGGGCGATGGTTTGCGGAAATTCTTGCGGGCTTTACCGCGCGAACGAAATAAGAGCGGCGAGCAACCGGATTTCAGAAACAAGACCTAGTGCTGAATAACCAGCCAATTCTCGCGATAGAATTTGGCCAGCTTCTGATAGAAATCATATTCTATTTCTTTTAGCCTGCCGTCGTCGCCGGCCGCAATATTCTTCAGAATATTGATCAGCGTGCCTCGTGGAAAATCCGGCAGCGGTTTGGAAAAAATTGCCTGTTGCCATTCGTCGTCAGCGAGCCTTCCATAAAGCCGAAGAACGCTTGGCATAGCGTGGCCCGGCCGCGTTGTGGCGCGCCAGACGCGGAGATTATCGTAGGGATTGGCGAGTTTGAGGGATTCGAGCTTCGACCAGTCCGCATTGGGGTTCAGGCGGTTCGAATAGAAACGCAGTTCGCTTCCATTGCCTGCATCAACATGAAATTGGCTTTGGAGAATCCATGCGTGCGCGATAAGCATATGCCAGAAAAAACCATCGTTCAGGATGTGTGGCACGAGTTTGCGCCGGTAATCCATGTCGTTCACGAAATACCTGTATTCTCCGAGATACCGCGAAAAAAGCGGGTAGCTCGCAAGAAATATTCTGGCGTAACGCACAACATGCACGAACGAGCCGCAGACTTCGTCGCCCAGAATTTCCTCATCTTTGCCGGAGAGCGTAGTCACCAGCTTTTGGACATCGTGCCTGCTCCCCAGAAAAGCCGCATCTTCGAAATAGAAGGGCTGGTTCGAGTCGGCCCACGGAATCCAGATTTTATTTTGCAGCGCCGCTTTTGGCATTTTTATCCCGAATGCCAACGGCACAGGCACCTTGGACCAAGTATGAAACGATTCGATTTTCTTTCTGAGAAAGTCTGGATCGAAAATGAAATCGGGCCGCGATTTAAGCACCAGATCGGCATCCTCCGAAAGGGATTCCAGTCCCGCACGGAAAGTTTCGATCTGATATGCGATGCCGCGCTGGTTGGGCGTTCCGCTGACATTAGGTTGCGGAATGCGGGCAAGCGACGCATCTGCCATGCTCTCTATCCACGCCGCATATTCATCGATCTCAGGACTATTCCAGGTTACGCAGATTATCCGGCGAAGGACGCCATCCCGGAGCAAGGTCCGCAAGGGCGCAAGGCTCTGTTCGGTCAGCGGCCGGGATTTGGCGAAGCCGGTTACAATTGCGTCGGTAGCGCGGCCCATTGCGTGCCTAATGATCCAGCATGCGCAACGCGCGTTGGCAGATGAAAGATGCCGTGTCCGGTTCGGCAGCGTACGGCACGGCTCGAAACAGATTAAGCGCCGCCAATTGATAGAGCCTGTCGGCAAGGCGGGTGTCGCATCGTTCCACCAGGACGCGAAAATGTTTCCCGAGTTGTTCCAGTTTCTCGACCGCGTTGGCCAGTTGAACCGATCCGCCCGGATAAAGATAGAAATGACGCAGGCACCAGTGGCCATATATGTCCTGAAAAAGCTTTCCGATATCCAGCCAATACGAAGAAACCCAGGTTTCGTCGCAATCTATGAATACAACGCCGTCTTCCGAGGCGAGCAGGATGTTTTCAAGAGTAAGATCGCCATGGGAAGGCGAATTTGGCATTCCGCTCCAATCGCGCCGGCGCAACCCATACGCACAACGGCGTATCATTTCAGAAAGCGCGGGATCGCTCTGGG
>DATCEI010000194.1:0-16422 GCA_036510185.1 Rhizomicrobium sp. | reverse complement strand
GCACCTTCATCGTGCAATCGCCTTCAAACTGCGAAAGCCAGTTGACATTGCGCAAGCTGATTGTCCGTGTACGGAGCGCCTCGCGTGGGCCGACGACGACACGCGCATTCGCGGCATCGAGCTTCACGACAAACAATGGCGCATCATTGCCCGAAAGACCGAGGCCCTTGCGCTGGCCGACCGTGAAATGGATCACGCCTTCGTGGCGGCCGAGAATGTTGCCATCGAGATCGACGATCTCGCCCGGCACGCCGGCATCGGGCCTCAACCGCGCAACGACGGAAGCGTAACTTCCGTTCGGCACGAAGCAGATGTCCTGACTGTCCGGCTTGTCGGCCACGGGCAATGCAAGCTCACTCGCAATCGCGCGCACATCGCGCTTTTCCATTCCGCCCAAAGGAAAACGCAAATAGGAAAGCTGCTCGCGCGTCGTGGCGAAGAGGAAATAGCTTTGGTCGCGCGTGGCATCCGCAGCGCAATGCAACTCCGGCCCGTTCACGCCATCGACACGCTGCACATAATGGCCCGTGGCGAGCGCCTCCGCGCCCAATTCCTTCGCGGTGTCGAGCAGATCGGCGAATTTCACTTTGCTGTTGCACTGAACGCAGGGGATTGGCGTTTCGCCGCGCGCATAGCTTTGCGCGAAATCATCCATCACCGCGCGTTTGAAGCGGGCTTCGTAGTCCAGAACATAATGCGGAATGGAAAGTTGTTCGGCCACGCGCCGCGCGTCGTAAATATCTTGACCCGCGCAGCACGCGCCCTTTTTCTTCGCGGCCGCGCCGGAATCATAAAGCTGCAACGTCACGCCGACGACATCATAGCCTTCGCGCTTCAGCAATGCCGCGGTGACGCAGGAATCCACGCCGCCGGACATGGCAGCCACGACACGCGCGCCTTTGCGAAGTTCGCTCATGGGCCGCGCGTATAGGCCGCGCGCGGCCCCGAAGCAAGCCGCCAACCCTCAGTGTCATGGCCCGCCGGAGTGCGGGCCACCCAGCTGAAGTCTGTGCTTCTCTAGAAAAAATTGAACTGAGAAAATTCTTCAACGCCGCCCCGGCGTCACCTGGGTGGCCCGCACCAGGCGGGCCATGACAAGTGAGTATGTGATTTCGTTCTTTCCTAAATGCGCTATCCGTTAGCCGTCGGCGCACCCAGATAATTGAGCAGCGAAATCTGGTGTAATTGCGCGGTCACCTGCAGGGCGGCCTGAAGCGCTGTCTGGTTCTGGCTGAGCTGCGAAAGTGCTGTGGGCATGTCCACGTCTTCGAGGTTGGAGACAAAGCCCGTATAGAGCGTGTTCAGCGATTGCTGATGGGTGACGGCATCGGTTAGTTGATTATACACATCGCCGTTCTGCGCCATGACATTGTTGATACCCGTCGCAGCCGTCGTGGCATTGGTGACCTGCGTGGACAGGAAATCGCTTTGCGTCTGGCTGAGACCAGTGCCCAGATTGCCGCTCGGCCCCGCATTGAATTGCGCGATCTGCTGCAGCGAGGAGAACAGCTGCGTGCCGAGGTCGGAGGCCAACAGCCCAAGCTGCACATTGCTGCCGTCGCCCGTGCTGACGGATTTGCCCACGCTGCCATTGGCAAACGCCGCCGACACGGACGGCAACGCCGCCAGATCGGACAACGATGAAACCGTCACCGGCGGCGAGCCGTCATTGTTGCCCGCATACAGATAATTGCCGTTCGCATCTTTCGAATTCAGAATCTGCGACGCCTGATCGAATATGCTTTGCGCCTGCGTCATCAGCGTGGAGCCGTCATTGTTGGCGAGCGCGGTCGTCACGTCCTGCCGCAATTGCCCGGCGAGATCGGATAGCGAGGACAATTGCGTGTCCTGCAGATCGGCCTGGTTGACGGCAAGCTGCAGTGTCGATTGCAACGCGCTGGATTTGTTGGCGGCTGAACGGGCGGCTTCCAGCACCGCGGTCTTGTCGCCCATGCCGGTGTAGTCGGTCGCGACCTTGCCGCTCGACACCTGATTTTGCGTGGTGTTGAGCGCGCTTTCCGCCTGCATGATCTGCTGCAGCTGGACCTGCGTTTGGCTGTTACTGGCGACGCGATCGATCATGGCAAGTTTCCTTTACTGCACGGCAAGCAGCGTATCGTAGAGCTGCTGCACGACCGTCAGCATGCGCGCGCCTGCGCTGTACGCCTGCTGATAGGTCATCATGTTGGTGAGTTCTTCGTCGAGATTGACGCCGGAATAGCTCGATTGACGCGATTGCGCTTCGCTGAGGCGGTCGGATTGCGTGGTCGCGTTGGTTTGCGCCGTGCTGCCGCGCGTGGCCGCATCCTGATAAAACGAATCCGCATAGGCATCGAGCGTGGCCGATTGCGCATTGAGCGCGCCCGCGCCCGCGAAATTCTGGTTCGAATTCTGCAAATTCTGCAGCGCGAGCAATCCGCGATTGTCGCCGGAGCCGACGATGTTGTCGCCCGCGGCCGTGGCCGCGCCGATGGAGCTTTGCGCGAGCGGCAGTTGTGACGGCGAATTCGCAATCGCCGAATTCACCGAGAAATTCGAAGTCAGCGCCGCAGGCACACCTGCGCCCAACCCGAATAATGTGGTAAAGCTCATGCCCGTGCTGCCACGCTGCGTGCTGTCGCTATTTACCTGCAGCGTGTAGCCCGCATTGCCCGCCGATGGCGTCACGCTCATCGAACCGTCGCTGTTGAGCGCGAAGGTCGCCGCGCCGCCGAAAGATGTGTTCAGCGCGCTCACGATATTGCCGATAGTCATGCCCGCGGTGAGCGTAACGCTGGCCTGTTTGCCGATTTCGCCGTTCGGGCCTTTCAGCGTGAACATCATCGAACCGCCGGCGGCGAACCCGCCCGCGTCGCTGGCCGACAAGCCCGTCGACAGGATCGACGGCGCGCTGGTCGAAAACAGATTGTTGAGGCCGAAGAATTGCGAGAAGCCCGTGCCGCCACGCGAAGACGGCGTGGTCGCGTCGTCCTGCACCACGACGCCATTGCTGCCACTGGCGGAAATGGATAACGCGCCGTTCGTGAAGCTCGCCGTGCCGTTGCCGCCCAGCGCGGAATTAAGCGCGGTTGTGAAACTTCCAATCGTGCTGCCGATACTGACCGCGCCACCGCCATCGACCGACAGCGTGCCTGCGCCGAAATCCACATCGATGCGTGAGACGAGATTGCCGCTGGAATCGGCTACCGCAATCGTCGTCTTGCCCGTGAAATTCAGCGCATCGGTCGAAAGCAGGCCCGTATTGCTGCCGTTCAGCGATGTCGGCGGTGGAAACGCGGCGTTGGCATTGCTCTGCGCGTTGAAAGACTGTGCAGTCGTGCGCGCGAAACTGCCAAGCTCGGATTGCAAATCGGCCAGCGTGCCGTCACGCATATTGATGAGGCCCTGCAACTGTCCGGACCCCAGATGCGAATCCAGCGACGTACTGCCGCCAATTGCGTCGCCCGTGTTGGGATTGATATTCTGCAAATTGATAGTGCCGTAATTGCCGTTGCTAACGCCGCCCGGATAACTCAGTTGCGCATAGGTGTCGCCGACAAGGCTGATGCCGTCCTGTGTCATCACACTCATCTGCCCACTCGGCTGCTGCACAGTGCGGACGCCGATATATTGCGACAGGCTTTGCAGCGCCTGATCGCGCTGATCGAGCATGCCGGACGCGCTGTCGCCTGAAGCCTGTGCCGTCTGGATTTGCTGATTGAGATCGTAGATCTGCTTGATGATGCCGTTGACGGTGCCCATCGACGAAACAACCTGCTGGTCCATCTGGTTCTGCAGGCCGGTGATTGAGGACGACAGCGAGGAGACGCTCGATGCGAAATTCTGCATGGAACTCAGCACATTCTGCTGGCTTGTGCTATTGTTCGGCGAAAGCGAAGCGTTGCCGAGCGCATTGAAGATGTTGTCGAGCTGCGTGGTGAGCGCGGTCCCGTCACCCGGCTGGCCCAGCGCGCCGGAAAGCTGCTGAAAAGCATCGTTTTCCGCAGCATATTGCGAAGACCCCGCATTGGCCGAAAGCGATTCCTGATTCAGATATTGGCTGGCGATGCGTTGGACATCGGCGATGCCGACGCCGGAAAGCTGATTGCCGGACAGCAGCACTTCTTCGTTGACCACGCGCCGCGCATAATCGGGCGTGTTCATGTTGGCGACGTTATTGGAGACGGTGCGAAGCGCCGCCGTGTTCGTGTCCAGCGTCGTCAGCGCGCTGGCCAAAATTCCGTTCAGACCCAAACCGGTCTCCATGCGAAACCTTTTTCGCCGTTAAAACCGTCGCAAGGCCCATGCCAGCAATTCGCCCGGTTTGCCTGATGTTTGCGCGCCGCGTTGCGTTTGAAAATCGGCAATGTTTGCCGGGTTGCGGTAGATCGTGCCGTTGCACATTTCGTTCGCAAACATGCGCGCAAACCGCGCGCGTATATCTAAAGCGCAAAATTGCGCGCGAATGCGTGTGGTCCGGCCCTTGCTATGAGGGAACCGGAATTTTGCGGGCGAAACGCGCGTGCCATCGATTGCGGCGAGCGGAATGAAGATTGGCGCAGGCGCGGATACGCGCGCGTTAAATCTTTCTTTGCCATCGGGTGCGGCGGAAAGCACGGATATCTCCGCGCTGTTCGATGAATTGCTCGCGCTGAATGTTTCGGCGCAATCGGGCAACGCACCGTCGAACGCGAACGCGCAACCGAACGACACCTCCGCCGCGCCGGGCCAGTCGCGCTCTTCCCAGACGACGCCGCAGAATTTTATGCAGGCGCTTCTGTCCACGACTCAATCGCCCGCGCAGGCGTCGGCGACCGCGGCAAGGCCGATTCCCGCCCAGCCCGGCAATAGCGGCTTCCCGCGCGTCGCGGCCCTCGTCGCCAATCCGGCCTGGCCGCCCAGAACGGGTGCTGCCCCGCAGGCGGCCCCGGCGGCCGCGAACGGCGCAAAATCGAAAATAGTTGATATAAAACAACAGGTTAATTCCAATTCGGCCACGCCATCCAGCGGCATGGCCTCGGCCAAGACCATCGCGGATTTGCTGGAATCGGCCCTTTCGGAAGCTCCCGCCGCAGCCAAGGCGGGCAGCCAGACCCCGGCAAACCCTGCCGTGCAGAAACCCGATGTGGTGATGGACGCCAGGAGCTTCGCCAAAATCGCCTCCTTCGTGATGCCCGTGGCCGCGAAACCGGCCCCGACGGCGACGGCCTCGCCTTCGGTAACCGGGGACATACCGGTGCAGCCGACCACAAACGGCGCGCCGTTACCCACGCCGATCATCCAGCCTGCGAGCGAGCCGCAGACCGACGCAGCGTCCGCACAGACAGAGGCGGATCAAGAAGCCGCGTCTTTTGCTGACTCCAATAATGTGAAATTTATCAACTCAAACGGACACTTAGCGGCTCCTGCTGCGCCTCGGACCATTGCAACGACACGCAGCCAGAGTTCGTTCGCGCCGCCGATCACCGTGTTCGATGCGATTGAGGGCTTGCGCTCGGCCATTCTCCCCGATTCGGAGAGCGCGGCATCGCCCACGCTGAAAATGCTCGCGGCAGCGGCGCAACAATCTCAGACGACGCCTTCCTCAGTCGTGACGCCCGGCGCGAAACCGCAGCCGGTTTCGCAGGCTGTATCTCTGCCAGTGTCCGATCCTAAGGCTGCCCACCAAATATCGAACTTTATTGCGGCGACCAGCACGAATCCCGTCACGGCAATTGCGCAGCCGACTGTCGCTGCAATCCCAGACACGAAAAACCCCGCCACGCCTGCACAATCCGCATCTCCGCAGACGCTTCCGCCGCAGCCAATCGTGACGGACGCGCCGCAAGCGAGCGATGTTAAACCTATCGTTCCTGCCCAAGCCGCGACACCGCCTTCGGTTATCGCGAAAGCGGCCACGCCTTACATTGCGCAAACTGCCGCGCTGACAGATAACAACAATTCGCCTGTCGCCGATCAGGAAACCGTCACAGCGCCTGCTCAATCCGCGACATCGCAGGGTTCAGTGACGCAGCCGGCTGTGGCGAACGCGCCCCCGTCGAGCAATGCTAAACCCGACATAGCGCAGCGCACGTCCGCAGCTGAAGCCACTGAGCAAACGGTTCCGCAAGACGTTCAGACATCTGATCCTGTGCCGACGCATTCTCAGCCGAGCCCGAAGCAGGTTTTCAGCGCGAAAACTTCAGCGATGCCGCAGCAGGTTGCCGCCGACACCACAACCCTTTCAGCACCCGTGCAATCTGCACCGCAAATTTCCATAACGCAGCCTACCGCGCCGCAGGCGAGCGATGTGAAGGCTGCCGCACAAACACAAAGTTCACAGCCTGTTGTCGATGCGAAAGTCATTCCGCAGACGGCCCAACCGCCTGTTTCATCGCAGCCGGAGACGCAATCGCAGCCGATTGTGCAATCGCGCGATGCCGAGGTTGCTCCGCAGACGAATTCAGATCCCGCAACTGCGGAAGTGCAGACCATCACTGCGCAATCGCCTGACACGAAGCAGGCCGGGCAGGAACGGCCTGTTGCACAACGTGATGCAAAGCAGATGCAACAACCTGCGCCGCAGCACGAGACAAAGCAGATTGTTTCGCAGCAGCAGGATACGCCGCGCGGCGCGAGTGCAGATTCCAAGCCGGACGCGCAGGCCATTCAACAGCCGGTTACGGCGCCACAGCTTGTTGTCGACGTGAAGGACATTGTGCAGTCGATCCTTGCGACGCAAGTTTCCACCGCGTCCGTGAAAACCGCGCCACAAAGCACGGATAACACTGCTGCACGCGGAAGCCTTGCTTCGGCGTTTGCAGCAGCGGCGGCGAAAAGCAAATCGCAGCCATCGCAAAGTCAGTCGCGCGCGGCGCAGACGCAGGTCAATGGAAAATTGTCGGCTGACGGCAAAGACAATTCGCAGCCGGCGAAGAACACGGCCTCAGCGCAATCAGGCGACGCATCCGATACTTCCGCCTCAAAAAATCAGACTGTTGCGCTGAAAAATCAACCTGCGGCTATTGATGAAACGCCTGCTATTGCAACGAAAATCGATGTGAGCGTGCCAACGGCGCAAACGAAAAACGACGCGCCCGCGCCGACCGACATAACGCCGGATAACGCCACGCAAAATCCTGTTGCGCCGCAATTGGCGAACAGCACGCAGCAATCGCCGCAGACGCCCATCACTCTGCCGAACGATCTGGGCGTGACGGTGAATGCCGCGCAGCAGCCAAACGCGCCGCATACCGTGAATATCGCAGCATCGGTCCAAGTTGCCCCGCAATCGCAAAACGCCGCGCACACGATGCAGGCCGATCTCAGCGCGCTGGCGCTGAGCATCGCGGCGAAATCGCTGGACGGCGTGAAACATTTCGATATCCACCTCGATCCCGCCGAACTCGGCCGTGTGCAAGTCCGGCTTTCCATCGACGAAAGTGGCAAGGCTGCGGCCCACCTTTCCGCCGAACGGCCGCAAACGCTGGAACTGCTTCAGCGCGATGCGCCGGCACTTACCCGCGCGCTGAAAGATTCCGGCGTCGATCTTTCGCAGAACGGTTTGAATTTCTCGCTCAGGGGCCAGAACCAGCAGAATGGCAACGGCAATGGCGCGCAATCGCGCGGCACGCCGCTTGAAGCCAAACTCGTCACCAATCCCGAAGCTTCCGCAATCCCGCTCCACATAAAGACGGACAATGTCCGCCTCGACATTCACGTCTGAAGGGAAACGACCATGGACGTTACATCCGCTTCTTCCGCAGCCGGGGCCGCCGCCGCGACAAACGCATCCGCCGCGCAGCAGCTCTCCGGCAATTTCAACACCTTCCTGCAATTGCTGACGACGCAATTGCAGAACCAGGATCCGCTGTCGCCGATGGATTCCAATGCGTTCACGCAGCAATTGGTTGAATTCAGCCAGGTTGAACAGCAGATCAACACCAACAGCAATCTGCAGACGCTGATCTCGTTGCAGCAGGGCGGCTCGGCGTCGAATGCGGTGTCGTATCTCGGCAAGACCGTGACGGTGAGCAACGGCAATGCCTCGCTCATGGGTGGCGCCGCCACATGGAAATATGGTCTTGGCACGCAATCGACCGCAACAACGCTGACCATCACCAATTCAAGCGGACAGGTGGTTTATTCCGCCCCCGGCTCGACAAGCGCCGGCACGTCCACCTTCAACTGGAACGGTCAGGACAATAACGGCAACCAATTGCCCGACGGCGTTTACACGCTTGCCGTGGCCGCGCAAGCCGCCGATGGCTCGGCCGTGCAGACGGCGGTTGCGAGTTCGGGCGTCGTTTCGGAAATCGACACGAGCGGGTCTTCGCCGCAACTCGTCGTCGGATTGATGGAGATTCCACTGGCGGACGTGGCCGCGGTCACAAGCCAGTAGAAAAACGGAGGCCCGAGAAGCGGACCTCGAACCAAACAGCGGGAAGCCTGACGAAGTCGGCCGCCCGCCTTTTGAAGGATAACGACAATGAGTCTCTTTGGCGCATTGAACATCGGTGTTGCGGGGCTGGATGCCTTCTCCAACGCGATGTCCATCACTTCTTCCAATATCGCGAACGTCAACACGGTTGGTTACAAGACCAGCACCAACAATTTTGCGACGCTTCTCTCCAACACAATCGACACGGTGGATTCCGCGTCTGGCGTGGTGCAGGGCGCGACGCAGAACGTCACACAGCAGGGTTTGCTGCAGGCAGCCAGCTCCACCACCGATCTGGGCATTCAGGGCAACGGCTTCTTCGTCGTCAACACGCAGAGCGACGGCACGGGCGCCACCTACTACACCCGCGCCGGCAATTTCGCGCCGGATGCCAATGGCGATCTGCAGAACGCCAATGGGTATTATCTCATGGGCTATTCGACCGATGCCACCGGCGCCACGGGCAACACGCTGTCCACCATCAACATCGACAATCTGTCCGGCAAGGCACAGCCCACCACGACGATGACGTTGCAGGCCAATCTGCAATCCTCCACCGCCGTGGGCGCACCTGCCTTCACCCGTAACGTCAATGTCTATGACAGCCAGGGCGGCACGCAGCCTCTGTCGATCGCGTTCACGAAATCGGGCGCGAATACGTGGGATTACACGGTCTCCTATGCGGGCGATGCCGGCAACATCACGGGCGCCAATCCGATCTACAGCGGCACGATGGCGTTCAACACCGACGGCACGCTTGCCAATGCCGACACGACGCAGGCAACACCGTCGGGCGATATCACGCTCAACATTCCGTGGTCGGCGGCGTCGGGCCTTGCGGCGCAGACGGTGACGGTCAACATGGGCACGCTCAATGCGTCCGATGGCGTCTCGCAATTCGACAGCGCATCCGGGCTGACGAATTCGAGTGTCAACGGCGCGCTGTTCGGAAGCCTGAACGGCGTGAGCGTGGACACAAGCGGCAACATCACCGCGCAATTCACCAACGGCCTCACGCAGAAGATCGGCGAAGTGCCGCTGGCGACCTTCGCCAACGAAGACGGTCTTTCGGCGGTGTCGGGCACGGCGTTCGCGCAGAGCGGAACGTCGGGTGCGGCCATCGTTTCGTCGGCGGGCACAAGCGGTGCGGGCCAGATCCAGGATTCATCGCTGGAAGGTTCCACCGTCGATCTCGCGGGCGAGTTCACCGACCTCATCACGACGCAACGCGCCTATTCGGCGTCGGCGCGTATCGTGACGACGGCGGACCAGATGCTGCAAACGCTGGAACAATTGCCGTCGCAGTAAGCAATAGGCGGGCGTTTCCGCGCAAACGGGAACGCCCGCGTTTCATCGATATCGGGGAATTTCGCGAATTGATTACTTCTTTGTTTACCTTGGTCTTTCGGCATTTCTTAAAGGCGGAGGCGTATCTTGTCGCCAGGTAATGATGTCGGGAGTTCAGGGATGGCAGACGTTCGCAGCGGGCGCGTCAGCTACGTTATCGGGCCGGATGGCAGCCCGTTGACGTTGGCCGATCTGCCGCCGCCTCAGACGCGGCGTTGGGTAATCCGCAGGAAAGCGGAAGTTGTTGCTGCCGTGCGCGGCGGCCTGCTCAGCCTTGATGAAGCCTGCAAGCGCTATACGCTGACGGTGGAGGAATTCCTCGCCTGGCAGCGCGCCATCGAACGCTTCGGCATGCCGGGCCTGCGCGCCACGCGCGTCCAGCAATATCGCAACTAGACCAAAATTCAGTACTTAGTAAGAATTGTTGACGTTCGGTAAACTTCGTTTTCGGTTTGCGGAATTAGAATTTCTATTTCTTATCCGGCGTTAAGCCGAACTTTACCATACCCCCGGCAATGTTTGCCTAGCGCGGGCGAAAAACCATCCTTGTACGGATGATTGCGTCCGCTGTCCTGGGCGGAGGCGCTGTTGCCGGAATTTTTCAGAGGCGTTGGGGCTGCGCGTTTCGGTGTGATGGCCGGAGTGGCCGCCGCCCTCACCGCATTCTTCTTATATGTGACGGGCGTGATCAGCGAGCCCGCGAAATCCATTCTCTATGCGGGGCTGGAGCCGCGCGACGCGGCGCAAGTCACCGCCAAGCTCGATGCGATGAACGTGCCTTACGAAGCCAAGGGCGACGGCGGCACGATTCTGGTGCCGGGCGACCAGGTGACGAAGCTGCGCATGGAATTGGCCTCCGACAATCTTCCCTCGGCGGGCGTGGGCTACGAAATCTTCGACAAATCCGATGCATTCGGCGCAACCGCGTTCGTGCAGAACATCAACATGCTGCGCGCGCTGGAAGGCGAGTTGTCGCGCTCCATCCAGACCATCGACGGCATTCAGGCCGCCCGCGTGCATCTTGTGATTCCGGAGCGGGAGATTTTCTCGCGGGACGCGCAGCCGCCAAGCGCCTCTGTCGTGCTGAAAACGCGCGGACGGCTTGATCGCGGCGAGGTTCAGGCGGTGCAGCATTTGGTGGCGGCGGCCGTGGCCGGCCTCTCGCCGGAACACGTTGCGGTTGTGGATGATCGCGGCGAATTGCTGGCAGGCGGCGACGACAAAACCGGCGCGGACGCCACCACTTCCGACCAGGAACAGCACACAACCGACTATGAAGACCGCATGCGCCAGCGCATCGAGTCCATCGTGGCGAGCATCGTCGGCGTCGGCCATGTTCGCGCACAGGTTGCAGCGGCGATGAACAATGGCCACACCAGCGAAACGAGCGAGATCTTCGATCCCGACTCCAAAGTTGTGCGCTCGACCCAGACCGTCGATCAGAGCACCAGCGAAGCCGATGCGTCGGCGAACAACGCCGTCTCCGTCGCCAATGCGCTGCCTGGCGGCCAGCAGAACGGCACGACCACGCCGTCCAACAAATCCTCCTCCACGCGCAACGAAGAAACGACCAATTACGAAATCTCCAAAACCGTGAAGACGAGCACGCTGGACGGCGGCGATGTGAAAAAGCTCTCCGTCGCCGTCGCCGTGGACAACAACGACATCACCGACGCCAACGGCAAGATCACAACCACCAAGCCGCGCACCGCGCAGGAAATGATGCAGATCGAGGCGCTGGTGAAATCGGCGATGGGCTACGACAAGACGCGCGGCGACGAAGTTCAGGTCGTGAACATGGCGTTCGCGCGCGTCGATGCGGGCGGCCCGGTGACGCCGGTGGCGACGCCGCTTCTGGGTCTGGACGGTTCGGACTGGTTCAAGATCATCGAAGTGGCCATTCTTTCAGTAACGGCGCTGTTGATCGGCTTCTTCGTGATGCGTCCGCTGATCGCGCGCATGTTCGCGCCCTCGCCCGGCATGTTGGCCTATGCGCCCGCGGGCGTGCAGGGCCAGCTGGCCGCACCGGCGGGCACGCCGGAAGCGCAGGCGCAGATGCAGCAGCAACAGGCGCAAATCGCGGCGGGCGCCGCGCCCGCATCGCTTCCGCCGCCGCGCGAAAGCATGATCGACATCCAGCGCATCGAAGGTCAGGTGCGCGAATCTTCCATCCGCAAGGTCGGTGAAGTCGTCAGCGCCCATCCCGAAGAGGCGCTGTCGATCCTCCGCACCTGGCTCCACGAACCGGTATAGGCCATGGCGCGCGCGAACAAATCCGCACCCAAGGAAGACATTCGCGGCCTCACCGGCCCGGAGCGCGCCGCCGTGATGATGCTGTCGCTGGGCGAAGAGCACAGCGCGCAATTGTGGAAGATGCTGGACGAGGAAGAGATCAAGGAAATCTCCCAGCTGATGTCCACGCTGGGCAGCGTGAGTTCGAGCCTCGTCGAGAAACTTCTCGTGGAATTCGTTTCGCAAATGTCGGGCACGGGTTCGCTGCTCGGCTCCTATGAATCGACGGAGCGGCTCATCGCCCGTTTCATGCCGGGCGAAAAAGTCTCGGCGATCATGGAAGAAATCCGTGGTCCCGCAGGCCGCACCATGTGGGACAAGCTCGCCAATGTGAACGAAACGGTGCTGGCGAATTACCTGAAGAACGAATATCCGCAGACCGTCGCCGTCGTGCTTTCCAAAATCAAGCCGGAACATGCCGCCCGCGTGCTGGGCGCGCTGCCGGAAGAATTCGGCATGGAAGTCATCCAGCGCATGCTGCGCATGGAATCAGTGCAGAAGGACATTCTGGACAAGGTCGAACGCACGCTGCGCGTGGAGTTCATGTCCAACCTCGCCCGCACCGCCAAGCGCGACGCGCATGAGCACATGGCGGAAATCTTCAACAATTTCGACCGCCAGACGGAAAGCCGCTTCCTGACCTCGCTGGAAGAACGCAGCCGCGATTCCGCCGAGCGCATCAAAGCATTGATGTTCACGTTCGAGGATCTGTCCAAACTCGATCCCGGCTCCATCCAGACGCTGCTGCGCAGCGTGGAGAAGGACAAGCTCGCGCTGGGGCTGAAGGGCGCAACGGACTCTCTGCGCGATGTCTTCTTCTCCAATATGAGCGAACGCGCCGGAAAAATTCTGCGCGAAGACATGGAGGCCATGGGGCCCGTGCGCCTGAAGGATGTCGATGAAGCGCAGATGCGCATGGTCAATGTCGCCAAAGACCTCGCCAACAAGGGCGAGATCATGATCGCCAACAAGCAGGGCGAAGACGAGCTGGTTTATTGATGAGCGCCGTGAAAAAATTCACCTTCGACACGGTGTTCGGCGCCAAGGGCGACATCATTTCCGAAGCCGCGCGCTCGCGCCAGAAGAAAATCCTCACCGTTGCCGAACTGGAGCAATTGCGCGCCGATGCCCGCGCCGAAGGTGTCTCAGCGGGCGAAGTGCAGGCGCTGGAAGCGATTGCGGCAGGCGCGCGGCAGGCGGGCGACGCATTGCGGCAGGCGATTGCCCAATCGCAGCGCGATCTCGATCAATTGCGCGCCGATGCGGTGAAGCTTGGTTTCGCAGCCGCGCGCGCGCTAGCCCGTTCGGCGGTCGCCGCCATGCCCGTCGCCGATGTGGAACTGGCGTTGCGCGAATCTCTGCATCAGGCCATCGGCGAGCCGCGCGTGTTGTTGCGCGCGTCGCCGGAAGTCGCCGAAGCGCTGGCGCCCCGCATTGCCGAAATCGCGCATGAAGAAGGTTACGAAGGCCGCGTGCAGGTTACGGCAGAACCGGGCCTGCGGGCCGCGGATTGCCGCATCGAATGGCGCGGCGGCGGCACGGAGCGTTCCGAAGCAGCCCTTGAAGAAGCGGTCAGCGAACTCATCACACGGCGTTTTTCAAACGCCGAACATATGTCCACGGAGGAATAATCTATGGCTGGCAACGACGACGTCGATCTGCCGGATCTCGGCCACGAACAGGGTGCGCGCGGGCCTGCGCTGCTCGACAATGATGCAGCACCCGATACCGAAACCAAACGCACCGCCGCCGATCTCGAAGCGGTGTTCGATGTGCCCGTCACGGTGTCCGCCGTGCTGGGCAAATCGGGAATGGAAGTGAGCCAGCTTCTGAAGCTGGCCAAGGGAACGATTGTGGAGCTGGACCGCAAGGTCGGCGAAGCCATCGATATTTATGTGAACGACCGCCTCGTCGCGCGCGGAGAAGTCGTGCTCGTCGAAGACCGCCTTGGTGTCACCATGACGGAAATCATCAAGGCCGGGCAGGCCTAGGAAGGGAAATACCATGCGCTTACTCATCATCGGCTCTCTGCAAGGCCAGATCGGCGCCGCCACCAAGATCGCCATGGATCGCGGCGCGAAAGTCACCCACGCCGCCGACGTCGAGATGGGCCTGGCCGAATTGCGGTCGGGCCGCGGCGCGGACCTCGTGATGGCCGATGTCATGCTGGACATCGGTTATCTGGTGCGCTCGCTCGCAACCGAACGCATCTGCACACCGGTCGTCGCCTGCGGTATCGGCACCGATGCCCGCCGCGCCGTGGATGCGATCCGCGCGGGCGCGAAAGAATATCTGCCTTTGCCGCCCGATCCCGAACTGATCGCGGCCGTGCTGGCGGCGGTGGCCGATGAAAGCCACCAGTTGGTCTTTGAAGATGAATCGATGGCCGCCGTCATCACGCTGGCCGATCAGGTGGCGGGCAGCGATGCCTCCATCCTCATCACGGGCGAAAGCGGCACGGGTAAAGAGGTGCTGGCGCGTTATGTCCACCGCAAATCCTCGCGCAGCAATGCACCGTTCATTTCGGTGAACTGCGCGGCAATTCCGGAGAACCTGCTGGAATCCGAATTGTTCGGCCACGAGAAAGGCGCGTTCACGGGCGCCATCGCACGCCGCGTCGGCAAATTCGAGGAAGCCAATGGCGGCACGCTGCTGCTGGACGAAATCAGCGAGATGGATGCGCGCCTGCAAGCCAAACTCCTGCGCGCCATTCAGGAACGCGAGATCGACCGCGTCGGCGGCACCAAGCCTGTCAAGGTGAACATTCGCATCATCGCGACATCAAACCGCGATCTCGCCGATGCCGCCAAGCGCGGCACGTTCCGCGAAGATTTGTTCTATCGCCTGAACGTGGTGAACCTGCGCCTGCCGCCATTGCGTGAACGGCAGAAGGATATTCTCGCACTCGCCCGCCACTTTTCGCACAAATATGCCGAAGCGAACGGCGCGCCCTATCGCGCGATTGCGCCCGCGACCGAGCGACTGCTGATCGCCCATCCCTGGCGCGGCAACGTCCGCGAACTGGAAAACACGATCCATCGCGCCGTGTTGCTGGCAACGGGTGCGGAAATCACGCCGGAAGCGATCCGCCTGCCCGACGGTACGCATGTGGGCCTCGCGCCCGACATGCCGGGGCCGGTGAAAGTTGCCGTTGAATCCCACGCCGCCGTAACACGCGGGCTTGTGGGCCGCACGGTTGCCGATGTGGAACGCGATCTTATTCTCGACACGCTGGATCATTGCCTGGGCAATCGCACGCATGCGGCGAACATTCTCGGCATCTCGATCCGCACGTTGCGGAACAAGCTGCGCGAATACAGCGATTCCGGTTTGGCGATTCCGCAACACGGCGAAACACGGCTGGCGAGCTAAAGGCAAACATTTAACAGCCAATGGCAAACACCGACACAGCAGCCCTGCCGCCTGCCAATAGCATCGGCACGACGCTGGGCTTGATTGGGCAATATATAAAGCGCAGCGATCTGGGCCTCGCCATCGGGATCATGGCGATCCTGATCGTGCTGATCGTGCCGCTGCCGCGCTGGTTGCTGGATATCAGTCTCGCTTTTTCGCTTTCGTTTTCGATTCTGATTTTGATGACGGCCGTGTTCATCAGGAAACCGCTGGAGTTCAGCGCGTTTCCCGCGATGCTGCTGATCACCACCATGATGCGGCTGGCACTGAACCTCGCCTCCACGCGGCTCATTCTCAGCCACGGCAGCGAAGGCACGGCGGCATCCGGCTATGTGATTCAAGCCTTCGGCAAGCTGATCATGCAGGGCAACTTCGTGATCGGCCTGATCGTGTTCGCGATCCTTGTGATCGTGAATTTCGTGGTCATCACGAAAGGTTCGGGCCGCATCGCCGAAGTGGCCGCGCGTTTCACATTGGACGCGATGCCGGGCAAGCAGATGGCCATCGACGCTGATCTCTCCTCCGGCCTCATCGACGAGACCGAAGCGCGCCTGCGCCGCAAAACGCTGGAAGGCGAATCCAATTTCTTCGGCGCGATGGACGGCGCATCCAAATTCGTACGTGGCGATGCGATTGCGGGCCTGATGATTGTGGGCATCAACATCATCGGCGGCATCATCATCGCGGTGGCGCAAAAAGGCATGAGTTTCACCGATGCCTCGCAGACTTTTACGCTGCTGACGGTGGGCGACGGCCTCGTAAGTCAAATGCCCGCGCTGATTGTTTCCACGGCTGCGGGCCTGATGGTTTCAAAAGCCGGCGTCGAAGGCGCAACCGGCACGGCGCTGATGAACCAGCTTTCGTTTTATCCGCAGGCGCTCGGCATGGCGTCCGCCGTGATGGGCATTGTCGCCGTGCTGCCCGGCATGCCGACGCTGGTGTTCGCTGCACTTTCCCTCGCGGTCGGCGCG
>DATCEI010000193.1:0-2375 GCA_036510185.1 Rhizomicrobium sp. | reverse complement strand
TCAATGCTCTATCGCGACTATAGCCGCAACGACGGCGAATGGATCCCGAACGCCTATGGCGGCCGCGAAAATCTCGAGGCGATCGGCTTCGTGCGTCATCTCAACGCGGTAGTCGGCGAGCGCTGCCCGGGCGCGATGATGATCGCTGAGGAATCGACGGCTTGGCCCGGCGTCAGCCGTCCGATTTCGAGCGGTGGCCTCGGCTTTTCCTACAAGTGGAACATGGGATGGATGCACGACACGCTGCAATACATGGAAAAACAGCCGGTCCATCGCCAGCATCATCATCACGATATGACGTTCGGGCTGCTCTATGCGTTTTCTGAGAATTTCATTCTGCCGCTGTCCCATGACGAAGTCGTTTACGGAAAGCGATCGCTGATCGGCAAAATGCCGGGCGATCACTGGCAACGCTTCGCTAATCTGCGCGCCTATTTCGGCTTCATGTGGGGCCATCCGGGCAAGAAGCTCTTGTTCATGGGTGGCGAATTTGCCCAGGAAAGCGAGTGGGATCACGATCGCGAACTGGACTGGGGATCGATCAAAGATCCGGCGCATGCCGGGGTTCAGCGGCTCGTCGCCGATCTGAATCGACTTTACGGGCGGGAACCCGCGCTGCACCGGTGCGACTCCGAAGGCAACGGTTTTTCCTGGACAGTTGGCGACGATCGCTCGAATTCCGTGTTTGCGTTCCTGCGTTTTGCCGCCGATGAACGCCCGGTTCTCGTCGTCAGCAACATGACGCCGGTGCCGCGGCATGGCTATCGCATCGGAGTGCCGCACGGCGGCCCTTGGCGCGAAATCCTCAACACGGATTCCGGCCATTACGGAGGATCAAACGTCGGCAACGCGGGCATCGTCCATGCGTCGGACAGCCCGGCGCATGGCCAGCCATGTTCGCTGGAGCTAGTACTGCCACCGCTGGCGACGATCTTCCTTCGCCACGAGGGATGAGCGATGGCCGCTTTCCCTGACCGGCTGGAGCCGGGCGTGCCGAATCCGCTTGGCGCCACATGGGATGGTCTGGGCATAAACTTCGCGGTCTTTTCGGCGCATGCCGAGCAAATCGAAGTGTGCATCTTCGATCAAACGGCCCGGCGAGAGACCGCGCGATTTCGATTATCCGAATGTACTGATGAAGTTTGGCACGGCTATCTCCCAGGCGCGCGAATTGGGCTGATCTACGGCTACCGCGCCTATGGACCTTACAATCCGCAAGACGGGCATCGCTTCAACGACCGCAAGCTGCTGCTCGATCCGTATGCCAGACAGTACGTCGGAGCTTTTCGCTGGTCGGACGCACTGTTCGGTTACCGCATTCATTCGCCGCGAGGCGATCTTTCCTACGACAGCCGCGACAGTGCCCAAGGCATGATGAAAGCGGTGGTTTGCGATGACACGTTCGATTGGGGCAACGACCGGCCCCCCAATGTGCCGTGGTCCGACACCGTCATTTATGAGGCGCATGTGCGCGGGATGACGATGCTGCGGAACGATATTCGCCCGGAAGAACGCGGCACGTTCGCGGCCCTGGCAAACCCGGCGATTATCCGTCACCTGCAGGATCTCGGCATAACAGCGATCGAGCTGATGCCCATTCAGGCATTCTTGCACGACCGCACGCTCGTCGAACGCGGACTGACGAATTACTGGGGCTATAACACGCTGGGGTTTTTCGCGATCGAGCCGCGTTATCTTTCCGAAAAATTGCGGAACGAAATGCGCGTCGCAGTGCGGCGGCTGCACGCGGCAGGTATCGAAGTTATTCTGGATGTTGTTTACAACCATACTGCGGAGGGAAACGAACTCGGGCCAACGCTCTCCTTTCGAGGCCTCGACAACGCCAGCTATTATCGCCTCGTCCCCGACAACAAGCGGCAATACATCAACGATACCGGCACGGGCAACACGCTGAACCTGTCGCGTCCGCGTGTCTTGCAGATGGTCATGGACTCGCTGCGTTACTGGGTGAGTTCCTTCCACGTTGATGGGTTTCGGTTCGATCTCGGCGTCACATTGGGACGCGAGGCCGGCGGCTTCGACCCGGCCTCAGGCTTTTTCGACGTCTTGCGCCAGGATCCGCTTTTGAGCCGGGTCAAACTGATTTCCGAGCCATGGGACCTCGGGCCAGGCGGCTACCAACTCGGCAATCATCCACCGGGGTTCGCCGAATGGAACGATCGCTTCCGGGACAGCACAAGACGGTTCTGGCGAGGCGACGCCGGCGAACGTCCCGAATTCGCCGGACGCCTGGCGGGCTCGGCCGACCTGTTTGACAAGCACGGACGGCGTCCCTGGGCGTCGATCAATTACGCCGCTTGCCATGATGGCTTCACCCTGGCCGACCTGGTCAGCTTCGCCGGCAAGCACAACGA
>DATCEI010000192.1:0-2371 GCA_036510185.1 Rhizomicrobium sp. | reverse complement strand
CGTGCTCAACAAGGATGGAAGTTTCCAGCGCACCTTTCGATTCCGTGGGCCCGACCTCGAAAGTGCTACGGAAGCCGAACTGGTCGGCGCCTGCGCGCGCATGAACAACGTGCTGCGCAGGTTCGGTTCAGGCTGGGCGTTGTTTTTCGAAGCGGAACGATTTGCGGCAGCGGATTATCCCGACAGCGATTTCCCCGAGGCCGCATCCTGGCTTGTCGATCGCGAGCGGCGCGCGAATGTGGAGCATGGCGACCGTCATTTCGAGAACGCCTATTATTTGACGCTCGTATTCATGCCGCCTGTTGATCAAGTGTCGCGAACCGAGCGAACCCTCATCGAGAAGGAGGGTGCGAACAATGTGCGCGACTGGCGTGAAGAATTGCTATCATTTGCCGCCGAAACGGATCGCGCGCTGGATTTGTTGGGCCAGCTCCTGCCCGAAATCGCGCCTCTCGACGATGGAGAGACGCTCACTTATTTGCATGGAACGATTTCGACGAAACGTCATGTGGTCGGTGTGCCAGAGACGCCCTGCTATCTCGATGCGATTTTAGCCGACATCCCGCTGAACGGGGGCCTTGAACCAATGCTTGGCGACAGCCATCTGCGCACGCTCACCATTCTCGGTTTTCCGAACACGACACGGCCGGGATTGCTCGATGCCCTCAATCATCTCGATTTTCCCTATCGCTGGGTGACGCGATTCATAGCACTCGACAAGACCGCGGCCACGAAGACCCTGACCAAAATTCGGCGTCAATGGTTCAACAAGCGTAAATCCGTAAGCGCGTTGGTGCGCGAAGTTCTCTATAACCAGCCGGTCGAGCTGCACGATTCCGACGCGGACAACAAAGTCACTGATGCCGACCTCGCTCTACAGGCGCTGGGCGGCGATCATGTGTCCTTCGGCTATCTGACGACGACGATTACCGTCGCCGATGCAGACAGTGCGGCGGTCGATGAGAAAGTTCGTGCCGTCGAGCGCGTTATCAACGGGCTCGGTTTCACCACCATCAAAGAAAACGTCAATGCTGTTGAAGCCTGGCTCGGAAGCCTGCCGGGGCAGGTTTATGCCAATGTCCGCCAGCCGTTGATCCACACGCTGAATCTCGCCCATCTGATGCCGCTATCATCGGTATGGGCCGGACCATCGCGAAACGATCATTTGCGCGCGCCGCCGCTGTTCCTCGCCAAAACAAACGGATCGACGCCGTTTCGGTTTTCAACCCATGTTGGCGATGTTGGTCACATGCTGATCGTAGGTCCGACCGGCGCGGGAAAATCCGTGTTGCTGTCCCTCATGGCGATGCAGTTTCGCCGCTATCCCGACGCGCAGGTTTATCTGTTCGACAAAGGGAGGTCCGCGCGCGCATCCGTTTTGGCGATGGGCGGCGCTCATCATGAGTTGGGCTCCGACGGAACGCTCGCCTTCCAGCCATTGGCCGGCATCAATGATCCTGCGGAACGCAGCTGGGCCGCGGAATGGGTGATAAACCTTTTCGCGCACGAAAATGTCGCGATCACACCGGAACTCAAAGAGCATGTCTGGTCAGCGTTGACGAGCCTTGCGAGCGCGCCATCCGCCGAGCGCACGTTGAGCGGGTTGTCCTTGTTGCTGCAATCCAATGCACTGCGGTCCGCCCTTCATTCCTACACGCTGGAAGGGCCGTTCGGCAGGCTGCTCGATGCGGCGAAGGACAGTCTGGCATTGTCGGGCGTGCAATGTTTCGAGACCGAAACCCTCATGCACGAAAAGAGCGTCGTGCTTCCGGTTCTGACCTATCTATTCCACCGGCTGGAAGCCCGGTTCACGGGCAGGCCCACGCTTCTCATTCTCGACGAAGCCTGGGTCTATCTCGACGATCCGCTGTTTGCCGCGCGCATCCGCGAATGGCTGAAAGTGCTTCGCAAGAAAAACGTCTCGGTCGTTTTCGCAACCCAATCGCTTGCCGATATCGCGAATTCCTCCATTGCGCCTGCGATCATCGAGAGCTGCCCGCAACGGATATTTCTTCCCAATGATCGTGCCATCGAGACGCAAGCGCGGGATGCCTATGAAGCGTTCGGACTGAACGCCCGTCAGATCGAATTGATCTCGCGCGCAGTTCCAAAACGTCAATATTATCTGCAATACCGGCGCGGCAATCGTTTGTTCGAACTCGGTCTGGGACCGATCGCGCTTGCCCTGTGCGGAGCCTCATCGTCCAGCGATCAGGTTTTGATGGATCGCATTCTGGCCGAACACGGCGAAACCGAATTCGCCAGACGGTTTCTTTCCGCGCGCGGTCTCGACTGGGCCGCATCTCTTCTCGACGATTTCCCGCTCACATCTCTGGAGGAAGCAGCATGAAAACCTATCTCAAGATTTTCG
>DATCEI010000191.1:0-9171 GCA_036510185.1 Rhizomicrobium sp. | reverse complement strand
TCACGCCCGCCACACAGGCGGCCGGCAGCGGCAAACTGAGCGGCGACACGTTCGCGGGCGAAGTGACATCGGCGCGCGTCGGCCCGCTACTGGCCAGCAACGGCCATGTGAACATTCCCAATCTGCATGTGCATGGCACGGTCGGCACGATGACCGCGCATGTCGCGGGCCAGATGAGCGATCTGCTCGCGCTGATCGACATGAAGCCGCTCAACTATCCCACCCGTTTCCACATCAATCCCGCCGATACCAAAGGCACGGCCACCGTCGATGTCGCGGTGAAAGTGCCGATGCTGCACGATGTAGGCATCAACCAGATCGGCATTCTCGTGACCGGACAGGTGAACGGACTTGACCTCGCGCTCGGCAAATCCACGCGGATTCAGAAGGGCGTTGTGCAATTCATGGTCGATAATTCGAGATTGCACGCCAATGGCGACGTGTTCTATTCCGGCGAGAAACTGAATCTCGACTGGACGGAAGTGTTCGCCGATACGAACGACATCACTTCGCATGTCGTTGTGAAGGCGGTGCTGGATGCGGAAGGGCGCAAGCAATTGGGCCTCGACACCGGCGAGATTCTCACCGGCCCGCTGAATGTGGTGGCGACGTTAAGCGGTCATCGCGGCGTCATCCGTCATGTCGATGCGGCGCTCGACATGACGCCGTCGGTTGTCTCGCTGGACATTATCGGTATTTCAAAAGCAGCGGGCGTTGCGGGCGACGCGAATGTCTCCGCCGATTTCGCGCCCACGGGCAAGATCAAGAATGCCGATTTCAAAGTCGATAGCGCGTGGCTGACCACGGCGGGCAATGCGAAGTTCGATGCCAATGGCAATCTTGCCAGCCTCAACGTGCCGCGCGTGAACGCGGGCCCCGCAAACGATTTCTCGCTGGCGATGACGCGTGGGCCGAACAACAGCCTCGATGCCACGCTGCGCGGCCATTCGATCAACGGCGCGGGCCTCGCCGGGCGCGGCGCGAAAGGCAGCACCAAGGATCAGAAATTCGACGGGCCGTTCAAGATTTCCGCGCATCTGGACAAGCTTGCCCTGCGCGCGGGCGTGGCCATTGCGCCGTTCACGCTGGATGTGAGCGGCATCGAAGACCGTCTGCAAACACTGTCGCTATCCGGTTCGCTTTCGCGCAATGGTACTTTGTCCGGCAGCATGACCAGCGACGCGGCGGATCGCAAAATGCTGCTCAGCGCCAACGACGCGGGCACGTTCTTCAAAGGCCTGTTCGGTTTCACCAGCATCAAGGGCGGCAAGCTTGCCGTGGCCGTGACGTTCCCGCGCCCGACAGGACCGGAACCCGATCCGGCAAGCGATACGCCGGATTTCCAGGGCGAAGCCACGCTGAAGGATTTCCGCGTGCTGCATCAATCCTTCCTCGTGCGCATATTCACGGCGGGTTCCCTGCTGGGCTTCATCAATCTGATGAGCAGTTCGGGCATCGAAGTGGATACGCTTTCCCTGCCGTTCACATCGAAGAAAGGCGTACTCAGCATTCGCGATGCGCGCGCCTCCGGCCCGGCCATCGGCGTCAGCGCGGATGGTTATATCGATCGGCCCAACAACGTGCTGTCGCTGCGGGGTTCCATCGCGCCGCTCTACGGCGTCAATTCGATTCTCGGCATGATTCCGCTGCTGGGCAATGTGCTCACCTCGAAAGAAGGGGAGGGCGTTGTCGGCATGACCTACACCGCGAAGGGCAATGCCGATGAGCCGGATGTGAGCGTCAATCCCTTGTCGATTCTCACACCCGGAATTCTGCGCCGCATCTTCGAGGGCCGCATTCCAACGCCCGCGGAGCAGCAGGGCACGCCAGCGCAACCCGCGCCGCAAAAGGCAACGGCGGCGACGCATTGAGCGCCGCCGCCGCTGAAGAACGAAACGTCAGTTAAAGCTGGTAGTCCAGCCGCACGCCGTAGACATTCTCGTGATTGTTGCGCGTGGTCGTGTCGGCCGTCGCTTCGGCGAGATACGTGTTCTGGCTGGCATCGTGCATGTTGTACGCATAGGTCACGCCGACGACGAACGTGTTCGGAATGATGTGATAGTTCAAACCCGCATTCAAAGTGGTCACATCACCCGGAGCCGAAATGGACGCATTGCCGTTCGTGATGTTCAACACATTGAAGTTCGGATTGAACGTGTGCGATACGCCCGCATTGATCGAGAACTGATCGATGATGCGGGTTTGCGTGGCAAGGCCGAGATCATAGTTCCAATACGAATCGTGTTTGATGACCGTATCGTTGATCAGATTGTCCGTAGAACTGCCGCCGAAATAATTGGCGTCCGCGAAACCCTGAACGGTGAATTGCGGCATCACTTCGCTGACCGCTCCGCCAAAATGCGCGGATTGTCCGCCGCGCGCGATGGTTCCATCTTCCGTCGGCGAAGATGATTTCGAGTTGAACACGTCGGGCTGGTAGGAAGCCGAAAAATCGAGATTGAGCGGCGCATGGGCCTCGTCGAGTGCGCGCCATGTCACGCCGAAGGTCGGGTCGGTAAAGCCGTTGCTTTGCAGAACATCGACCGATCCATCGGGAAAGACTTCATTGCGCTTCTGCGTCGGGTCGTAACCGATCGAGGCATCGAACGCCAAATCGTCCGTCAATCCGTACTGGAAGGTCTGAACGAGTTCGTTGGTTATGGTATGAAACGAATAATCCGGCGCTCCTGTCGTGGTATCGAAAACATCGCCGCTCTGCTGATGATAGCGATAGACCGAATAACCCACAATCTGTCCCGCAAACGGCAAATAAGCCGGGTCCGAAAGAATGCGAAGAGACGAATCGCCCATGGGTGGGCCCCACATTGGTTGGGCAAAGGCTTGCAGGGGAAACGCGACAATAGCCGCTGCCAGCAGCCACTTCTCCTGACGTTTCAACATGATTCAAAACTCCTATAGGTTTTCAGCCCCCCTCGGAACTGACACTCAACACGCACGGAAATAACGTCGCCTCCAGCGCGGCGTCCTTTCCGCGAGGTGTAAAGCGTTCAATGTTGGTTTGGTTCCGAAGCGCGACGTGACGGATTGGTCACGTTCAGACGGGTTTCACCAGCAAATGTTTCTTGCGGCCCGCGGAAAGCTTGATTGCGCCCGATTCGTTAACGCTGGAAAGATCCAGCGTTAATTTCACATCTGTAATGACTTCGTCATTCACGCGAAAACCGCCGCCTTCAATAAGCCGCCGCGCTTCGCCCGTGGAAGATGTGAGTCCGCTCATTTGTGCGAGATTCGCAATCGCGATTCGCGCGGCCAGCGAATCACGCGCAATTTCGAATGTCGGCAGGCCAGCGGCACTTTCGCCTTCTTCAAAGGTACGGCGCGCTGTTTCTGCGGCCTCGCGCGCGGCATCCATGCCATGGCACAGCGCGGTCGCTTCGGTCGCGAGGATTTTTTTTGCGTCGTTCAATTCCGCGCCGCTCAGATTTTCCAGCCGCGCGATTTCGTTTTCGGGCAGTTCGGTGAACAGGCGCAGGAAACGCCCCACATCGCCGTCTTCGGTGTTGCGCCAGAATTGCCAGTAATCATAGGGCGAACGCATATCGGGGTTGAGCCAGACCGCACCCGCCGCCGTCTTTCCCATTTTCGCGCCGGACGATGTGGTGATGAGCGGCGATGTCAGGCCGAACAATTGCGCATTCTCCACGCGCCGTCCGAGATCGACGCCGCTGACGATATTGCCCCATTGATCCGAACCGCTGGATTGCAATCTGCAACCGTAACGCCGGTACAGTTCCACAAAATCGTAGGCCTGCATGATCGAGTAATTGAATTCGAGAAAACTGAACGGCAGATCGTTCTCGATTTTCGCCTTCACGCTTTCCATCGTCAGCATGCGGTTGATGGAGAAATGCCGCCCGATCTCGCGCAGGAACGGAATGTATTGCAGCCTGTCGAGCCACTCCGCATTGTCCACCATGATCGCATCGCTCGGCCCGCTGCCGAAATGGAGGAAATTTTCGAATGTGCGGCGGATCGCATTCTTGTTTGTTTCGATCTGCTCGTCGCTGAGCAAAGGCCGCGCTTCGTTGCGGAACGACGGGTCGCCCACTTTCGTCGTGCCGCCGCCGATAAGCACAATGGGTTTGTGCCCCGCCTGTTGCAGACGGCGCAGCGTCATGATCTGCAGCGCGTGGCCGACATGCAGGCTGGGCGCCGTACAGTCGAAGCCGATATAGGCCGTCACGCGCTCCTTCGCCATCAGCGCGTCAAGGCCCGCCGGATCGGTGCAATCCTGCAACACGCCGCGCGCGGCATATTCGCGGAGGAATTCGGATTTGAATTGCGGTGCGGGCGGCATGATCGTGTTAGCGTTGGTTCGACGAAGCGCGGGTGTTTAGCACGAATGCCGAAAATTCTTAAAGCCATCGGGCTGATGAGCGGCACCTCGCTGGACGGCGTGGATGCGGCGCTGCTCGACACGGACGGCGAGGGCGTGGCTGTGCCGGGGCCTGCACTCACCGCACCCTATGATTCCGAAACGCGGGGCCTTCTGCGCGCAGCACTCGATGCCGCCCGCGAGGTGGAGGCGGGCGCGCCGGTGCCCTATTCGATTCGCGTGGCGGAGCGCCGCCTGACCGAGGTTCATGCGGAGGCCGTGCACGCGCTGCTCGCGAAGGCCGAGCTGGCCGCGCGCGATGTGGATTTGATCGGCTTTCACGGCCAGACGATTCTGCACCGCCCCGAGCAACGCTGGACATGGCAGATCGGCGACGGCGAATTGCTGGCGCGGCTCACCGGCATCGATGTCGTCAATGATTTTCGCAGCGCCGATGTGAAAGCCGGCGGGCAGGGTGCGCCGCTTGTCCCGCTCTATCATGCGGCGCTGGCGCGTGAGGCCACGCGCATTGTGCCGCCCGTCGCGGTCGTGAACATCGGCGGTGTGGCGAATATCACATATATAAGTGGCGGCGAAATCCTTGCCTTCGACACCGGCCCCGGCAATGCTCCCATCGACGACTGGGCGCAGAAACATGCGGGCCTGCCGCTGGACGAAAACGGCGCGCTGGCCGCCAGCGGCCGCGTGGACGGCGATGTGCTTGCGCAAATGCTGGACCATGATTTCTTCGCGCGCCGTCCGCCCAAATCGCTGGACCGGATGGATTTCGGAATGGAAGCGGTGGCGCATCTCTCGCCCGCCGATGGCGCTGCGACACTGACCGCTTTTACCGCCGCAACCATCGCGCGCGCGCGCGAACATTTTCCCGATCCGGCAACCATGTGGATCGTCTGCGGCGGCGGACGCCACAATGCAACGCTGATGCGCGAATTGCGCGCGCGCGTGAACGCCGATGTTCTCTCCGCCGAAGACGCAGGCTGGCGTGGCGATTTCATCGAGGCCGAAGCCTTCGCCTACCTCGCCGCGCGCAGTGTGCAAGGCCTGCCGCTGAGTCTGCCGACTACGACCGGCGTGCAGCAGCCGATGGCGGGCGGTAAACTGTTCAAACGAGGATAAATTCTTCAAAACTTATCCGTCATCACACGGCTCGTCCGGGTGATCCAATTTTCTAGAAACAAATTGGGTTGCCCGGATCCTTCGCAAAAAAGCTCAGGACCGGGCGATGACGGTGTCGGGATTGGTGATTGAGGTTCAACGCCCTTCGCGCGGGCCGCTCATCATGCGTGAGACATAGGCCTCAACAAGCTCCAGCACTTCGGGCTCGTGCTTGTCGAAGAAATGGTTTGCGCCTTCGACCTTTTCGTAGTCGATCTTGATGCCCTTTTGGGCGCGCAACCGATCCACCAATTTCTGTGCATCAGGCTCCGGCACCACCTGATCGCGCGTGCCATGCACGAACAGGCCGGAAGCGGGGCAGGGCGCAAGAAACGCGAAATCATACATGCTGGCGGGTGGCGCGATGGAAATGAACCCGGTGATTTCCGGCCTGCGCATCAGCAATTGCATGCCGATCCACGCGCCGAAGGAAATTCCGCACACCCAGACATGCGAGGGATTGGGATAAAGCGTGTTCATCCAGTCCAGCACGGCAGCGGCATCGGACAATTCACCCGCGCCGGAATCGAATGTGCCCTGGCTGCGCCCCACGCCACGGAAATTGAACCGCACGGTCGTGCAGCCCAGCCGGTGAAACATATGGAAAAGGTCGTACACCAGCGGATTGTTCATCGTGCCGCCGAATTGCGGATGCGGATGCAGCACCAGCGCCATGGGCGCGCCTTGCGCCTTCTGCCGCTGATAGCGAGTCTCGATGCGGCCCGCGGAGCCGGTGAGGATGATATCAGGCATGGGTATTCACCCCAGCTTTTTGCTCAGGTTTGCCGTGTACGGTCGTTCCAAAAAACATGATTACAATCAATCCACTAGGAAATTTCACCGGCGGACGTAACGCAATACTTGACCGTGTAACTCAGGAAACCTATACCGGACAGGAAATTACGTCATGCGCGCCTTGGGCGGCCTTCTTACACCAAGACGGGCCTTCACAGGCAAGCATAAACGACACGTCGCGGGAGGCGGCCATGAAACTCAGCACCAAGGGACGCTATGCCGTGATGGCGATGGCCGATCTGGCGGCGCATGGCGGCGAGGGGCGGGCGGTTTCGCTGGCCGAGATTTCCACGCGGCAGGAGATTTCGCTGTCCTATCTGGAGCAATTGTTCGCCAAGCTGCGGCGCGGCGGATTGGTGCGCAGCGTGCGCGGCCCGGGCGGCGGCTATCGCCTGTCGCGGACATCCGGCGAAACCCGCATTGCCGACATCGTGCTTGCGGTGGATGAACCGCTTGCCGCCACGCGCTGCAAAAGCGGCAGTGGCAAGGGCTGCATGGGCACGAATGCGCGCTGCATCACGCATGATCTGTGGGAAGAACTGGGTCATCAGATCCATGTGTTCCTGTCGGCGGTGACGTTGGCCGACGTGGTGGAGAAGCGCGTGCTGGGCCGAGCGCGTTGTCCCTTGAGCGAGGATCGCGCGGCGGCCTGACATGCATTACCTCGATCACAACGCCACATCGCCATTGCGGCTGGAAGCGCTCGCCGCCGTTGAGCGCGCGCTCGCGGTGGGTGGCAATCCTTCTTCGGTGCACGCGCAAGGCCGCGCCGCGCGGGCGATGGTTGAAGATGCGCGTGAGCAAGTGGCCGCGTTGGCCGGCGCCGATTCCGCCGACCTGATTTTCACCAGCGGTGGCACGGAAGCGAACGCGCTCGCGTTGTGCGGCGCGGTTACAGGTGCCGCAGATGCCGGTGTGCGCCTGACGCGATTGTTTGTGTCGGCTATCGAACATGATTCCATTCTGGCAAATGCGGCTTCGCTCGCCGAACGCGCCGCAGGTTTGCGCGTCGAAATCATTCCCGTCACGCAAGACGGCGTTATCGATGTCGAAACATTGCGGGTGCAATTGCGTGAAGGCAAAGGCCGCGCGCTTATTGCTGCGATGGCCGCGAACAATGAAACCGGCGTGATCCAACCGATTGCGGAGATTTCCCACGTCGCCAAAGAATTTGGTGCGCTGCTGTTGGTCGATGCGATTCAGGCGGCGGGCAAGATCGCGCTGGATTATCCCGACGCCGATTATCTCACGCTCTCCGCACACAAGATCGGTGGGCCGCAAGGCGCAGGCGCGCTGATTGCGAAAGCATCTGCTCCCCTCGCAACGCAAATATTTGGTGGCGGACAAGAACGCGGTCACCGCGCAGGCACCGAGAATCTTTCCGGCATCGCGGGTTTCGGTGGGGCTGCGAATGCCGCGCGCAATCTCAATACAACGAAGATTGCCGCGTTGCGCGATCGCTTCGAATCACAATTGCCACCGGGCGCGATTGTCTTCGGCGCTAACGCTCCGCGCCTTTGCAACACCTCCAATTTCGCGCTGCCCGGCATTGCCGCAGAAACCGCCATCATGGCGCTCGACCTCGATGGCGTGATGGCGAGTTCGGGTGCGGCGTGCTCGTCCGGCAAGGTGAAATCTTCGCATGTGCTGAAGGCGATGGGCGTTCGCGACGAACTCGCGTCTTGCGCGTTGCGCATCAGCTTCGGCTGGAACTCGACTACTGAAGACTCCGATGCCGCCATCGCATCGCTTTCCAAACTGCGTTCGCGCGTTCGCGCGCGTGCGGCGGCGTGAGGACCAACATGGCCGCTGTCGCAGAAACAAAAGAAAAAGTCGCAGCCCTCGGCGACAAATACAAATACGGCTTCGTCACCGACATCGAGATGGAGCGCGCGCCCAAAGGCCTGACCGAAGATACGGTGCGCTACATTTCGGAAAAGAAGGGCGAGCCGGAATGGATGCTGGAATGGCGCCTGTCCGCCTATCGCCGCTGGCGGGAAATGCGCGAACCCACATGGGCGCGGGTGCATTACCAGAAGATCGATTACGAAGACGCTTATTACTATGCCGCGCCCAAATCCGGCCCAAAAGCGCAAAGCCTCGATGAAGTCGATCCCAAGTTGCTGGAAACCTATGCCAAGCTTGGCATTCCGCTGCATGAGCAGAAATTGCTCTCCGGCGTGGCGGTGGACGCAGTGTTCGATTCCGTTTCGGTCGCCACGACCTTCAAAGCAAAACTCGGCGAAGTGGGCGTGATCTTCTGCCCGATGTCGGAGGCGATCCGCGATCACGGCGATCTCGTGCGCAAATATCTGGGCAGTGTTGTGCCCGTAACCGACAATTTCTTCGCCACGCTGAATTCTGCGGTGTTTTCCGACGGCAGTTTTGTCTATGTGCCGAAAGGCGTGCGTTGTCCGATGGAATTGTCCACCTATTTCCGCATCAATGCGAGCGAGACAGGACAATTCGAACGCACGCTGATCATCGCCGATGAAGGCGCGTATGTGTCTTATCTCGAAGGCTGCACCGCGCCCAAGCGCGACGAGAACCAGCTTCACGCGGCGGTGGTCGAACTGGTCACGCTCGACGACGCCGAGATCAAATATTCGACCGTGCAGAACTGGTATCCCGGCGATGCCGAGGGCAAGGGCGGCATCTTCAATTTTGTGACCAAGCGCGGCGACTGCCGCGGCGCGCGGTCGAAGATTTCCTGGACGCAGGTCGAAACCGGCTCCGCCATCACGTGGAAATATCCCAGCTGCATCCTGATGGGTGACAACTCGGTGGGTGAGTTCTATTCCGTTGCGCTAACGAACAATTATCAGCAGGCGGACACCGGCACGAAGATGATCCACATGGGCAAG
>DATCEI010000190.1:0-3560 GCA_036510185.1 Rhizomicrobium sp. | reverse complement strand
CTTCCAGATTTTGCTTCGCTACCCAAAGAATTGCTGGATCGTACCGCTACGGTTTATCTCTGTTCGCCCTCCAATCCCGAAGGCGCATGCGCGAGCGCGGAATATTGGCGCACTCTTTTTGCGCTCGCCGACGCGCATGATTTCACCGTGTTCGCGGATGAATGTTATGCGGACATCTATCTCGACAAGCCGCCCATCGGTGCGCTCACGGCACGCGGCGGAAAATTTGAGCGGCTACTCACTTTCCACTCATTGTCGAAGCGGTCCGGCCTGCCGGGTCTGCGCTCCGGCATCGTCGCGGGTGATGCGAAGCTGATCGAAAAATTCCGCGCCTTTCGCAATTACGCAGGCCCCCAAGTGCCCATGCCCATCCTTGCGGCATCGGCGGCAGCCTGGCGGGACGAGGCCCATGTGGCGGCCAACCGGGCGGCCTATGCGGAGAAATTCGACGTCGCCAAACGCCTGCTGGGCAACCGCACGGGCTTCCGCGTGCCCGAAGGCGGCTTCTTCCTGTGGCTGGATGTCGGCAATGGCGAGGAGACGGCCCTCAAACTCTGGCGCGAGGCGGGCATCCGCACCCTGCCTGGCGCGTATATGGGCCGAGAAAATGAGCCGGGAAAAAACCAGTCAAACCCCGGGTTTTCCTATCTTCGCGTGGCGCTTGTTAGCGACTTATCAACCATTCGGATGGCACTCGAGAGAGTGGGTGAAATCCTGGGCCGATGAGCCGAAGCCGCACCATAGGGGGCGTGTACCAGCCCCGCGCACCGCGCGCCGCTTTTGCCGATGCGATGGCCGACGCGCGCCATGCCGTGGCGCGCGTCGCCCGCGCCGCAATCATGCGGGGAACGGGTGCGGCGCTGTTTCTGGCCAGCGCGGCAGCACTGGTGGCGTTGGCCACCTACAATTCCGGCGATCCGAGTTTGGACAGCGCGACGGGCGCCGCCGCGTCCAATCTGCTGGGTCGGTTCGGCGCCATCGCCGCCGATCTGATGTTGCAGGGCTTCGGCATCGCAGCGCTGGCGTTTCTGGCCCCGCCCGCCGTGTGGGGCGCGCGGACTTTCGCAGGCCGCATCATGCATCACGCACAATGGCGGGCGGCGGCATGGCCGCTGGGCACGCTGTTCGTGGCGGCGGGACTTGGCGGATTGCCCGCGCTGAAATCTCTCCCCGCCGGTGACGGCGGATTGATCGGCATTGCCGCCGCAGGTCTGGCCACACATGCGGGCATGGTCTGGCATCAGCCGTGGCTTGGCTATGTGCTGCCCGCGTTTCTGTTTTTCGCGGGCGTGCCGCTGGCGTTTCTCGCGACGGGCTTGCGCTTCGGTCCCATCTGGCGCGGCGCGATGAACGTGCCTGCGTTCTTTGTGTGGACCGCCAATCTTTTCCGCGGCCATGAAGAACTCGCGCATAGCGACGATGAGGAAGAGGAATACGAAGAAGAAGAACCGACCTTCGAAGACGAGGACGAAGACGAATACGGTCTTTCGGTAAAACCGCAGCGCATGTCGGGCGCGGATGACGAAGACGAAAGGCCCAAAGCCACGCGCGTGAAGCGCGACGAACGCCGCAAAGTGGCCCCGCCCAAACGCAGCGGCGCGCAGCCCGCATTGAATCTCGCCACAGCCGAATATGAATTGCCTGCGCTGGGATTGCTTGCAGAACCCGTGCATGTGCATGAGACGCCCGCGCTGTCCGACGAGGCGCTGGAAGAAAATGCGCGCATGCTGGAAGCGGTGCTGGCCGATTTCGGCGTGAAGGGCCGCATCACCGCCGTGCGCCCCGGCCCCGTTGTCACGCTTTACGAATTCGAACCGGCGGCGGGCGTGAAATCTTCGCGTGTCATTTCGCTGGCTGACGATGTGGCGCGTTCGATGAGTGCTGTCGCCGCGCGCATCGCCGTGATCCCCGGCCGCAATGTCATGGGTATCGAGCTTCCCAATCACACGCGCGAAACGGTTTTTCTGCGCGAGATGTTTGCCAGCGTCGAATATGAAAAGGCCCGCGCGCCGCTGATTTTGGCGCTCGGTAAAACTATCGGCGGCGAGCCGGTGATGGCCGATCTGGCGAAGATGCCGCATTTGCTGATCGCGGGCACGACGGGTTCAGGCAAATCGGTGGCGCTCAACACGATGATCCTGTCGCTGCTCTATCGCATGCCGCCGGACCAATGCCGCCTCATCATGATCGATCCGAAGATGCTGGAATTGTCGGTGTATGACGGCATTCCGCATCTCTTGACGCCCGTTGTCACCGATCCGCGCAAGGCCGTCGTCGCGCTCAAATGGGCCGTGCGCGAGATGGAAGACCGCTATCGCAAAATGTCCAAACTGGGCGTACGCGGCGTGGAAGCGTTCAACGATCGCGTGCGCAAGGCGAAAGACAAAGGCGAGAAATTAAAGCGCACCGTGCAGACGGGCTTCGACCGCGAAACCGGCAAGCCGATGTACGAAGACGAAATCCTCGAACTCGAACCCATGCCGTTCATTGTCGTGGTGGTCGATGAAGTCGCCGATCTGATGATGACGTCGGGAAAAGAAGTGGAAGGCGCGGTGCAACGCCTTGCGCAAATGGCGCGTGCGGCGGGCATTCATCTGATCGCGGCGACACAACGGCCCTCCGTCGATGTCATCACCGGCACGATCAAGGCGAATTTCCCCACGCGCATTTCGTTTCAGGTCACGTCCAAGATCGACAGCCGCACGATCCTTGGCGAACAGGGTGCCGAACAATTGCTCGGCCAGGGCGACATGCTTCACATGATGGCGGGTGGACGCATCCGGCGCATTCACGGCCCGTTCGTCACCGACCATGAAGTCGAAGACGTGGTGGCGTTCCTGAAGACGCAAGGCACGCCCGATTATCTCGACGACGTGACCGAAGAACCGGACGACGCGAGCGACGATCCCTATGCGCTGTACGGAAGCGGAAGCGGCAATGGCGAACGCGGCGACGATATTTATGACAAGGCGCTCGCCATCGTGGCGCGCGAGCGCAAGGCCACGACCAGCTACATCCAGCGCCGCCTTCAGATCGGCTATAACCGCGCGGCCACGCTGATCGAGCGCATGGAGAAGGAAGGCGTCGTCTCCAAGCCCAATCACAAAGGCCAGCGCGAAGTCCTGCTACCCGATCACGACGGCGATTAAGCCGGTTATTACGTTCCGGCAATATTGATCCAGCGCAATCGGCAATCCCCAATTGTGTGCAGTATTGACCAGAAGTTTTTGGTCCGCATTGCGACAACATTCGCGGGCAGTTGAGCGATTTGCGAACGATGGTGCGGGATTCCCTCTTCGACCTCACGATCAAAGGCGTAGTCGTCGCCCTGGGCCTGCTTGCGCTGACATGCGGCAACGCTTCGGCGGTGCCCAGTTTCGCGCAGCAAACCGGCATGCCCTGCACGGCGTGTCATGTCGGCGGTTTCGGGCCGCAGCTGACGCCGCTCGGCCGCCAGTTCAAGCTCGACGGTTACACGATGCGCGCGGGCGATACTTTCACGCCGCCGGTGTCGGCGATGGCGGTGGCGTCTTACATTCACACCAGCGAAGACCAACCGC
>DATCEI010000189.1:0-4266 GCA_036510185.1 Rhizomicrobium sp. | reverse complement strand
AAGAAAGACACAGACTTCAACTGGGTGGCCCGCACTCCGGCGGGCCATGACACCGAGGGTTAGGTGTCGCGCTGAACTTACGCTCATTCGTTTGTCCCAGCCTTAAACCCACTCGCCACGAGATAAAGCTCCACGGATTCCGCGCGGGACGCGGGCGGTTTGACGTGGCGCACATCGGTAAAGGCTTGCTTGATGCGCGCGAGCAGATCGCCCGTGGCGCCGCCCTGAAAAGCCTTGCCGATAAAAACGCCGCCGGGTTTCAGCACATCGATTGCGACATCGAGTGCGGCTTCGAGCAGCGCAATCGTGCGCAGATGATCCGTGGCGCGATGGCCCGTTGTGGAAGCCGCCATGTCGGACAACACGACATCGGCGGGGCCGCCGAGAGCTGCTTTCAACAAGGCGGGCGTTTCAGGATCGGTGAGATCGGCGCGGAAAATTTCCACGCCCGCAATCGGCTCCATCTCCAGAATGTCGGCGGCGACGATGCGCCCCTTATCGCCAACGCGCGCGACCGCCACCTGGCTCCAGCCGCCGGGCGCCGCACCCAGATCGAGAATGCGCGCGCCTTTCTTGAGGATATGAAGTTTCTCATCCAGCTCGAGCAGCTTGAACGCGGCGCGGCTGCGATAGCCCGCCGCTTTCGCTTTGCGCACATAGGGATCGTTGAGCTGGCGTTCGAGCCAGCGCGTGGACGAAGAATCCCTGCCCCTTGTGCTGCGCACGCGGATGCGTTTGCCGCCCCGCCCGGAGCTGCCGCGTTCGCTCATGCCGCTTCTGCCATCAACTCGCGCAAGATGCCTTCGCGCAAACCGCGATCCGCAACGCGCAATTCCGGGCAGGGCCATGCCGCATGAATGGCGCTGAAAATCGCGCAGCCCGGCACCATCAGATCGGCGCGCTGTTCGCCCACGCAGGCCAGCGCCTTGCGCGCGGCGAAATCGAGATCGGCGATGCCCTCGCCCACACGCAACAGATCGGTGCAGGCGTGCCAACTCGCATCCACGCGCGTGCGAATGTAACGCTGCAATCCCATCGCCACGCCAGCCAGCGTCGTCACCGTGCCCGATGTGCCCAACAGGTGATGCCGCGCCGCATCGAACGCGGCCACGCCTTCCATGCGCGCGCGCAGGCCCGCGAACAACGGCAGCATCTCGCCGCGAATGGATTCATATCGCGAGCGGTTCATCGGCGCATCGTTGCGTTCGGACAATGTCACCACGCCCACGGGCACGGACAGCGCCTCTACAATATGCAGCGCGCGACCGTCGCGGCGCATCCAGATTGCTTCGGTCGAACCGCCGCCGATGTCGAAAATCAGCGCGCCTTCGTGGCGCGGGCCCACAAGCGGCGCACAGCCGCCGGCGGCGAGGCGCGCTTCTTCGTCCGGCGTCAGCACTTTCAGGTCGAGGCCCGCTTCATCGCGCGCGCGCACGAGCAACTCATCGGCATTGGCGGCACGGCGGCAGGCTTCGGTGGCGACGGCACGAATGCGCGCAGGCCCCGCCGCTTTGATGCGCTCGGCGCAAACCCGCAGCGCCGCAATTGTGCGCTCGATGGCGGCAGGCGCCAGCGCGCCGCTGCGCTCCAGCCCCTCGCCCAGCCGCACGATGCGCGAAAAAGAATCGACAATGCGAAAACCGCCCGCGCGGCCGCGCGCCGCGATCAACAGGCGGCAATTATGCGTGCCAAGATCGATCGCGGCGAACAACTCGCCGCGCCCGGCCCTGCGCCGGTTGCTTCCCATGTCTCGCGCCCCTCGCGATTCAACCCGACGCTAGAGGACGCGGCCCAAGCTTGAAAGCCCGGCCCCCCTTTGCCATAAGGGCCGCCCGTTGGGGGATCGTCTAACGGTAGGACTGCAGACTCTGACTCTGCCTATCTAGGTTCGAATCCTAGTCCCCCAGCCAGCCTTGCCCGCCCATTTCACGAAATCCGGCGTGATAATCCGCCTACGCCGCTTTGCGGCTTCGGCGTGATAATCCTCCTTCGCTCCTTCGGAGCTTCGGCGCGATAAACAAAAAGCGGGATGTTCCAGACCATTCCCGCTTTCGATTCCGAAGCTACGGCGTCATGCGAGGCTCCATAAACCGGAGCAATGCTCTGCACCTTTGCCTTCGCCACGGACATTGCAGCGGCAGGATGTTTCGGCGCGCCCGGCTTGCCTGAGCGCATGGCCCGAAAACGCGGCGCGCCATGATGATCGTGTCATATGGTCCCTGCCCTATCCTGCCTCGCACGGATGCACGCGAGCCTGCATCCTGTCCTGTATGATCTCGCGTTAAATTCGTTTCAGCATCATCCATTCCCGTTCTTCTGAAGAAGAGATGTGAATGGGCAAAGTCGTTTCAAGAGCACAATTCGGAAAATCGGAGCGCAGCGTTGCGCTCCCTGGGGTTAAACCGTTGATCGTGCTGCAAACCGGAACAGAAGAATTTTCAGTTGGAGCGGTTTTGAATTGAGCCTATCCACATTCCGTCATGGCCGGGCTTGACCCGGCCACCCATCGCGCTCGCGTCTGCGAGCGCAGAAGAGTTATTCCGACGCATGGACATGCGTCGGATGGATGGCCGGATTAAATCCGGCCATGACGGTTGTGTGATTCAATTCGATCCGCAACGGCTCTAAACCGGAAAGCACCGGAAATAGAGCGCACCCTGTAAGCATCGGGATGCGCGCATACTCGCCAATGTTCTTGTCCACCAATTCGACCAATCCCTTTGCTATCCTGTCAGCAAACGCGTCGCCTTAGCCGAAATTCATTCAATGGGTTCAAAGATCGCCGGGTCTGATCTCTTTGACGCACTCATTCAAATTTCTAAAATGATAAATGACTGAGATTGTACCATCAGCCATCAAGGTTGCGCCGATCGAGCGTATGCCGCCCATCAAGTGTTGATCATTATCGTAATTCGTCCAAATCGCATTGGGATTCTCGGAACCCGCCACCATCCCCGGCGGGCCATATTGTTTTGCGAGCATCTCCTCCAACTGATTGAAATCGGTTCTATTATAAGTGTGGTGTTGATCGGCGTGAGGTCGCTCGCTGCCGGCCTTGATCGAGCACAGGCCATTTTTTGGCGTTATGAAAGCTTCGTAATAGTGGAAAAAATGTGGATTGGCGTTCGGGGGATTAATGACATAGTTCATAAATGATCTTGAGCTTGAAAGCCGATCAACAATCGATATCCGGGAGAGAGGGGTTCCGGCTTCCAGTCCGAATACTTTTGCATTCGTTAGAGGTCTGAGAAGCGACCACACAGCAGCGAGCACTATAAAAATCAACACCGTGAGAAGGATGTATCGTCTAATTGCCAATACACGCTCCAAACGATTCAAAAACATCCTCGCCTGCGAATTACGCGCCGTGTGCGGCGGCCTTTTGCCGAACGGGCAGTTTCCAGTTCGGCCGCACGAAGTGACAGGTGTAACCGGCGGGATAGCGTTCGAGATAATCCTGATGTTCCGGTTCGGCCTGCCAGAAGGGTCCGGCGGGCGCGACCTCCGTCACGACTTTACCCGGCCACAGGCCTGACGCATCGACATCGGCAATCGTGTCTTCGGCTATGTGTTTCTGCTCATCGCTCGTGTAGAAAATCGCGGAGCGGTAACTCGCGCCCATGTCATTGCCCTGACGATTGCGCGTGGAGGGATCGTGAATCTGGAAAAAAAATTCCAGCAATTTGCGATAGCTGATGCGCGCCGGATCGAAGACGATCTCGATGGCTTCGGCATGCGTGCCGTGATTGCGATAGGTCGCGTTGGGCACATCGCCGCCCGTGTAGCCGACGCGCGTGGAGATCACGCCATCGTAACGGCGTATCAAATCCTGCATGCCCCAGAAGCAGCCGCCTGCCAGAACCGCGCGTTCATTTGTCATCGAATGTCCTCCACCTGATCCAGATAATCGCCGTAACCTTCATCCGCCATTTTCTCGCGCGGCACGAACCGCAGCGAGGCGGAGTTTATGCAATAGCGCAAGCCGCCGCGATCCCGCGGCCCGTCGTTGAACACATGGCCGAGATGGCTGTCGCCATGCGCCGAGCGCACTTCGGTGCGCACCATGCCGTGGCTGATGTCGCGCAACTCGCTGACATTGGCGGGTTCGATGGACTTGGTGAAACTGGGCCAGCCGCAGCCCGAGTCAAATTTGTCCGATGACGCGAACAGCGGCTCGCCGGAAACGATGTCCACATAGATGCCGGGCTTCTTGTTGCCCAGATATTCGCCGGTGCCGGGACGCTCGTTCGCGCTTTCCTGCGTGAC
>DATCEI010000188.1:0-3539 GCA_036510185.1 Rhizomicrobium sp. | reverse complement strand
ACGTTTCCTCGGCACAAGCATCGCTTCCGGAGAAGCGCCCACACGCCTCTCCCCCGCCGAATCAAATCTCTTTTTTATCGCAACACTTGTCACTTGCGCGCCCGCGTTGTGGCTGTCGCTCTTCGTGCGCGGTTTGCGCCGCAGACCCGGATTGCTCGTTGCGGCAACAGCTTCCGTTGTAACCATCGCCGCCATGATCGCGTCCCTGCAGGGCGCAATCCACGAACCCGCCGCAATCATGGCGGCGATAGCGTCCTGCTCAATTGTTGCAATCGTGTCCTGGCGCAAAGCGCACCGCCACACTGAACTCGCGCTCGCAGCCTGTGCGTTGGCTGCCGTAGTGTCGTGGCTGCTGCTCAACGCGCTGCCGTTTTTTGGAGGCTGAATGCAGTTTCATGTGAAACAATTTGTTCTGGCCGCTGCGTTCGCGATGCAATCCGGCGCGGCGTTTGCGGGCGCGTGGACGCTGCCGGAAGGAAAGACGCAACTCATTTCCACCTTCTTCCTCAGCCGCGCGGGGCATGCCTTCGACGATTCCGGCGACCCCAGCATTCCCGTCACCTTCGACAAATATCTTTCGCAAAGCTACATCGCCTATGGCGCGTTCGACGGCGTGACGCTGCTGCTCGATCCGGAATACGCGGTGGCCCGTCAGGGTGTGCCCGGCGGCCGCCAGACCAGCGCCAGCGCGTTTGCCATCGGCGGCGGCATACAGGGGCTTGTGTTCGACAATAATTTCGGCGTGCTGTCGGTGGAGGGTTCGTTCAAAAGCGCGGGCGCGTTCGACACCAACGTCTCCGTCAACAAGGAGTCCGGTCAGCAATATGAGCTGCGCGCGCTTTACGGCGCCAACTTCCCGGTCCTCGACATGACTGGCTTCACCGATATCGAGGTGGCAGAACGCTGGATTGCGGGCGGCCGCCCCAACGAAACGCCCATCGACGTAACGCTGGGTCTGCACATTACTCCGCAATTTATGGTGCTGGCGCAAAGCTTCAACATCATCGCGGGCGGCGATTCGGAATTGCCCTATACATATTATCGCAGCCACAAGGTCGAGCTGTCGGCCGTGCAGCACATCTGGCATGGATATTCTTTGCAGGCCGGGCTGTTCATCTCGCCAGCAGGACAGAATTCTTTGAAAGAACAGGGTATTACAGTCGGTCTTTGGGATGATTTCTAAACTTCGCGTGTGACAGTTTTTCTGTTGTAGTTGAGAATGATTCGCGATTAGAGTGCGGGCATGATCAAGCCGCTCGCCGTCTCAGCCTGCCTCGTCGCTCTGGCACTACCCCTCGCCGCGCGCGCGGACGCGCCCGTTGCAGTCACGCTGAAGGACCACAAATTCTCGCCTGCCGAAATTCATGTGAAGGCGAACACCGTCAGCCTGCTCTCCGTCACCAACGCGGATGCAACGGCGGATGAATTCGATTCTGACGCGCTGAAGGTGGAAAAAATCATCCCAGCCAACAGCACCGGCATCGTCCGTCTGCGCCCGCTGGCGCCCGGGCGCTACCCGTTTGAGGGCGAATATCACGCCGATACGGCGCAGGGCGTGGTGGTGGCGCAATAATGCCCGCAACACTACTTATTGTTTTCCGCGAGATCATCGAGGCGGGCCTGATCGTCGGCATCGTGATGGCCGCGACCGAAGGCGTGCCAAGGCGTGGCTTCTGGATTGCCTGCGGTGTCGCGGCAGGCGTGCTGGGCGCGTGCGTGGTGGCGGCTTTCGCGGGCGAGATCGGCAATCTGTTCGCGGGTTCGGGGCAGGAATTGTTCAACGCTGCCGTGCTGTCGCTCGCCGTGCTGATGCTCACCTGGCACAATGTCTGGATGGCCGGCCATGGCCGCGCCATGGCGCAGGACATGCGCAAGGCGGGTGCCGCGGTTGCAGCGGGCGAACGGCCCATGACTGCGCTCGCCGTTGTGGTCGGCGTGGCCGTGCTGCGCGAAGGCGCGGAGGTTGTTCTCTTTCTCTATGGCATCGCGAGCCAAGGTGGTACATCGCATCAAGCGATGCTGCTGGGCGGCGCGCTGGGCCTCGCCGCGGGCGCTTGCGTTTCCGCACTCATCTATTATGGGCTGCTCGCGATCCCCGCGCACAAATTGTTTCGCGTTACGTCGGGCCTCATCACGCTGCTGGCCGCGGGCATGGCGGCGCAAGCAATTCTTTACGTGCAGCAAAGCGGTTATTTCGAATTCCTTACCAGCACGATCTGGAACACGTCATGGCTGTTGAAAGAAGACAGCCTCACCGGCCGCTTGCTGCATACGCTGGTCGGATACAATGATCGCCCCGATGGCGCGCAACTTCTTGTTTATCTTTTGACGGTGGCGGCGATTGTCGTTCTGATGAAGTGGGAACGCGCGCGTCATCGCACGCATTGAAATCGTTTAATTGATTTTAATCATGCGCGCAGCCTTAGCGCTTCGTTAATCGAAACCACAGCGCATTCAGCATACCAACGATTTCTTCACATGCGCTGTTTCAAAATGGCCCCGGGTAGTGGCGAAAACGCTTCAGGGGTTGGCTTTGATTTCAAAGGCGCCGGTAGTGCGGCCAATGGCGGCTGCAAATCCAAATCGCGGCAGACCGAGCGATCGTGAAGCCACGCGCAACGCGATCATCGATGCCGCGCGCCGTGTCGCCGCGCGCGACGGCATGGCGGAAGTTTCGCTGAGCCGTGTTGCCGCCGAAGCGGATTTCGCGCCGGGCGTTGTGTACGGACATTTCCGCAGCAAGAACGAATTGCTTTTGTCGGTTGTCGCCAACGATCTGACGGCAATGGCAAGCGAGATGCGCGAAACCGGCTGGCCGGAAGATCGCGCGGAATCCGAAGTGCAGCCCGCGCTGCCGCTGGAAGAACCCGTTGTTCTGCCCAATTCGATTGCGGAAGTGCCGGCAGAACCAGAACCTGCGCCGGAAAGAAATGTCGAACCGTTTGCGGGTAATACGGGTTTGAGCGCCGTCGCCCGCGCATTGAGCGCAGCGGACGAAGAAGAAATCACGCACGTCGAACCGGAAGCGGAAACCGCCCTGCCCGAAGACGATGTGGAAGCATTTAGCGCCGATAAAACCGTCGCGGAAATCGCAGACGAACCCACGCCGATGGAAGAACCGGTAGCCGAACTGGACGTTCCCGTTGCCGAGGAAACTGTTGAACCGGTTCTGCCGGAAGATGATCTCGAAGTTTTCAGCAGCGACTATATTCAGGCGGATTCATTTGCCCCGCCTGCTCCGCTGAGCAACGCGATCATTGAAGATGTGCCTGCGCCTGTCACAAAACCCGGCTTCGACGCGGTCTTTCCCGAAGACGATCTCGATCCCTTCGGCAATGACGCTGCGCCTGCGCATATTTTTGGACGGCGTCATACAGACCGTGCGGAAGCACCGGTTGTTGAGAACAAAGAGCCAGCGGCGGAACAGAAGGTCGAAGAACCCGTCATTGCGCCTGAGACAGTTGAACAGCAGCCCGCAGAAGAACCAATTTCCGAGCCTGGCGAGGCCGCGCCTGTCGAAGAACCAGCCCCGGCGCTCG
>DATCEI010000187.1:0-12990 GCA_036510185.1 Rhizomicrobium sp. | reverse complement strand
TCGATCTCGCGCCACGCCGGGGCGAGGATTACGCGCTCAACACGATGGTGAGCTTCGAGGAAGCGGCCCTTGGCGGCACGCGCCGCGTGGCGCTGCCCGACGGACGCGAGATCGACGTGAAAATCCCGCCCGGCGTGAAGGATGGCCAGCAGATTCGCATCAAGGGTCAGGGCGGCCAGGGTGCTGCGGGCGGACCCGCAGGCGACATGATGATCGGCATTTCGGTCGCACCGCATCCCTATTATGTCCGCGACGGGCGCGATCTGCGCATGGACCTGCCCGTCTCGCTGAAGGAGGCGGTGCTGGGCGGAAAAGTTCCCGTGCCGACGCTGACCGGCACCGTGAACCTGACTGTGCCCGCCAATTCCAATACGGGGTCCACCCTGCGCCTCAAAGGCAAGGGCATTCCGGCGCATAATGGCGAGGCTGCGGGCGATCTTTATGTACGGCTGACCGTCACCCTGCCCGATCAGCCCGATTCGGCGCTGGCCAAATTCGCGGAAGGCTGGAAGGCCGAATACGACCCGCGCGCAAAAATGAAGTAATTGCAATCCTTGTTCTTTCGGCATCGCCCCGCTAGACGGACTCGCGAAGTGGAGTGATTTCATGGCTTCAAACAATCTTATGGCCGGCAAGCGCGGACTCATTATGGGCGTCGCGAATGAACGATCGATCGCGTGGGGCATTGCGCAGTCGCTGGCCGATGCGGGCGCGCAACTGGCGTTCACCTATCAGGGCCATGCCTTCAAGAAGCGCGTCGAGCCGCTGGTGGCGCCGCTGAACCCCGCCGCCGTGATGGATTGCGATGTCACGAGCCAGGGTTCGCTGGATGCCGTGTTCGCGGAGCTTGAACAGAAATGGGGAACGCTGGATTTCGTCGTCCACGCGATTGCGTTTTCGGATCGCGAGCAGCTGAAGGGCCGCTACGTCGATACGACGGCCGAAAATTTCGCGATGACGATGAACATTTCCTGTTACTCGTTCACTGCGGTCGCGCAGCGCGCCGAGAAGCTGATGCCGAATGGCGGCTCCATGGTAACGCTCTCATACTATGGCGCGGAAAAAGTGATGCCGCATTATAATGTGATGGGCGTTGCGAAGGCAGCACTTGAAACCAGCGTGCGCTACATGGCCGAAGATCTCGGCAAGAAGCAGATTCGCGTCAACGCGATTTCTGCGGGGCCAATCCGCACGCTGGCGGCGGCGGGCATCGGCGATTTCCGCTACATCCTCAAATGGAACGAATACAACGCGCCCCTGCGCCGCAATGTGACTACGCAAGAAGTGGGCGGCGCGGCGCTGTTTCTGCTGTCCGATCTCGGCAGCGCCGTCACCGGCGAATGCCTGCATGTGGATGCGGGCTATCACATCATCGGCATGAAGGCCGAAGACGCGCCCGACATCGCGGTCGGCAAGAACGATGGTGCTTAAACTACCCAAAGACCTCACGCTTTATTTTTGCCGTCACGGCGAAACCGAGGCCAATGTCGAGTTGCGCTTTCAGGGCCTGACCATCGACACACCGCTGACCAAGCGCGGCCACAAACAGGCCAAGGACATTGCGAAAATCCTCAAAGTGCATGTGAAGCATCCCGACAGACTGAAATACGTGGCGAGTCCGCTGCATCGCACGCGCACGACGATGGAGATCATTCGCGGGCATCTCGGTCTGCCCATTGACGGCTATTCCACCGATGCGCGGCTCACCGAAATCGATCTCGGCGAATGGGACGGGCTGACCCACAAACAGGCGCGTGCGCTCGACCCCGCCTTCTTCGACAAGCGCGAGCATGACAAATGGAACGTGCGCACGCCCGGCGGCGAGGATTATGCCGATGTCGCCAAGCGCGCCGAACGCTGGATCAAAAGCCTCAAGCACGACACTTTTGCCGTCACGCATGGCGGCTTCACCCGCATCCTGCGCGGGCTGTTCGCGGGCCTCACCGCGCAGCAAATGTCCGACCTCGACGAGCCGCAGGGCGTGGTGTTTCGCGCGCGGCTCAGCAAGGTCAAACGGTTCGACCTCAAATAGCGGTTTGACGGTTTGCCGCGCAGTTCCTAGAACGGGGCCATGTCGCACAACAGTTTCGGCCATCTCTTCCGCGTGACGACCTTTGGCGAAAGCCACGGGCCGGCCATCGGCTGCGTGGTCGATGGCTGCCCGCCGGGCATTGTTCTGACCGAAGCCGACATCCAGGCCGATCTCGACCGGCGCAAACCCGGCCAGTCGAAATTCGTCACCCAGCGCAAAGAGCCGGACCGCGTGCGCATTCTCTCCGGCGTGTTTCAGGACGAGCGCATGAAGGCGCAAGTGACGACGGGCACACCGATTGCGCTGCTGATCGAGAACATGGATGCGCGGTCGAAAGACTATGACGCGATCCGCGACAGATTTCGCCCCGGCCACGCCGATTACACCTATCTCGCCAAATACGGTGTGCGCGACTATCGCGGCAGCGGACGGGCCTCCGCGCGCGAGACGGCTTCGCGGGTTGCGGCGGGCGCGATTGCGCGCAAAGTCCTGACGCATATTTACAAAGGCGCCATCGTGCGCGGCGCGCTGGTGCAAATGGGCACGCAAACGATTGATCGCAAACACTGGGATTGGGAAGAGATTCGACGCAATCCGTTTTTCTGCCCCGATGCAGGCGCGATTGCTCCGTGGACGGAATATCTCGAAGCCGTGCGCAAGAAGGGTTCATCCTGCGGCGCGATCATTGAGGTCGTGGCTGACGGCGTGCCCGCAGGGTTGGGTGCGCCGGTCTATGGCAAGCTCGACGCGGAATTGGCGTCTGCGCTGATGAGTATCAATGCCGTGAAAGGTGTTGAAATCGGTGACGGCATGGCAGCGGCGATGCTGTCCGGCGAAGACAATGCCGATGAGATGCGCAAAGGACGCGGCGGCAAGCCGAAATTTCTTTCCAATCACGCGGGTGGAATTCTGGGCGGCATCTCAACCGGCCAGCCCATCGTTGCGCGTTTCGCGGTGAAGCCGACATCATCCATTCTGACGCCGCGCAAGACGATCGACGTGAAGGGCAACGAAACCGAAGTGCAAACCAAGGGCCGTCACGATCCGTGCGTCGGCATCCGCGCCGTGCCCGTTGGCGAAGCGATGATGGCGTGCGTGCTCGCCGATCACGCGCTGCGCCATCGCGGGCAAATCGGCTAGCTCACCATCCCGGCAATTGGGCGGCGACGTTCGCGCCAATCGAGACTTGCGGCTGCGAGGGCGGCGACATGCCGGTTTTCTTTTCGAGGTTGACCACGCATTGCTTCACCGCGACAGCAAGGTCGGGAAAATCATGCGTCGCGGGCATCGATTGCAGGAAACACGTATCGAAATAGGGATATTTGTTGTCCGAGCCGCAGCCGAACGACGAACGGTCGGGCCGCGCTGCTGTCATCACGAAACGATTCGGCCCGGAAAGTGCTGGCACGAACACGCCGGAGAAACATGCGGAAATTATCACAATTGTCGGCCGGTCGCCGCAGGAATTGGACACCACATCGGCCAGCGCGTCGGGTGCGTAGACTTTCTCGCCAACAACCACGCCATCGCCCGATCCATGCGATGAGAAATAGATCAGGCAACCGCCGCTGGTGCGGTTCGACAAATCCCACAGCGCGTTGGAGATGGTTTGCGGATCGGCGCGCATGGGCTGCTGGCTCGGATAGCGCTCCGGCCGCACGGAGAATTGCTGGATGTTCGCTGCATTAAAACCGATGCGCATGAGCGCAAACGAAACATCGCGGCGCGCATTGTCGAAGGCTTCGCTGGCCGAGCCGTCATGCGCGTGCCAGTCGCCCGCCACGACAATCGCGGCCCAATCGCTGAAGCCGGCGGCATGAACCGGCGTGGCGATGAGCAATGCGGCGATGATCGCGGAGAATTTGCGCATGCTGCGTTATCGCCCGAAAGCCGCAAAAAGCTCAATATGCTCCGACCACAGGAATTGATCGACGGGCGTGACCGGCCCCATGCGGAAGCCGCTCTCGACAAGCATATGCGCGTCGCGCGCGAAGCTGGCGGCATTGCAGGAGACATAGGCAACTCGCTTCACGCGCGATTGTGAAATCCGGTTCACCTGCGCGGAAGCGCCCACACGCGGCGGATCGAGCAGGACGGCGTCAAAGGCATTCAGTTCAAGCAGCGAAAGCGGTTGCTTGAACAGATCGCGTTTTTCGGTGGTGACGGGTTTGAGGCCGCTCGCACCGCGCGCCGCCGCAGACAGCGCATTCAGCATCTGCGCGTCGAGTTCGACGGTGTGAACGCGCGCGCGTTCGGCGAGCAGGAACGTGAAGGTGCCGCATCCGGCAAACAAATCGGCGATATTTTTTGCGCTGACAAACGCTTTGGCGACCAGCGATTGCAGCGTTGCCTCGCCCTGCCGCGTCGGCTGAAGGAATGCTTCGGGTGGGAGTTTCACCTCTGCCGCGCCAAAATGCACGACGGGAGTGGTCAATTCCACAAGCGCTTCGCCGCTTGCCGTCACACGCGCGAGTTTCATTGCGGCTGCGCGTTTTGCGATCTCGCCGATAATGGCAGGCGTCGTTTTGCGCGGCCAGCGCAGCGAGACATCGAAACCATTGTCGGCTTCGGTGACATGCAGTTCGGCTTTTTCGCCGTCATGCAGCAGTACGTCCATCATATCGCGCAACGGCGCGACCAGTGCGAACAGCGTTGGCGTCAGCACGAGGCATTCGTGCATATCGACGATGTCGTGCGATTTCGCGGCGTGAAATCCGATCAGCGTTTTACCGCCACTTTTCGCCACCTTGAATGAGGCGCGGCGGCGCGTGCGCGGGGCCACGGCGACGACATCTTCGACGATGGAATTCGAAAGACCCGCGCGCACCAGCGCATCCACAACGATGCTGCGTTTGCGATTGCGATAATCGGCGGACGACAAATCCTGTAAAGCGCAGCCGCCGCAGACACCGAAATGAACGCAAATCTGCGTCAGGCGAGTTTGCCGACTTGGCCGGCTTCGCGGTCACGGCCAAGCGCACCCAGCACCGTCCCGACGATGCCGTCAGCGTCGAGACCCGCGACCTGATACATGCGCTCCGGCGTATCCTGATCGATAAAACGATCCGGCAGAACCATCGGCCGCAATTTCAGCCCGTTATCGAGCAATCCATCCCAGGCGAGGAATTGCATGACATGCGCGCCGAAACCGCCTGCCGCACCTTCTTCAATCGTGATCATCACTTCGTGGTCACGGGCGAGACGGCGGATCAAATCCTGATCCAGCGGTTTGGCGAAACGCGCATCGGCGATTGTCGCCGATAATCCGTAGGCGGACAATTTCTCCGCCGCCATCAGACATTCCGGCAAGCGCGTGCCGAACGACAGGATCGCGATGGAATTGCCTTCGCGCACGATGCGGCCCTTGCCGATTTCTAGGGCCACGCCTTCCAGCGGGCGTTCCACGCCCGTGCCTTCGCCGCGCGGATAACGAATGGCGCTGGGCCGGTCGTCGATCTGCGATGCCGTGGCTACCATATGCGTGAGTTCGGCTTCGTCCGAAGGCGCCATGATGACGAAATTGGGTAGCGTCGCGAGATAGGCGATGTCGAACGATCCCGCATGCGTGGGGCCGTCCGCACCTACAAGCCCCGCGCGGTCCATCGCAAAGCGCACGGGCAACGACTGGATCGCCACATCATGCACAACCTGATCGTAAGCGCGTTGCAGGAAGGTGGAATAGATCGCAGCAAATGGCTTCATACCATCAGCAGCCAGCGCGGCTGCAAACGTCACCGCATGCTGTTCGGCAATGCCGACGTCGAAAGTGCGCGCCGGAAACACTTTCTCGAACAGATCCACACCCGTGCCCGATGGCATCGCCGCGGTGATGGCGATGATGCGTTCGTCTTTCTTCGCTTCGGCGATCAGCGATTCCCCGAACACCTGCTGATAGGACGGCGCTTTGGGATTGGATTTTTTCTGCTCGCCTGTCAGCACGTTGAATTTGGAAACGCCATGATATTTGTCGGCGCTGGCTTCGGCAGGCGCGTAGCCTTTGCCCTTCTGTGTCACGACATGAACGAGAATGGGGCCCTGTTGCGCGTCGCGCACATTTTCAAGCACTGGAATCAGGTGATCGAGATTATGGCCGTCGATGGGACCGACATAATAAAATCCCAATTCCTCGAACAGCGTGCCGCCCATGGCGATGCCGCGCGCATATTCCTCCGCGCGCTTGGCCGTCTTTTCCATCGGGCGCGGCAGAAGATGGGCAAGCTGCTTGGCGATCTTGCGAAAGCCGCGATAGGGGCGGCTGGAAATCAGCCGCGCGAGATAGGCGCTCATCGCGCCAACCGGCGGCGCGATCGACATGTCGTTGTCGTTGAGCACGACGATAAGGCGCGCATCCATCGCGCCCGCATTGTTCATCGCTTCATAGGCCATGCCCGCGCTCATCGCGCCATCGCCGATCACGGCGACGACATTGTGCTTCTCGCCCTTCTGGTCGCGCGCGACGGCAAAGCCGAGGCCCGCCGAAATCGAAGTGGAGGAATGTGCCGCACCGAACGGATCGTATTCACTCTCCGCTCGCTTGGTGAAACCGGACAACCCGCCGCCCTGACGCAACGTGCGCATGCGGTCGCGGCGGCCGGTGAGAATCTTGTGCGGATAGGCCTGATGGCCGACATCCCAAAGAAGTTTGTCGCGCGGGGTGTCGAACACATAGTGCAGCGCCACCGTCAGCTCGACGACGCCCAGCCCCGCGCCCAGATGCCCGCCCGTGACCGAAACCACGTCCACCAGCTCCTGCCGCAGCTCATCGGCAAACGCGCGCAGTTTCGACTTCGGCAAAGCGCGTAGCGCTGCCGGTTCGTTCACTGTGTCGAGTATTGGCGTTTTGCCGGACAGGGTCGTGAGTCCTTTGGTTTACGGGAACTTTACTAGTATGAGTACTAACCGAGGTCCACGGGCTCGGTTCCCTCCGGACCGGAAGCCCCCAGAACTATTTTCTCCAGCCGCCCCTCGGCCGCCTTCAATTTCCGCTCGCAATGGGCCTTCAGCGCCTGGCCCCGCTCATACAGGGCGATGGAATCTTCCAGATCCACCTCGCCCTGTTCCAGACGTCCTACAATACCCTCCAGTTCCCGCAACGCCGCCTCAAAACTCATCGATTCGATGGGGGCGGCAGGCGGTTTCTCCTTGGCGGGCATTCAGAACTCCATCAGCGCCCGCACATGGGCCGCAGCCGAACGGGCGAGCGCTTCGAGGTCATAACCGCCTTCCAGCGTGGAGACAACGCGGCCCGCGCACGCATGGGCGGCAAAGGCGCAAAGCTCCCGCGTGGCCCAGGCAAAGTCCGCTTCCGTCAGCCGCAGATTGGCCAGCGGATCGTCCGCATGTGCATCGAAACCGGCGGAGATGAAAAGAAATTCAGGGTGGAACTTTTCCAGCGCGGGAATCACTTGCTGGCTGAATGCCGCGCGGAATTGCGCGGACCCTGCGCCGGGCGGCAACGGCAGGTTGAGGATGTTGTGCGCGACACCATGCTCGGACGCATCGCCGGTGCCGGGATAAAGCGGCATCTGATGCGTGGAGATATAAAGGGTGTTCTCGTCTTCCCAGAAAATATCCTGTGTGCCGTTGCCGTGATGCACGTCGAAATCGATCACGGCGATGCGTTCGATGCCATGCGCCGCGCGCGCATGCAGCGCGCCGATGGCGACATTGTTGAACAGGCAAAAGCCCATCGCGCGATTGCGTTCGGCATGATGACCCGGTGGACGCACGGCGCAGAACGCATTGCGCACTTCGCCGCTCATCACGCGATCCACCGCCAGGCATAACGCGCCCGCCGCTTTCAACGCTGCTTCCGCGGAACCCGCAGACATCGCTGTATCGGGATCGATGGCGAAATGGCCGTCGCGCATTGCAATCGCATTCCATGTTTCCAACACCGCTTCGACATGCGCGGACGTGTGTGCGCGTTCAATCGCATCGCGTGTTGCCGATGGCGCGATCCATTGCGCGAGATCGGGAAATTCCTCTTCGTTCAGCGCCGCCAATATCGCGCGCAAACGATCCGGCCGCTCGGGATGGCGCGGATGCGGCTCATGTTCGAGGCAGGCTGGATGCGTGATGAGCGCGGTAGTTATGTCAGTAAACCTCCGGGCTGCCGCGCCCGCTTCCCGGCGGCAGATGCGATGGCATCTCGCGCACCTGTGCCACGACGCAAACGCCGCCCTTGTTCGTCGTCAACGTATCGTTGTGGCTCAAACAACGGTGCAACTGCCATTGCTGGTAAACGAAATGGCTACCAAGATTGTGGGCGCAAGGCGCTTTGAACGTCACGTCGTAGAGACGATTCTCATAAGTCGTCACCTGCATTTGCGCGCGTCCGTCTTGCGAGAAAGATTCGATGTCTTTGACCGCCAAACACTGCTCAGTCGCGCTCGTAGCCGGCGGAAAGGCCAGCAAAGCGAGGACGATGCAACCGCTTATCCGCATTTGTTCCTCCTTTTGCCCCATTCACGCCAAAGTTTAGCACGGTTTCGCACAGAGATTTCGCACGAAAATTGCGCAATTACGGAGACTTCTGGCAGATCGTGGCGTGACATCGTTAAAATGATGCGCAAATACCACATTGACCGCGCGAATGTGGCGCAACCGTGATTCCATTTTGACCCCGGCAGGTGACTCTCTTAGCCTTGGTACAAACGAGCAAATCGCGGGGGCGAAGTGCCAATTCCCGTGATCCCTTCGTAAAAGGGCGGTCTCGTTGGTGACGTCGTTACGACCAACCAAAGGGGTTCCATATCGTGAATCAAATCGATACCGGCAGGCCGAGCCTGCGTTCTGCACTTCTTCTTGGCGCCGCTTCGGCGACAGCTATCGCACTCAGCCTTCCCGCCTTCGCGCAGGATCAGGCCCCCGTCGAAACCGTGGTGGTGACAGGCTCGCGCATTCCGCAGCAGGGCCTTTACAGCTCCAGCCCGGTCACGGCGATCGGCCAGCAGGAAATGAAATTCGAAGGTACGACGAATGTCGAAAACCTTCTGAACAATCTGCCTTCGGTAAACCCTGACCAGGGCGGTGCGGTTTCGAACGGCTCGACCGGAACGGCGACGGTCAATCTTCGCGATCTCGGCGCCAACCGCACGCTGGTGCTGATCGACGGCAAGCGTCTGATGCCGGGCGATCCAAACTCTGCCGGCTCCGATACATCCGCTGCCGACTTGAACTTCATCCCGGCCGCCCTTGTGGACCACGTCGAAGTGATGACCGGCGGCGCCTCGACGGTTTACGGCTCGGACGCCATGGCCGGCGTCGTCAACTTCATCATGCGCAAGGATTTCGAAGGCGTCGAAGCCGACGGCACGTTCTCCACTGCCGAGCATGTCAACAATCTCGATCCCAATTCTCCGCTCGGTCAGGCCGTTGCCGCCTCGGCGGTTCCGATCGATGTGCCGCACGGCAATATCTGGGATGGCAGCGATGTGGACGGCACGCTCATCATGGGCGCGAACACGGCCGACGGCAAAGGCAACGTCACCGGTTATGTCGGATATCGCAGCATATCCGCTGTCACGCAGGCGGCGCGAACTTTCTCGTCCTGTTCGACGGGCGTCAGCTACAGCAACTCTTTTCATAATTTCAATTGCGGCGGTTCGAGCACCAACCCCGGCGGACGGCTGGTTCCCGAAGCGGCAGGCAATCCCTATACAAACACGAGCTTTGAATACACGCCGACCGGTTTCGACAATTATTCAACTCCGAAATACGGCTACAATTTCGCGCCGCTCAACTATCTGCAACGTCCAGACGAGCGCTTCACGGGCGGCTTCTTCGGACATTACGAAATCAACAAGGCGGTCGATATCTTCACGTCGTTCATGTTCATGGACGACCATACCGTTGCCCAGCTTGCGCCAAGCGGTATTTTTTATGGCTCCGAACTGAACGTAAATTGCAACAACCCATTCCTTTCCGATCCCGCCACCGACGGCCAGAATGCAAATTTCCCAAGTTCGCACGATCTTCTGTGCGGGGCGGGAGCGGTAGGCCCGGCCATCGATCCGAATACCGGGCTTAGCGGCGACGGCAGCACTGCTTCGAACCAGGCGCCCTTCCTGATGGGCCGCCGCACGGTCGAAATCGGCAACCGTCAGCAGCAACTCCGGCACACCGATTTCCGCGATGTCATCGGCGTGAAGGGAGACCTCGGAGGCGGCTGGTCATACGAAGTCTTCGCACAATACGGCACGGTGATTTATGCCGATGACGACATCAACGACGTTTCGCTTGCGAAGATACAAAAGGCGCTTGAGGTCGTCGATGTTGGCGGCGTTCCGACCTGTCAATCGGTCATTGACGGCTCCGACCTGAACTGCGTGCCCCTGAATGTTTTCGGCTATCACACGGCGAGCTCCGCCGCGCTGAACTACATTTCCGACTCCGGCCAGCGTCAGGGCTCCACGACCGAACAGATCGTCGGCGCCAACGTCACAGGCGATCTCGGCGAATGGGGCGTGAAAGCGCCATGGGCCAAATCGGGCGTCGCCATGAACGTCGGCGTGGAATATCGCCGCGAGGCTTTGGACCTGCGCCCCGACGCCGCTTACATCAGCGGAGAATTGTCTGGCTTCGGTTCGATCACGCCCGTATCGGGCGCCTATCAGGTCGATGAAGGTTACGGTGAAATTTCGGTTCCCCTCGTTCAGGGAATGCCGTTCTTCGAAGACCTGACGGCCAATGCCGGTTATCGTTATTCCGCCTATAGCGACAGCGCCGGCAATGTTTCGACCTATAAATACGGCCTCGAATGGCAAATGGTCGATGATTTCCGTCTTCGCGGTTCCTACCAGCATGCCGTGCGCGCGCCAAACGCGGTCGAATTGTTCGGTGTCGCTACGCAAGGTCTGTGGGGTGGCGCCGATCTCTGCGCCGGTCCGGTTCCGGGTTACACGGAAGCAGAATGCGCGCGCACCTTCCCGAACACGCCGGCCGGCCAGGCGGAAGCGGCCACCGATTACGGCAACATCCCGCAATGCAGCGCCGCGCAATGTACGGCGCTGTTCAGCGGCAATCCGAATCTGAAGCCGGAAGTCGCCAACACATATTCGATCGGCGGCGTATTTACGCCGACCTTCCTGGATGGCTTTACCGCCACGGTCGATTATTACGACATCAAGATCAACGGCCTCATCAGCGTCATTCCGCAAGCCATCGTCATCGGCGCGTGCGCGCAGGCGGGCGATCCGGTGTTCTGCAACCTGATCCAGCGCGGTGTCGGTGGACAGCTTCAAGGCACCGGCAACGGCTCCGGTCAGGTGATTTCGACCACGACGAATACCGGTTACCTCCACACAACCGGCGTTGACGTGGAAGCGAATTATCAGACGGACATGGACGATTGGGGCATGGGCGCGAACGGCGCTCTGGCGTTCAACCTGATCGGTACTTACACGGAATCGCTGACAAGCGAGCCGACCGATCCGTCCACGCTGACGGAAGCGCATCTCCCGACGACCTACAATTGCGCGGGATTGTTCGGCACCACCTGTCTCACGCCGACGCCAAAATGGAAACATAAGTTCCGCGCGACGTGGAGCACTCCGTGGGATGTCGATATCTCGTTCGATTGGCGCTTCTTGAGTGCGGTCAAGCTCGATCTCAACTCCACCAACCCCAATCTTAATCTGGAATGCTTTGCGTTCGGCATTCCGGGTTCATGCGGTGACGGGCTTGACGGTCATATCGCGCCGTATAGCTACTTCGATCTCGCGGGAACATGGAATGTCCGCCCTGGCGTTCAGCTCGGCATCGGCGTCAACAACATCTTCGACAAGGATCCGCCGGTTCTCGATACGGGCAACCTCGGCGTTTCTTCTCCTCCGGGCGGCAACGGCAATACGTTCCCGCAGGTTTACGACAGCCTCGGCCGCGTGATCTTCATCAACGCGACGGTCAAGTACTAAACCTCGCATTCAACGCTTCAGAGCGGCGGCCCCAAAAGGGTCGCCGCTTTTTTTTGTGCCCTGCGTGCGCTAGATGGATGGATGGCATCTTATGGCGGAACCAGTGCGCAAGGCCGCGATGCGGCGAACGACGCAAAAACTGTCGGCGAAATCATAGAAGCCGCGCGCGCGGGCGATGTTCCGCGCGCAATGGACATGGCGCGCGAAGCGTTGCACACCGGGCTTATCCATCCTTTGCTCCTGAACCTGCGTGCCTATTGGCTGGAGACACAGGGTCGTGACGAGGAAGCGCTGGCCGATTTGCGCCGCGCCGTGTTCATGGCGCCCAAAGACCCGTTGATCCAGAATTCGTACGGGCTTTGCCTTTCCAAACTCAACCGCAGGCCGGAAGCGGTCGCGGCATTCCGGGCCGCAGTCACGAGCGACCCGAATTTTGGACACGCCCATTTCAATCTCGGCATGGCGCTTGAGCGCGAAGGCGAAATCGAAACGGCGCAAAAATCCTATGAGCGCGCGGCCGAATTGATGCCCGATTTCGTGGAGCCGCCCGCGCGCATCGCCGGCCTCGCCGGGCGCACCGGCGATTGGAACAAGGTGCGCGAACTGGGACCGCGTGTTCTCGCAACCGATCCGAAAAACGCCGTCGTGCGGATGGCCATGACGCGCGCGGCATTGGCGGCGGACGATCTGGAAGGCGCGGAAAAATTCCTGCCCTCCATGGAAGGCGTCGATCCCGCGTTCGCGTATGAACGCGCGATTGCGCACAGCCTGATGGGCGATCTGCGCCACGCGCAGGAACGGTTCCCGGAGGCCTTCATCGCCTATGAAAAAGGCAATGCGGAACTGAAGTCGATTTATGCCACCCGCTATGACGGACCGGGCGTGGAAACAGCACTCAACTACGTCATCTGGCTGGCCGAACAATTCGTCGAACGGCCGGAGGCATTGCCGCCCGCGCAACGCAACAATGCCGCGGGCGCGGATGGCGGCGCCGCAGGTCATGTGTTTCTGGTCGGCTTTCCGCGCTCCGGCACGACGCTG
>DATCEI010000186.1:0-6171 GCA_036510185.1 Rhizomicrobium sp. | reverse complement strand
CCTCGACGCTGGCAGCGCCGGCGAAAGCTCTTTCGTCTCCTACATTATGCGATGCATACAGGCTCTCTATTTCCGATTCCATGCTGGCGCGATCCGAAGTTCTCAGTTCGTCGAGTTCCTGTACGCGCTGACCAAGCAGGTTCGCGGGAAGCTGTTGGTCATCTGGGACAGACTGCCGGCTCATCGCAGCCGAGTCCACTCGAATACATCGCCATCATTTTAGTCGCTCATTGATCCGATCCGCGACGCGAAGCGCATTGGCGATGATCGTAAGTGTCGGATTGACCGCTCCGATCGACGGGAAAAAGCTGGCATCGGCTATATAGAGATTATCGAGTTCATGCGCCTTGCAATCGAGGTCCAGTACCGATGTGGCGGGGCTAGTTCCGAAGCGCGCCGTTCCCGCCTGGTGCGCTGTGCCCCCGATCGGGATGTCCTTGCCGAGATAGAGGTTGCGGTCGAGTAGCAGGGGATGCGCTCCCGCCCGGGTCAGTATTTGCTCGAGTTTTTGCTTGAGGCGGCGATGTGCTTCCATATCGCCTTCCGTGACGTCGAGCACCACGCGGTCGCCATCATAATAAATCCGATTCTCGGGCCGCGGCAGATCCTCGCTTGACAGCCAGAAATCCATCGAATGGCGAGCCATTTCCTCGAACGGCATTTTGGGCATCCATTCCAACCAGGCCGGAAGTGCCTCTCCGCGAATCTGCGCCCCATGGGAGGTGGCGCACATCTGGATAAGCCCCAAGGGAAAGTCCCAATCGTCGGAACCAAAATAATAATCCGCCACGGCAAGCGTTTTTTGAAACACCGTGTCGTTCGGCTCGCGCATCAGCGCCATCAGAATCGACTGGTTGTGACGCATGTAGTTGCGCCCGACCTGACCCGAACCGTTGGCGAGACCATCGGGATGTTTGTCGTTGGCGGAACGCAGCAGAAGCAACGCGGAGGATAGCGCACCGCAAGCGACAACCACGATATCGGCCGAGTAATGTTCTTCGCCGCCGTTGCGCGTCACGACAATGTCCGTAACGGTGCTGCCCCCGGCGTCCGTTCCGAGGCTGGAGACATAAGCGTTGGTCAGTAATGTGAGGTTAGGGTGCAACGCGAGCGCCGGATCGACGCACATGACCTGCGCATCCGCCTTGCCGTTCAGAAGACAGGGAAAGCCGTCGAACGCGTCGCAGCGAATGCAAGTGCTGGTCGGCGTGACCTTGCCATCCTTCTCATCCAGAAGAATACCAAGCGGCAAATGAAACGGGTGTAGTCCGTTGCTTACCAGACTGTCGTGCAGCGCCTGGATGCGCGGCTCGTGCGAAACCGGAGGATAAGGATAAGGTCCGCTTGAAGGCGGCTCATTCGGATCTTCGCCCCGCTGGCCGTGAACGTGAAACAGCCGCTCGGCCTCGGTATAATAGGGCTCGAACACGTCATACTTGAGAGGCCATGCGGGCGAGACGCCGTCTTTGTGGTGGACTTCGCCGAAATCGCGCTCGCGCATTCGAAACAGCGCCGCGCCGTAAACTTTTGAATTGCCGCCGACATAATAATGCAAGCCGGGATGAAATTTCTCGCCATCCTTGCCGTACCACGTCTCGTCCGCCTGATAGGCGCCGTCCACGAATACCGTTTGCGCATCCCAATTGGCGCGCGAACGCGGCAGGTAATCACCGCGCTCGATCAGCAGGATGCGTTTTCCGGTTGGCGCGAGGCGATGCGCGACGGTCGCGCCACCGGGGCCGCTTCCGATGATGATGACGTCATAGTGCTTTGTCATCGCCTTCAGCCGTTGGTCGAAAAGCCCGGATAGAGCGTCATGCCGCCATCGACAAAGAGGGTAGTGCCGACGACGTAATCGGAATCGTCGGACGCCAGCCAGACGGCAGCCCGTGCAATGTCTTCGGGCAGGCCGATCCGCCCATAGGGGATCAGCGTCAACAGGCTTTTGAGTGCTTCCGGCGTGTTCCAGGCGGAAACATTGATCGGCGTCTGTATCGCGCCCGGCGCAATGCCGTTGACGCGGATGTGTTTGGGGGCAAGCTCTTGCGCCATGCTTTCCATGAGCAATTTGATGCCGCCTTTGGACGTCGCGTAATTCGCGTGACCCGCCCACGGAATCACCTGATGCACGGAACTCATGCAGATGATTTTTCCAGCGGCGCGAGACACCGATGGAACGACGCCGCGGCGCAGAAACTCGCGTATCGCGGCGCGCGAACATAAAAATTGACCGGTCAGATTGACGGAAAGAACCTTGTTCCATTTTTCCAGTGTCATGTCCGCAAATGCGGAATCGCGTTGCAGGCCGGCATTGTTGACAAGAATGTCGATCGTGCCGAACTCTCGCACGGCGCGCTCGAACATGCCGCCGACCTCATCTTCGGAAGAAACATCGGCCTTGTGAACGATGGCGTTGCCGCCGAATCGTTTGATCTTTTCGGCCACTGCGTTTGCGGCGTCGTCGCCCTCGACATAATTCACCACCACATCGGCGCCCGCCTGGCCGAGAGCGATCGCGACACCCTCACCGATGCCCGAATTGGCTCCCGTTACGAGGGCCTTCTGTCCCGCCAAAGGCTTGGGATTGGGCATGGAATGGGTCTTTCGAAAAAAATCGGAAGATACAAATCACCCGCAACCGCACGAATGCCGCGGTCGTTGCAAAGAGCGGACATGGATGAAACGCGCGGAAGCCGCAAAGGCTCCGGTCACGGTATTATACTGTCGTAATGTTCAACGGCCCAATTGGGACCGCCGATTTCGCACGAATTCGGCGCTCGAACGTATATCCTTGAGAGTGCGATGACCCATTTGCCAAACATATTGCGCTTGTCGTGAGCGGCGCCGGCCACAAACAGCACGTCGTCATCATTGGCGCCGGCTTCGCGGGCGTGCAGGTGGCGCGCGGGCTTGGCGCTGCCGGCGTTCGTACGACGCTTCTGGACCGGCAAAACTATCATCTGTTCCAGCCGCTTCTCTATCAGGTCGCAACGGCGGCCTTGTCACCCGCCGACATCGCGGAGCCTGTCCGCAGGATGTTGCGGCGCTTTCCCGGTGTTGAAGTGATGTTGGGAGAGGTGACGGGCATCGATGCCGCTGCGCGCCGCGTGGCGCTCGCGAATGGCAAATCTATTTCTTATGATATTTTGGTGCTCGCGGCGGGCGCGACGCACGCCTATTTCGGTCACGACGAATGGGCCGAGTTCGCGCCAAGCCTGAAATCCATCGCCGACGCGCGCAAAGTGAGATCCCGATTGCTCCTGTCGTTTGAACAGGCGGAGATGAGCGACGACCCGGCTGAGCGCAAACGCCTTATGACATTCGTGGTCATCGGCGGCGGCCCCAGCGGCGTCGAGCTTGCGGGCGCGATCGCCGAACTCGCACGCTACACACTTGCGAAGGATTTCCACCGCATCGACGCAAAATCGACGACCGTCATTCTGGTGGAGGCAGGACCGCGAATTCTCGCCGCCTTTCCGGAAGAACTCGCACGCTACGCGCAACGCAAGCTGGAGTCCTTGGGCGTGACGGTACGCGAAAACTGCGCGGTCAAAGATATATCGCGGGATAGCGTCGTGGCCGGTGATGACACGATACCGGCTGGCCTCGCGATCTGGGCGGCTGGCGTGAAGGCATCGCCGTCCGGAAAACTGCTCGGCGTACCGACCGACAAGACCGGACGTGTAAAGGTCAATCGCGATCTTTCCGTGCCGGGACTGGCCAATGTCTATGCGTTGGGCGACGTCGCACTGGTTCTGGATACCGCAGGCAAACCGTTGCCGGGCCTTGCGCAAGTGGCCAAACAGGAAGGCTATTATCTCGGCCGCGCGCTCGCGAAGAAAATTCGCAACGGCGGTGTGGCGCGCGATTTCGAATTTCACAATCGCGGCAATGCGGCGATCATCGGGCGGCAGTCCGCCATCTTCGATTTCGGCTGGTCGCATCTGAAGGGCGTGTTCGCGTGGTTTCTCTGGGCGCTGGTCCATATCTATCTGCTGGCGGGATTCCAGCATCGCCTGCTGGTCGCGGTGCAATGGCTTTGGCGGTATGTGACTTATGATCACGGGGCGCGGCTGATTGTGGAGCCTGTGCGGCGCGCGGGCCGTGACTGCGCACCGGATGGGGAGTAGGCGCTCATGTTCGGTTCGCGCATTGGAGTGTTCGTTTGATGATCGCCGTCCTGATCACGTTCGCGGTGCGCTGTCTGCTGGCGGGTCTGTTCCTGCCCTTCAGCGCGCTGGACAAAGTGCTGAATTTCAAGCTGGCGATCGCGCAGGCCTCTCAGGCGATTGCGAACCGTGTATTTGCGATTGCTCTTATCGCCTGCGGTTTCTGCATTGAAGTCTTCATGTCGCTTGCGATCCTGACCGGCGTTGCCGACCGGTTGGCAGCCTTTGTCTTGGCCGGCTATTGCGTGGTCACGGCATTGCTTTGGAAACGGTTCTGGACCGAACCGGATTTCCGGCTGAAGGGTACGAGCAACGGACGAGATGTGTTCTGGGACTTCCTCAAGAACTTCGCGCTCGCGGGCGGCTTTCTTCTCCTCGCCTTTGGGTCCAATGGTTCGGGCGTTCAGCAATTTCTGCATCACCCATTGGCTTCGTCTCACCCATATGAAATTTCCCAAGGAGGTGCGCCATGAGCGCGAAACCAACGGTGCATTATTGGCATCTATGGACAGACGCCGACGGAGTCAGTCGCCAGATACAATGCACGATGACGGAATTCGAATTGAAATCGATAAAGCCGCCCGCCGACCCGCAATGGCAGGGCAAAAGACAGAGCGGGCAAATGACAACGCTCGTCACCGTTCTACCGGTCGGCTGGATCGGCACATGGCACGAGAATCCCAAACCGCAATGGATTGTTCCGCTGTCGGGCCGCTGGTTCGTCGAGTCGATGGACGGCACGCGCGTCGAGATGGGACCGGGCGAATTGTCTTTCGGCGGCGATCAGAATTGCCGCGAGATAGATGGCAAAAAGGGTCATCGCTCCGGAACGGTGGGTGACGCACAAGCTGTGCTGATGGTCATTCAGTTCGACGACATACCCGCACCGTCCTCGCCATGCGAATTGCGGTGAACACATGAATCGCATCGACATCATCGATCCGCGATTTGCCCACTACGTCCTCGACAACGCGCCGCTGGAGGAACTCGCCGGCGGCTTTCGCTGGATCGAGGGATTGGTCTGGATGGGCGATGCGAATTGTCTGCTGTTTCAGGATCTGCCGCGCGACCGCACGATGCGCTGGATCGAGAACGCCGGGGTTTCCATCTATCGCGCGCCGTCGGGATATGGCAACGGGCAAACGCGTGACGTGTAGGGCAGGCTGATCTCCTGCTCGCACCGCGAACGCTGTCTGTTTCGGACTGAACTGGATGGCTCTATCACGCGCCTTATCGACCGGCACGACGGCAGGCGCCTCAACGCGCCGAACGATGTCGTGGTGAAGTCCGACGGCTCGATCTGGTTCACCGACCCGCTCTACGGCATTCAAAGCGACTATGAAGGCGGCCGTCAGGTTTCCGAGCAACCGCCCGCGCTTTATCGTTTCGATCCTGAATCCGGCGTTATCGCCGTTGCGGCGGGCGACTTCGATGGCCCGAACGGCCTTGCGTTTTCGCCCGATGAAAAACGCCTTTACGTCGCGGAGACCGGCGATCAAACCGTGGACAATCCGAAACAGTATATTCGAGTGTTCGATGTAACACCGGGAGGTGGCCTGCGCGGTGGCGAAATCTTTCACAAGATCGAGCCGGGTTATGCCGACGGGCTGTGCGTCGATGAGGACGGCAATCTCTGGTCAAGCGCCGCCGACGGCGTTCATTGCATTGCACCCGACGGCAAGCCGCTGGGAAAAATTCTGGTCCCATATCGCGTTTCCAATCTGACATTCGGCGGGTTGCACAGGAACAGACTTTTCATTGGCGGCTCGCACACTCTCTATGCGATTTTTCTCGATCGCCGTGGCGCAGTGCGGCCATGACTGCCGACGCGCCGCAGATCGACAGGCTTGCCCGTTTCAGCCTCACGACAGCCGATGCCAAGAGCGCCGCCCAATTCTACGAAGCAGCCTTCGGCTGTCGGCGGATCGCAACCGACCGTCTCGCAGGCGCGGATTTCGAGCGGCTGATGGGTGTGGCCGGTGGCGCGGACCGGATCACGCTT
>DATCEI010000185.1:0-3383 GCA_036510185.1 Rhizomicrobium sp. | reverse complement strand
ACAAATGGTATTTCGATGAGCTGTACGATTTCCTGTTTGTGCGCCCGGCGCAGCGCCTCGGACGCATGCTGTGGAAAATCGGCGACGGCTCCATCATCGATGGGTTCGGCCCTGACGGCATTTCCGCCCGCGTGCTGGACGTGACGCGCGGCGCCGTGCGCATGCAATCAGGTTACATCTATCATTACGCGCTGGCGATGCTGCTGGGCGTTCTCGCGGTCGCCACATATTTCATGTTCTCGGGGTTGGCACGATGAGCGGTTTTCCCATCCTCAGCGTCGTTACCTTCCTGCCGCTGGCCGCCGCGTTGCTTATTCTCGCCACGCGCGCCAATGCCAACATGGCGCGCTGGATTGCGCTCGGCGCAACGCTTGCCGATCTCGTGCTGTCGCTCATCATCTGGGCGAAGTTCGACAACACGACGGCGGCGTTCCAGTTCGTCGAACACGCCAACTGGCTGGGCAGCGGCATCACCTATCACATGGGCGTGGACGGTATTTCGATGCTGTTCATCGTGCTGACCGGCGGCCTCATGCCGTTCTGCATTCTGGCAAGCTGGGAATCCGTCGAGAACCGCGTTGCCGAATACATGATCGCGTTCCTGGCACTCGAAACGCTGATGATGGGCGTGTTCGCGGCGCTGGATTTGTTCCTGTTCTATCTGTTCTTCGAAGGCGGCCTGATCCCGATGTTCATCATCATCGGCGTGTGGGGTGGCAAGCGGCGCGTGTATGCCAGCTACAAATTCTTCCTCTACACGTTGCTCGGTTCGGTACTGATGCTGCTCGCGATCCTGGCGATGTATCTCTACACCGGCACCACCGACATCGAAACGATCATCAACACCGCGCATTTCCCGGTGGCGATGCAATGGTGGTTGTGGCTGGCCTTCTTCGCCTCCTTCGCGGTGAAAATGCCCATGTGGCCCGTGCATACGTGGTTGCCGGATGCGCATGTCGAGGCGCCGACGGCAGGTTCCGTGATCCTCGCGGGCATTCTGCTCAAGATGGGCGGCTACGGTTTCCTGCGCTTCTCGCTGCCGATGTTCGCGAGTGCGTCCGCCACCTTCGCGCCGATGGTCTTCGCGCTTTCCATTGTCGCCATCATCTACACCTCGCTGGTGGCGCTGGCGCAGGAGGATATGAAGAAACTCATCGCCTATTCCTCCGTCGCGCATATGGGCTTCGTGACGATGGGTATTTTCACATTGACGCATCAGGGCATCGAAGGCGGCATTTTCCAGATGCTCAGCCACGGTGTCGTTTCGGGCGCGTTGTTCCTTTGCGTGGGCGTGATCTATGACCGCATGCACACACGCGAAATCGCAGCCTATGGCGGGCTGGTGAACCGCATGCCGGTTTATGCTGCGTGTTTCATGGTGTTCACGCTTGCCAATGTTGGCCTGCCGGGCACGGGCGGATTCGTGGGCGAATTCCTTACCATGCTGGGCGCGTTCCGCGTGAACACATGGGTGGCGATTTTCGCGGCCACCGGCACGGTGCTTTCCGCGGCCTACGCGCTTTATCTCTATCGCCGCATCATTTACGGCGCGCTGGTGAAGCCAAGCCTGCAAACGATCATGGACCTCACGCCGCGCGAAATCGCCATTCTCGCGCCGCTGGTCATCATCACGATTGCGATGGGCATTTATCCCAAGCCAATATTCAATGTGACATCCGTGTCCGTCGCCAATCTGATCCAGCAGAACAAGGCTTCAATCGCGATGGACCACGCGCCGAAAGTGGCGGCTCTTGTTCCGGGTGCCGCGCGATGAACCTTCAGGCCGATCTGATCGCGCTTCTGCCCGAGCTGATTCTTGGCGTCGGCGCGCTGGCACTCCTTCTCGTCGGCGCGATGCTTGGCGACAAAAGCACGAAGCTGATCTCCACCGTCGCCGTGCTGGTGATCGCGGCCTCGGCCTATTTTTCCATGATGGGCGCGGATGCCGTCGCGTTTCACGGCGCGTTTATAGTGGACAGCTTCGCGCGCTTCACCAAAGCGGTGATCCTCTGGTCCTCCATCGCCTGCGTGCTGCTGGCGCAAAACTTTTTCGACACGGAAAAGACGGCGCGCTTCGAATTGCCAATCCTGATCCTGCTTGCCACGCTCGGCATGTCGCTGATGGTGTCGTCGGCAAGTTTCATCGCGCTTTACATGGGCCTCGAACTGCAAAGCCTCGCGCTCTACGTGCTGGCCGCGTTCAAGCGCGACTCCTTGCGCTCCAGCGAAGCAGGCCTCAAATATTTCGTGCTGGGCTCGCTGTCCTCCGGCATGTTGCTTTACGGCATTTCGCTGATCTATGGCTTCACCGGCAGCACGGAATTCTCCGTCATCGCCGGCGTTGTGAAGGGCAGCGGCGTCACCATCGGCCTCGTCTTCGGCATCGTGTTCATGCTGGCGGGCCTCGCGTTCAAAATCTCTGCCGTGCCGTTCCATATGTGGACGCCCGATGTTTACGAAGGCGCGCCGACGCCGATCACCGCCTATCTGGCGACGGCCTCGAAGGTCGCGTCTTTCGCGCTTGTGTTGCGCGCCGTCGTGATGCCGTTCTCCGGCGCGGTCCACGAATGGCAGCAGATCGTCATATTTATTTCCGTGCTGTCGATGGCGCTGGGCGCGTTCGCGGCCATCGGGCAGACCAATATCAAACGCCTGATGGCCTACAGTTCCATCGGCCATATGGGTTATGCGTTGCTGGGCCTCGCCGCCGGAACGCAACTCGGTTATCGCGGCGTGTTGTTTTATCTGGCGTTCTATGCGCTCACCAATCTCGGCGTGTTCGCCTGCATTCAGGCGATGCGGCGCGACGGACAGGCGGCCGAAAACATCTCCGATCTCGCGGGCCTCGCGCGCACACGGCCTGCGCTTGCATTCGCGTTCATGGCGATGATGTTGAGCCTGTCCGGCCTGCCGCCGCTTGCGGGCATTCTCGCCAAGGCGTTTATCTTCATCGCAGCACTTCAGGCACATCTCTATGTGCTGGCGGCGTTCGGCGTGCTCACCAGTGTGGTCGGCGCGTATTATTATCTGCGCATCGTCAAGGTGATGTATTTCGACGAACCGACGCAGCCCTTCGACCGGCACACGGGTTGGGCCGTGGGCACAATCGCCACCGTTGCGACGGCGTTCTCGCTTCTCTTTGTCGTCAATACGGGCCGCCTGCTGGAATTCGCCAACACGGCCGCGCAATCGCTGCTCAAGTGAGCGATTGGCCCGAGGGTTACGCGCTCAAGCATTTCGACGAAATCGATTCCACGAACGAAGAAGCGCGCCGTATCGCGAGCGCGGGCGGCAAAGGTCCGCTCTGGATCACGGCGGATCGCCAAACTGCCGGACGAGGGCGCAGGGGCCGCGTGTGGGAATCCCCGCCGGGCAATCTCGCC
>DATCEI010000184.1:0-6046 GCA_036510185.1 Rhizomicrobium sp. | reverse complement strand
CGGGCGGAGCGCCGTGGCGGCGACCAGTTCCTCGTGCGCGAGGCCGCACAACAACTGGCCGACAGGCTTTCCACCGTCACTCGCAGTTTCACGCGCGGGCTTGGCATTGATCTGCGGCCGCAAAGTTTGGACCTATTGGAGCCGTTCGCGAAGGAATGGACGCATTGGTCCTCGCAAGGCAGCGAGACATTGCCGTATGAACCCGAAAGCTTCGATCTGGCGCTCAGCGTGTTGTCGCTGCACGCGATGAACGATCTGCCGGGCATGTTGATTCAAATCCGGCGCGCGTTGAAACCGGATGGCTTGTTTGCCGCCGCCATGTTCGGCGGCTCAACGCTGGCCGAATTGCGCGAAGCCTTTGCCGCCGGCGAAAGCGAAATGGAAAAGGGTGCAAGCCCCCGCATCGCACCGTTTGCCGATGTGCGCGATCTTGGCGATCTGTTGCAACGCGCAGGCTTTGCGTTGCCGGTGACGGATGTGGAACGCACAACCGTACTCTATCGCGATTTCGATTCCCTGATCCGCGATTTGCGCGATCTCGGCGAAACCAATGCGCTGGCCGAACGCCACAAGCGGCCCCTGCGGCGCGGCACATTGGCGGCATCCCTATCGCATTACACGCAATATCATACGGAGAAGGATGGCCGTCTGCGTTCGACGTTCGATATTGTTTATCTGGCGGGATGGGCGCCGCATGAAGGCCAGCAGAAACCGCTCAAGCCGGGCAGCGCTGTGGCGCGGCTTGCCGAAGCATTGAAGATCAGCCGTTAAAAGCCTGCTTGCACGCTGTTGAAGATGCCGGACAGTTTCGAGCCGACGCTTGTCAGGCCGGTGATAATCACCATGGCGATGAGAAGCGCAATCAACCCATATTCAATCGCCGTCGCGCCGCGCTCGTCTCGGATCAGAGAAGGTCGCGCAGCATCGGTATCAGCGGCAGGTCCGCGGGCGGCATTGGGATGTTCGTCAAATCGCGGGGCTTCAACCATTTGAATGCCTGTCCTTCCATCGGTGTAACCGTGCCCTCCCAGCGGCGGCACAAATAGAGCGGCATCAGCAGATGGAACGTCTCGTACGCGTGCGAGGCGAAAGTGAATGGCGCCAAGCATGCTTCTTTCACCGCGATAGATAGCTCTTCCCGCAGCTCCCGAATTATCGTGTCCTCGGGCCGCTCGCCCGCTTCCACTTTTCCACCGGGAAATTCCCATAGGCCCGCCATGCTCTTGCCCGGCGGGCGTTGTGCAACAAGCACGCGGCCGTCCGGATCAATCAACGCGCAAGCTGCAACGAGAACAAGCTGCCCCATGCGACCCTCCTACTCTGCATTACGGCGCATTAAGGCCCGATTAACGGTTGAACCCATGCTTCACTCAAATGCGTATAAAAACGGGACGTTTTCGGCCGGATTCGCCGCCCCGCGTGCGCCGAAACAGGTTAGCTGCGATAGGCGCCGTTAATTCTGATGTAACCATCGGTGAGGTCGCAGGTCCACACACGCGATTGTCCCTTGCCGAGTCCGAGATCGATGGCGAGTTCCACTTCGCGGCCCGAGGCTGCGCGCGTGGCGGCGGCCTCGTCATATTTCGCGGCGCGTTCGCCTTTCTCGGCCACGATCTGATTGCCGAATTTGATCGAGAGCCGGTCACGGTCCGCCGGTTCGCCCGCTTTGCCAACCGCCATGACAACGCGGCCCCAATTGGCGTCACCGCCCGCTATGGCGGTTTTCACAAGCGGCGAATTGGCGACGGACAGCGCGATCTTCTTCGCGGACTCGTCGGTTTCCGCGCCGGTGACATCGATGCGGATAAGTTTCTGCGCGCCTTCGCCGTCGCGCACGACCTGCAATGCGAGATCGAGCAGCAGCGCATCGAGTTTGTTTTTGAAATCGTTCAGCCGTTTATCGGTTGTCTTCGTGATCGTCGGATGATGCGCACCTTTGCCGGTTGCGAACAGCAACAGCGTATCACTCGTGGACGTATCGCTATCCACGGTGATGGCGTTGAAGGAATTCTTCACGCCCGCCGAAAGCAATTCCTGCAACACAGGCGCGGGCAGTTTCGCATCCGTGAACACAAACGACAGCATCGTCGCCATGTCCGGCGCGATCATGCCGGAGCCTTTGGCGATGCCGTTGATCGTGACCTTGTGGCCGTCGATCTCGGCTTTCGCGGTTGCCATCTTCGGATAGGTGTCCGTGGTCATGATCGCTTCGGCAGCGGCGCGCCATCCGCCCGCAGCACCGGACTCCGCAAGCCGCCCCAGCACCTTCACGATCTTGTCTGCCGGCAGCGGTTCGCCGATCACGCCGGTGGAGGCGAGCAACACTTCATTCGTGTGACAGCCGACAGCCCCCGCCGCCGACTCCGCGATCAGCCGCGTGCCCTCCTGCCCGGCCTTGCCCGTAAAGGCGTTCGCATTGCCGCTGTTGACCACCAGCGCGCGCGCCTCGCCCGCCTTGACGATGGGGCGGCACCATTCGACCGGCGCGGATGATGTTCGGGATTTGGTGAAGACGCCCGCGACCTGCGTGCCCGGAGCCAGTACGGCCATCAGCACATCGGTGCGATCCTTGTAGCGGACGCCAGCCTCCGCGGTCGCCAGCCTCACGCCCGCCAGCGGCGGCAGATTGGCAAAGCTTTTGGGCGCCAGCGGCGAAACGGTGTGCTCCGCCTTCGCCTTGGGAGCGATGGTTTTGCCCTTCGGCTTGCCCGCGCGATGTTTCAGCGCAAGCGGCCCCCGCCCCTTGGTCATGGCAAGCCCCTCTCCGCGAAAATCGGGCGCGCGGATTAGAGGCAAATCCCTTGAATTGACAAGGGGGGATGCGGTTCTTATCTCTCGCCAGCGTGCGGGCCTCGCGGCCATGGACACGCGCCCACCCCACGAGGTTCCATGCTTCAGGCCTTTGCCCAGCGTTTTTTCGGTTCCGCCAACGAGCGCAAACTTCGTCCCATGTTCAAGCGGGTCGAGGCGATCAACGCGCTTGAGGGCCAGTTCAAGGCCAAGTCCGACGACGAACTGCGTGCGATGACGCCCGCCTTCCGGGCGCGGCTGGAACAGGGCGAGACGCTGGACCAGTTGCTGCCGGAGGCCTTCGCGGTGGTGCGCGAGGCTGCCATCCGCGCCCTCGGCCAGCGGCATTTCGACGTGCAGCTTGTGGGCGGCATGGTGCTGCATGAAGGCCGTATCGCCGAAATGAAGACCGGCGAAGGCAAAACGCTGGTCGCCACCCTGCCCGTTTATCTGAACGCGCTGGCGGGCCAAGGCGTGCATGTTGTCACCGTCAACGACTACCTCGCCTCGCGCGACGCCGAGTGGATGGGTCAGGTTTACAAATTCCTCGGCCTCACCGTCGGCTGCATCGTGCACGGCCTGACCGATGAGCAGCGCAAGGCGGCTTATGCCTGCGACGTGACCTACGCCACAAACAACGAGCTGGGTTTCGATTATCTGCGCGACAACATGAAATACTCGCTGGCGACGATGACCCAGCGCGGACATTCCTTCGCCATTGTCGATGAAGTGGATTCCATTCTCGTCGATGAAGCGCGCACGCCGCTGATTATTTCCGGCCCGACGGAAGACCAGACCGAACTCTATCGCAAAGTCGATGCGCTGATTCCGAAACTGGAAAAGACCGATTACGACCTTGATGAAAAACAGAAGACCGTCACGTTCACGGAATCCGGCAATGAGCGGCTGGTCGGTTGGCTGCGCGAAGCGGGCCTGCTGGAAACCGGCGATCTCTACGACATCGAAAACATCAACATGGTCCATCACGTCAATCAGGCGTTGAAGGCCCACACGCTGTTCCAGAAAGACCGCGACTACATCGTCAAGGACAATCAGGTCATCATCATCGATGAGTTCACTGGCCGCATGATGCAGGGCCGCCGTTATTCCGAAGGCCTGCATCAGGCGCTGGAGGCGAAAGAAAACGCCGCTATTCAGCCGGAAAACGTGACGCTGGCTTCCATCACCTTCCAGAATTATTTCCGGCTTTACGACAAGCTTGCGGGCATGACCGGCACGGCGCTGACCGAAGCCGCGGAATTCATGGACATCTACAAACTCGATGTCGCCGACATACCGACCAATCTGCCCGTCAAGCGCATCGATGCCGACGATGAGGTCTATCGCACGACGGAAGAAAAGAACGACGCCATCATCGCGCTGATCGAGGATTGCCAGAAGCGCGGCCAGCCGATGCTGGTGGGAACGACCTCGATTGAAAAATCCGAACATCTTTCCGAACTGCTGAAGGCGCGCAAAATCAAGCACAATGTGCTGAACGCGCGTTATCACGAACAGGAAGCCGCCATCGTCGCGCAGGCGGGTGTTTCCGGCACCGTCACCATCGCCACCAACATGGCAGGCCGCGGCACCGACATTCAGCTTGGCGGCAACGCCGAAATGCGCATTCGCAACGAACTCGGCGGCGTTATCGATGAAGCCGAACGCGAAAGCCGCATCGCGCAAATCCGCGCCGAAATTGCCGCCGACAAGGAACGCGCGCTCGCCGCGGGCGGGCTCTATGTCGTGGGCACGGAGCGCCATGAAAGCCGCCGCATCGACAATCAACTGCGCGGCCGTTCGGGTCGCCAGGGCGATCCGGGCGCGTCGAAATTTTTCCTGAGCCTGCAGGATGACCTCATGCGCATCTTCGGATCGGAGCGCATGGATTCCATTTTGCAGCGGCTGGGCCTCGAAAAAGGCGAAGCGATCACGCATCCCTGGGTGAACAAGGCGCTGGAAAAAGCGCAGCAGAAAGTCGAAGCGCGCAATTTCGAAATGCGCAAGAACATCCTCAAATACGACAACGTGCTCAACGACCAGCGCCGCGTGATCTTCGAACAGCGCCGCGAAATCATGTCGTCCGACGATGTGGGCGATCAGATCGAAGATTTCCGCACGCAGGTGGTGGGCGAACTCGTTGCGCGCCACATTCCCGAAAAGGCCTACGCCGAACAATGGGACGCGGCCGGCCTGCATGACGAGGTCGAGCGCATCTTCGGCGTCGCCCTGCCCGTGATCGACTGGACCAAGGAAGAAGGCATCGCCGACGAGGAAGTGCGCGAACGCATTTCAAAGGCCGTGGAAACGCGCGCCGCCGAACGCGCCGCCAACACCGGCAGCGATGTCATGCGTTATGTCGAAAAAGCGGTGCTGCTGCAGACGCTGGATCACGACTGGCGCGAGCATATCGTGAACCTCGATCACTTACGCCAATATGTGGGCTTGCGCGGTATCGGTCAGCGCGATCCGCTCAACGAATACAAGAGCGAGGCGTTCGAATTGTTCGAGGCGCTGCTCAGCAAGCTGCGCTTTGAAGTCGTGCGCCAGCTGATGCATCTGCAGATCAATGTCGAACAACCGCCGCCGCTGGAGCCGCAGCGCCCGCCAATCCAGATGCGCGCGTCACATATCAATCCGTTGACCGGTGAGGAAGAAATGCAGGGCGGCGCTGCCGGGTCCAGCCAGTTCAGCACCACACGGCCCAAAGACATCGCCGTCGATCCCAACGATCCGAACACCTGGGGCAAGGTGCAACGCAATGCCTCGTGCCCCTGCGGCTCCGGCCGCAAGTTCAAGCATTGTCACGGGGCTTTGGTCTGACGCTCACCCCGCTTCGGCGCTATGCTGGCTGCCTGAATCAGGTGGGCGGCGCATGCTGACTCAATATCCCGTTGATGGACACGCGGCGTGGGCCGATCTTGTCGATCCCACGGATGCCGAAGTCGCCAAGGCGTGCAGCGATTACAGGATCGCCGTTCCCGCGCGCCGTCAGCTGGAAGAAATCGAATCCTCCAGCCGCCTGCGCGCGGAGGGCGACACGCTTTTCCTCAGCATGCCGGTTACGCCGCGCCCGGCCGACGGCGCGGAGCCTGTCACCGCGCCGGTCGGTTTTGTCATCACGCCCAATGTGCTCGTCACCATTCGTTATGCCGATCTGCGCGCGTTCCAGAATGTGCGGGAACAAATCGCGAAAAAAGGCACGCCCTGCCCTTCGTCGGAGATTTTTCTCACGCTGCTGGAAGCGATGGTGGAC
>DATCEI010000183.1:0-9832 GCA_036510185.1 Rhizomicrobium sp. | reverse complement strand
ACACGCACAGGAACGAGGTCGCCAAAGTCGTTCGACGCCCAGCGGACGAACGCGAAGATGCTACCGGGCGCGAAGCTTACGATCCGCCGCTGACGGTCGATGATTTGGTTTTCAGCAACACAGCCGAAGCGAATCCAGCGCTCGAACTTCTTTTCGACCCATGTCAATTCGACACGGGTGAGCCCGGGTGTCGCGTGGGCGGAAGATGGACGTTCTGTGTCAGTCATGATGTGCCTCCGTTGGCATTGGGAGGTGATTTGTGGAGTGGGATGCGTTGTTCGACGATGGCGATCGGTCCGCGCCGCAACGTTGCAGGTGGGAAGTTTCTTCGCGGTCTCGACGCGAAGTCGATTGTCAGGCGCGGAGTGTAGGCGCTGCTGGCGGGGGAAGGCTTTTTCGCTTCCCGGCCGTTTCTAGACATTGCGCGACGCTGCCGCGCGAAACACGACAGGGGCGTTAGTAGGATTCCGAAGGAATCTAAGTTAGAGAAGTTATGGGCGCAGCAAGCGCCTGACGCAGAAACGCTTTCGACCGATTTTGGTCCCCGATAGCACGATGATCGGGTCCCCGATGGCACGATAGTGTCGGTCCCCGATAGCACGACGGGATTCACAGTCTGTCCTCAGGTCGAATTGGGCCGCGAAAGCGACGAAGCGCCTGCGCCAGCGGGTCAATGGGAAAGCGATGGACTACATGCTCAAGCGCTGGCCGGCGTTCACACGCTTCCTCGACGATGGGCGTATTTGCCTCTCGAACAATGCCGCGGAAAGAGCGCTGCGCGGAATTGCCCTCGGAAGAAAGGCCTGGTTATTCGCTGGTTCCGATCGCGGCGGACAGCGCGCCGCCGCCATGTACAGCATCATCGTCACGGCCAAAATGAACGATGTGGATCCGCAAGCCTGGTTGGCCGACGTGCTCGCCCGCATCGCCGGGCACCCGGCCAACCAGCTTGACGAACTCCTGCCGTGGAATTGGCGACCTCTTCAGGCGTGCGTCCGTCAGGCTGCCTGACCTTGGCTGCCATCTCCGCCGTCTTCACCATCACCTATGTCGCCGAGATACTTGGCGAGGATGCGGACTGGCTGCACGAACTTTCGATCGACATCTTCTCCGAAGATGGCTGCCTGAGGGTCTATGGCATCGGTGAACATGGTGTGACCGCCTTCACCGAAGACGGTATCGAATGCCTCAAGCAAATCATCGCCGACGAAAGAGCCGCCGGAAAAGCGCCGTGCCCAATCCAATCAGAAAAATAGCACCGCCGCGGTGCTCGCCGCATGCTTACGGTGAAACGCGGAATTCAATCACGTCCAAACTTGCGCGCGGAACGTTTGCGGCGACATTCTTTCTTGCGTGTATCGCTGCATTGGAGATGGATGGCATAAGGCTGGAAAATATCTGACCGCACCTTAGTAGGTTTTCACATTGACTCCGCGCCGCCGCAATTCGTCCAACACATCGGTTCTTGCGGGAGTTCTCCCCACCGTTAAATCATTCAGATTATGCAGATCGAGAAGCGGCGAAATATCGATAACCGCAATGGCGCTCAATGATACCGTTTTTAACATTTTAAGATCGCGGAGCGGTTCGATTGAAGTAATTGGAATCTGACCAAGATTTATCTGCGTCAAATTTTTAAGGGAACGGACAAAACTCAGGTCTGTGACTGTGATTTGTCCGAGCGTCAGCGTTCGCAGGTCTGTTAACGCGCTTATCGACTGTATATTTGTCACGATGGTCAAAGTATTGATGCCGCCAGCGGTGATTGTTAGGTCACGTAACTTCGTCAACTTCTGTAGCGGTGCCGCATCGAGCATTCCGGTGAATGGTCCCCATATCCAAAGAGACTCAAGATTCACAAGCGAGGTTACTGGCGTAAGATCAAATTGATTTTGCTCTATCAGCGTAATCTTTTTTAGGTTTTTTAAATTCGCTAGAACTGGAAGCCCGGGAATTTGCTCTCCACCAATTGAAAGGCTCTCCAGCTTAACGCTGTGTTCAAGCGGCCGTAGATCAGTGATCCGCGTGCCTCTAATATCTAAGAGCCGATCCCGGAAGTTATTGAATCTGTGGAGTCGGTTGTGATTCTGTAGACGGCGCCTGATTCGAAGGAGGCGCTGATGTGGAAACCAGAACATCGCTGCGCGGCATTGCGCAAAGGCTTGCGGTATCCGAACGATTTGACGGACGAGGAATGGGCGTTAATCGCGCCGCTAATCCCGCCTGCCAAGCGTGGCGGACGTCGGCGCGGGATCGATGTTCGCGAAGTTCTGAATGCAATCTTCTATGTGCTCTCGACGGGCTGCCAGTGGAAGGCGCTGCCCAAAGACCTGCCGCCGAAGAGCACGGCGCACGCCTACTTCATGCTGTGGGATTGGGACGGCACATTGGAGCGCATCCACCACGCACTCTATATCCAAACGCGCGAGCGCGAAGGACGCGATGCCAGCCCAACCGTGGCCATCATCGACAGCCAGAGCGCCAAGGCCGCTCAAAAGGGGGCAAAAACCTCGATCCGCAGGGTTTTGATGCAGGCAAGAAGGTCAAGGGCCGCAAGCGCCACATCCTCGTCGATACGCTTGGCCTCTTGTTAAGCGTCATCGTTCATTCAGCTGATATCCAGGATCGCGATGGTGCTGCGCTGGTGCTCGACAACCGAACGCGGCGACTGTTCCCCTTTGTCGAACGCATCTACGCCGATGGCGGTTATCAGGGACCGCGCGTCCGTGCCGCCGCCGCAAGAACCGGAACGTGGATGATTGAGATCGTCAAGCGATCCGATATCGCCAAGGGCTTCGTTGTCTTGCCCAAGCGATGGGTGGTCGAGAGAACTCTGGCTTGGATCAGCCGCAACCGCCGGCTCTGCCGCGACTTCGAGCGCTACGCCAGAACCGTCGCAGCCTTCGTACGCCTCGCTATGATCCGCATCATGCTCAAACGCCTGACCAGGCCATGCCCTTCAAACTGAATCCCAACTTCCAGGATCGGCTCTAAGGTTTCTAATGAATGCAGATCAGACAGTGCCGATATGTCCGTAATCAGCGTCTGTCCTAAATTCAGCGTTTTGATGTGCTTTAAATTTGATAGAAATGTAGTGCTCCGAATTTTTGTGCTTCCTAGCCGCAGAACTTGCAGATTAGTCAATGATGCAAGCGGGGCCGAATCAACTGTTTGATACCCATTGAGCGGCAGTTGAGAAATCCCAAGATCAATGAGATGTGAGAATCCTCGGAGTTCCGAAATGTCCGTGAATTCCCCAGCACTTATTTCGATCTTCGTACAACCAGGGATGTCAGAGAGGTAGTGCAATCCATTTAGCCCAATCACTTGCCCTAGTTGTAAATCGAATGGCTTGTTCAGACGTCTAAAATAGACGGCGGATTGCTCCATTGGGGGCAGCGCCGTGCCCGACACCTGAAATTGAATTTCATTTAGGCCTGATTTCACCGTCCAGCCAAGCTCCGCAAGGCTGGCGATTGCAGCCGCAGATGCTTCGGAGGAATGAGGGGTGACGTTCTGTGAGCGGGCTACAAAAATCCATCCGGCGAAACTGGCCAAACCAATTCCGCCAAATGTGAACGCGGCAAGTAGCAGGTAAAATGCCATTTGTTTGCTCCTGCGTGGCCACAAAAACCAAAGAAATAATCCATACCCTGCCACCACAAATAGAGTGACCGCGACGGCCCGCACAACTTCGGTGGTGAAGGTGCTCAAGTAAGCACCCACCGCAAGAACGATAATGGCAATAATGACGGCGAGTGTATTGTTTCGTGCGTCGTGGGCCATAATTGGCTCAAGATGCGCCAAGCTATCGACTCCTTAGATTGAGCAATTTCATTATTGCCGCCCCATATACGACTCCTACCGCACGCCGGGCACGGCAGGCGAATCTGCTGATATTGCCGCCTTTTTGGATACCCCATTCGCTTCCCATTCTAGGAAGCGGCATTTTGTAGAAAGCACCGTAATTTCAAGCCCTTGGGCTAGGTGTACTTGCTGCCTAATGCCGAACAATCCCAGCGGACGCGAGGCAGGCCAGCCGCCCCAGTCAGTGACTCAATCGCATCATAGCGAGATGCCGGATAGTCTCCGCTTTTCTACATTGTCCTTGCGTAACGGTGGAGTAGGGAAATACTTGATTTTGTCGCCACTCACAGGGCGCAACCTGGTGTCGGAATAGTTTACGATTGGAACCGAAGTCTTTGTTAATAGAGAACTTTCGGACGCGGGGCAGGGTCAAAAGTCGTAGTAGGAATTCGTAGACTATTCGTCGTTCGGCTGATTTCAGAGAGTCTCTCGGGAAAATTCATAGGGAAATCGCAAAGGTGTAGTTCTCATTTTCATCAACTATGGCGCGCCAACGCCGCGTGTGGATAGCTAGATCGCAGCCACCTTGCGGCCGTAGCTCCAATAGAGCAGGCCCAATATCACGCAGGCTGCTCCGCTGATCAGCGCGTCGGCGGCGAATGTTCCCACCACGCCACCGAAACCATAGGCGCGTCCATCGATCATCTGCATATAGGTCAGCGGAATCTGGGTGACGCCCACGAGTACGCCGAATTGCGTTGCGGCCAGCGGATTGTCGTGGCCGATGGCGCGCAGGGTGATGGCGTTGGCGGCGGTAAAGGCTGCGGCCTGGAACACGTTCTGAACCATCACGGCGATGCCGAAGACGATCCAGTCGCGCGACGCCGGAATCAGCATCAGCGTAAAAGACGCGCCCACGAGGCCCACAAGGAGGTAGATCACGACCGGCGAGAGGCGCTTGGTGAGCTGAGGCACGATGAGGCTGCCGAAGACGCCCGCTATCGCCACGCCAATGCCGCCGACCACGCCCACCACTTCATCCGACGTATGGAAATCGTGGCCGAAGCCCGACAGCGTGTTGGTCAGCGCGAAAGAGGCCGAAGGCGCCAGAAAAATCGCCAGCACCCATTGCACTTCCTTGCGCCGGAATAGCGCCGCCACGTCACGCACGAAGTTCTGGAAACTTTCCGAGGCAAGCTTGCGGTCGGCCGGCGGGCAGGGCGTAAGGATGAACAGCGGCAGCACCAGAAGGATCAGCCCGGAAATCGCCGCCGCGCCGAACGGGTATGGCAGCGTGCGCAGCGTGACGATGATAAGAGCCGCCACCGCGCCGCCGGCGCCGAAATTGACGACGTTAAACCACGCGCCCAGTGCATCCTTCTGCTCCTTCGGCACCAGATCGCCGAACCAGCCGCCCGTGGCGTTGACGCACATCGCAACCGACAGGCCCCCAAGGAAGAGAAGTCCTGCTAACAGCGTGACGTTGTGGATCGAAAGCAGCGCTGCGAAATTGCAAAGCGCGCCGAGAATCGCAAAGCCGATGGCATAGCTGCGCCGCCTGAACCGCCAGTCCAGCAATGGGGCCAGTGGAATGTTGATGAAGCCGCTTGCGAGATAGAGCGAGGTGACCATCGCGATCTGCGGCTCAGGAACATGAGCCGACGCAAGCAGATCGGGCATGGCGATGAGGCCGACGGAGCCACTGACAGCGAGTGGCATGTAGCCCCAGCCTAACAACCAGGGCGGCGGAAGTTTGGGCGATTGGGACACTGGTCACTCCACGAAAGGTTGCCCAATGTGCAGGGCGTGCCCGTTCACGCAATCCATACGCGAAGTCCATCGCTACAGAAAATTCAGACCGGCAGTCCGAGATAGCGCCACATCATTTCGATCTGGAGCATGTCCAGTTCGATGGATGTTTCCAGTTGTTTTATCAGACCCGGAGATTCCCCGCTCCGATGCATTTGATGGTGGGCCTTCAGAACATCTTCGAGCGTGCCTGTGGAGGCTTTGTCATCTTTACCCGTGAGCCCCCAGCCGGGAGTTTTGACCAGCCCAACAAGTTCATCATCGGAGAGTTTGTCTGCCATCGAAAATATTCCGCGTGCAATTGTTGCCGGAAGTGCGGCTACTGAATCACCACATGCACGCTCATCGAAACTTTGCTCGTGCCGTAAGTGACTGTGCCGATGAGAGTGGCGGGACCGGGTGCGTCGGGGACCGGCTTGCCATAGTAATAGTACATCCAATAGGTGCCCGGCGCACAATTGTAGGATTTGATGATCGTCGCGGATTGGAGAACGATCGTCTTGCCGCCCTGAACCTGGGTCAGTCTATATGAGTCTTTGCAAGTTCCGCTAAACGTCGTGTTTTGCGATGTCAGCACAAAGGAATATTGCTGGCCGTGCACAAGGATCGCCTGCGGCATGGAGAGATCGGCGTTGTCCACTTCCGCGCCTGCCACGCCATTATAGGTCGGCACCTTAAAAGCCGGATCGATCCGCCCCGCCGTGACGGAGGTGATTACGACACCCGTTGGCGTTGTCGGCGCGCTCGTCGCCACATCCGCACTCAAGAATGCCGCGGCGGCAGCGCCGCAAATGCCTGCCTTAACCAATATGTGCATATCGTTCCCCATTGCCCAGCATCGAAGTTTTCTTTGAATCCCTGCACGAGTCAATCGCGCGGGCAGGGAGTTCCGGAACAAAAGGCCCTGCGCAACCGTTTTAAAATTGCCCGATATAGCAACGATGGAGGAAATGATGGCCAATGGCGCCGAAGACGCGCTTTATCACTCGCGTGAAATGCGGGAGTGCATCAACGATCTGATTGATGAACTGCGCGAACAGGTCAAAGAAGTCGAAGAGCCGCAGCTAAAAGCCATGTTCGAAATGTCTTCGGAAGTGCCGGGCGGGCTGATGAAAGCGTTTCACGATTACGAGATGAAAAACGAACCGGCGTGGCGGCTTAAACCGTTTTCGCGCTTGTTCCGCCGCCCCCACCACTAGAAACCCACCTGTGATTATCCCACGAACCATAGCAGCATGAGAATGCCTGCACCAAACGCCAGCGCAAGACTAAAGCCCAGGACATACCGCATATGTCCCAGCTTTACTCCTTGCGTCGCCTCCTTCGGCGAAAGAACTCTGTGTTCGTCGTGCCATGCGTTGGCCATCAATATTTCTCCGGTGTTTTTACGCTGCCGTCCTTCACTTTCTTTTCCGCGGACATCACATCGTGATCGGTCGCGGACGCTGCGCCGCTTTCGCGTTCTTCCGGTGCGCCAATGATATGACGCCCGCCGGAAAAAGACGGCGGATCGCTCGCAGGAAACGAATCCTTCAGCTGCCGGTCAATCTTGCTCTCGACGTGCTTCTTCTCGGTTTTGGCTTTCGCCGCAGCCTTGTTTTTCGGTTCCGTGCCGGCGACCTTTTCAGACCGCTGCGGCAATCTCACTTGCGTTGCTTCCATCGTCTCAGCTCCTTTGGCATGCATACGCAACGATAACGATTACGGAACGGAAACAGTTGCGTGGAACCGTCATGCGGAACTCGCGTTCCAGTTTGAACATCAAGGAGGCATCTCATGCCACGCGGCGACAAATCCAGTTACACCGGCAAACAAAAACGTCAGGCTGAACACATCGAAGAAGGCTACGAAGATCGCGGCACACCGAAAAAGGAAGCCGAACGCCGTGCCTGGGCGACGGTCAACAAGGAAACGCACGGCGGCAAGAAAAGCGGTTCCGGCCGTGGCAAAAAAGAAGATCATTCGCCTTCGCGCAAAGGTGGACGTAAAGGCGGCAAAGCATCGGCAAAACGTCCCGCGGCGGCGCGTTCGGCATCGGCGAAGAAGGCCGCCGCCACGCGCAAGCGCCGCGGGAAATAGGCGCTACGACAAGAACCGCGTTCCACCCGGCGTGCAAACGCCTTCCAGCGTTTTGCCTGCTGTAGCCGCACTGTGCAGGAACGCGATGTCGCCGATGGAAACTACGCCGACAAGCCGTTTGTCCGCGTTGACGATCGGCAGACGCCGCACGCGAAGTTCCGCCATGTTGTCGGCGGCGGCTTCGACGTCGTCGCTGTCATAACAATAGAGAACTTTCGTGGTCATCACATCGCGCACCAGCGTCGTATGCGGGTCTTTGCCTTTCGCCACCGCGCGCAATGCAATGTCGCGGTCGGTGATCATGCCGACGAGCCGGTCATCCTCACCCACGGGCAGGAACCCGACATCGTTTTCTTCCATGATCTGGGCTGCGTCTTGGATTGTGTCATCCGGATCGGCGATGCGGACTTCCGGACTCATGACTTCGGAGATTTTCATGAACGCCTCCATGGTCCCCCGCAAACGCACTAACGCGCAAGGTTTGGCGGCGTTCCGGTGTGTCAGACGGAATTGCGCACAGCTTTGGCGGTTTCTTCAAAAGAATGTTTGGCTAACGGTTCGAGATCCTTGATCAGCTTTTGAATCTGCCCGTCGTTATTCTCCAAAATGAAGTCGAAAGAGGCATCGCGGCTCACACGCAACTCAGCCGCGCGATCCTCGATTTCCTTGATCGCTTCCGGCGCAAGCCCGCTCACCGATTTCAAAACCACCTGCGCGTCCGTGATCTCGCGGGTTGCATCGAAAATACCTTCCAGCGGCATCGTCGTGCGAATCATCGCGGTGTGAATGCGCGCGCGCAATTCGTGATGGCGCAGATCGAACAGCGTTTCGCGATTGCGGTCGTAGATGTCGATTTCACGCCGCGCCGCGCGCAAGGTTCGCATGGTGATCGGACCATAAGGATCGCCGACGGAACGATTGGTCCGCGAGAAAGCCAGGATCAGGCTCAGCGTGGCCAGTAACTCGCCGAAAAACAGGGCGGCGTTGCGCTCGCGCCTGCGGTGTTCGAGGAACCCTTCGAGCTGCGTGGCGACGAAGCCGCCCAGCGTCGCCAGCACAGCGCCGATGGCCACAGCCCATAGCGTGTTCAAATTTGACAGGAAATCGAAATTTTCGGGGCGCATCGGGCCGACTCTTGCGGGAACTTTCCCAGACTAGGCGATGCGGCGGCAATTGCCTAAGCCGCAAACCTCATGGCAAGTTCCCGCCCGCAAGGCGGCATCGCGCTGTCCACAGGGAGACATTCATGCAGACGAAATTTCGCTATCTCGGGGCGGCAGCGGTCGCCACGGCGATTCTGATTCCTGCCATGGCGCTGGCCAGTCATGGCAAGGCAGGCCTCTGGCAGATATCGGTGACGATGGATATGGCGGGCATGCCCGCGATGCCGGATATGTCCAGCTTGCCGCCGGAAGCGCAGGCCCGCATGAAGGCGATGCAGATGCAGATGAGCGGGCACAGCATGAGCATCCAGCACTGCATGACGGCGCAGGAAGTTTCCATGGAGAAGCCCGATTTTTCCAAGATGGGGCGTAACAAGGATTGCGTGCCTTCCAATGTGCAGGTTTCGGGACATTCGTTCAGTGCCGACATGGTCTGCAAAGGCGGCGATTTCGTCGGCAATGGTCATATGCAGGTCACGTATGATTCCGATGAGCATTACAGCGGCTCAAGCACCATGAGCGGCGATGCGCATGGCCATCCCATGAATGTGAAAGAGTCGTTTGACGGCAAATGGATTTCCGCCGATTGCGGAAGCGTGGACCACTGACAGCGAATACCGATGCCGCCGCGCTTGCGGAGTTTCTCCGTGGAGCGCGGCGGGGCGTCGTGTTCACGGGTGCGGGGATTTCTACAGAATCCGGCATTCCCGATTTCCGTTCTCCGGGTGGGATTTGGACGCAGAACGCGCCGATCGATTACAAGGATTTTCTTAAATCGGCGGAGATGCGCCGCGAAGCCTGGCGGCGGCGCTTCGCGATGGAAGAAATGTTTGGCGGTGCGCAACCGAACGAGGGGCACAAGGCGATTGCCGAACTCGTCGCGCGCGGCATGGTCGTGTCCGTCATCACGCAGAATATCGACAATCTGCATCAGGTATCGGGTGTGCCTGCTGAACAGATCATCGAGATTCACG
>DATCEI010000182.1:0-6366 GCA_036510185.1 Rhizomicrobium sp. | reverse complement strand
GAAATCCACCCAGAACGCGTCCTGCTCAGATAGGTCGTGCTGTGTTAGTTCGCCAAGTCCATGTATGCCGCCGCCATTCGCTATGAGGTTATTCGGACCTACAGCCATCTGGAGTAGCTTTCGTGCCCAGCGGGTGTCGCGAAATGAAATAGGCTTCGGAAAACGCAGGCTATAGCGGACGTTCTTGTTGTCAGGATTTACTAGCAATAGACGACCGACGCTTGCTACGTGCTCATACATATACGAGGAGACCTCGTTCAAACTCTTGAAGAGGTTGAGAGCAAATGCCTCCTCTGGCTTTCGATCTCGGGCGGTCGCTAAAAGTGGTGTTCGGAGAAATGCCCCTGCGGCTCGCCGCACAAGCTCTTCTGGCGAGCGGCGGTCGTCATGGCCATGTCCCGGTTCAGGTGTTTCCAGCTCAGCAGTGGCATTCTCAAGGACTTCCATAAGGCATACATCCACGAAGCTTTCCGCCCCGCGATACCGCCCCATATAGACCTTGTCGTTCTTAAGTCGAGGAAACCGACCTGCAGCGCTCTTTGGAATTTGTAGAACCGGGACCACGTAGAATTCGCCAACAACCCTCGGCCAACCGCAGAACGAGGCTACCGCGTTTTCTGCATCGAACGACTTGAGAAAACGCTTCACTTCAGTTCGAACGACATCTCGACGAATGTTTTCCGGCTTCTCGTCCATCGAGCGTCGGTCGCCATAAAACATCTGATGACCTTCGTGTTTGGGGTAGGCCTCTTCGATTGCGTCGTTGAGTCCCTCGAACAGCGACAGCGGCCAAGTCTCGAACTCGGGTTCTATGCAAACGGGATTGCGATCTTTTGATCCTGGCTTACGCACTCCGACCAAGAAGGCGCGCGGCGGCGCGTCGAAGCCGATGGCCTCCAAGACGCCCTTGGCGCTGCGCTCAAGTCCAAGCCGGAAATGAGGCTGGTATCCCCACATATAGAGCTGAAGTCCTTGGGCCATTTAATTACTTCCTAGAAGTAAAAATCGTCTCTCATGCTACTATACCGACGATTTTCGAAGCTGGGGATTGCATGAGCGATTCGGTGCCCGGGGTGTGCCGAATTCTGAGCCTCGACGGTGGCGGCGCGAAGGGCTTCTACACGCTCGGCGTCCTGAAGGAGATCGAGGCGTTGGTCGGAAAGCCGCTGCATGAGGCGTTCGACCTCGTGTTCGGCACAAGCACAGGCGCGATCATTGCCGCGCTCATCGGGATCGGCCATTCGGTCGATGAGATCGCAGAACTCTATCGCACCCACGTCGTCGAGATCATGCGGCGGTGGTTGCCCGGGAGTAAGAGCGCGGCGCTAAGTGCGTTGGCGACAAAGGTCTTCGATGCGCGCAAGTTTGATACCTTCCAGACCGGTGTCGGGATTGTCGCGACCCGCTGGGACTTTGAGCGTCCCATGATCTTCAAGAACAGCGTGGATCGGGCGTATTTCGGAAAAGAGACTTTCTTAGCGGGCTTCGGCAGCACGATCAGTGACGCGGTCGAAGGATCGTGCTCGGCCTACCCGTTCTTTCGAAAGAAAATCGTCACTACCGAGAACCAGGGAAAGGTTGTGGTCGTGGATGGCGGCTACTGCGCGAACAACCCGACTCTCTATGCGATTGCGGATGCGACGGAGGCCTTGGGCATCGAGCGAAGGAATGTGCGCGTCGTGAGTATCGGTGTCGGCGAGTATCCGTCACCGAAGGGGCATGTTCTCAGCTTGAAGAGATGGATTGGATACCTCTTCACCGTCCGGTTGCTCCAGAAGAGTATGGAGATCAACACGCAATCCATGGATCAGCTCCGTAAGATCATGTTCCGTGATGTCCGGACGGTCAGAATCAACAACAAATATACCCAGCCTGAGATGGCTACGGACATGTTCGAGCACGATATGACGAAACTTGATCTGCTGTGGCAGCGCGGCAGAGACTCTGCGCGAGACATGGAAACTGAGTTGGCGGATTTATTCCGCTGAGGACGGAGCGATGGCGATCTCGGAAGCACAACTCGACACGTGGGCAGCGCAGGGCAAGACCGGCCAGTTCACGGACACATACCAATCGATCCGGAACAACCTGCTTGATAAGTTAGCGCCTTATCCCGTGAGCGCTTGTGAGGTGTTCCTCCAGGGCTCCTACGGCAACGATACGAATGTCTACGGAGACAGCGACGTTGATATCGTTCTCGAACACACAGGGACCTTTTATCAAGACCTGAGCGCGATGTCAGAGCCCGCCCGCGCTGCGTATCGCGCGGTCTTCACGGGCAACGCGCCCTATCCCTATGCGAGTTTTCGGGGCGATGCGCTTGGTTGGCTCCAGCGGCTCTACAACGGTGTAACGCCGGGGCATAAGGCAGTTCTGATTCCGGGAAATGGAAATCGGCGGGAAGTTGATGTTCTGATCGCGCAACAATTCCGGCGCTATTACGATTTCAAGTCACTTCAGAACCAATCATATGCAAAAGGCATCTGCTTCTTTGTTGCGAATACAATGATCGAGAATTTCCCGAAGCAGCACTCGGAGAATTGCACACGGAAGCATCAGAACACGAATGGCTGGTTCAAACCCATGGTGCGAGTTTTCAAGAATATGCGGAACGCAATGCTCAAGAAAGGCCTTCTCGCAGATCGGGTTGCGCCGTCATATTTTATCGAAGGGATGCTCTATAACGTCCCGGACGATCAGTTTGGCGGAACTTATGTCGATACCTGGGTCCGCTGCTTAAATTGGATCGTAACAGCAGAGCGCGACAAACTCCTTTGTGCTAACCGCTTGCATTGGCTCGTCAGGGATAACACGCCGACATCGTGGCCCGTCGCTAACTTCCAGACGTTCATCGCTGCGGCGAAGAAGTTCTGGGAGCCATGATCGGTCCTGGACGATCGAGGTGGGCGTCGTTCGCGAGGAGACTTTAGGTCGAATTCTCGACCACCTGATGAGGGTGGGCCTAACGGCGGAAGCGGAACCTGAAAGGTTTTTCTATCCTTGCTCAACGATCCGCGTTGCAAGCTCCAATGAACTCCATGCGCGCCGTGCGAGATTTCCTTCTTCGTCGCCGATTGCGTTTGCATAGATCGCTGCTGTCTCGATCCGTGCGTGTCTATTCGCGACGCTTTCTTGTTTTCTCCGGCATATCGTCTCCGCTTATTAGAAATCCGACTCTGAACCCGAACGATCGAAATTATTTCTGCCCGTTTGTATGAGCCCCCGCAGAGCCCCGGCATCCCGTCGATCTTTTTGTTCTTCTCTAAGCTATTGATTTCATTGGTGCCGGCTGCAGGATTCGAACCTGCGACCTACTGATTACAAATCAGGTGCTCTACCGACTGAGCTAAGCCGGCCGACGGGTGCGGAATACGACGCTTCCGCGCGCTGCGCAATCGCCCGCAAGTCGCCAAAGAAAAGAGCGGCCAGCCGGGCTGACCGCTCCCAATGTGTGAACCGAAAACCGGCCTTACAAAGCGATCCAGTCGTGAACCGTGTGCGCGATGGAGAAATCGTGCCCCGCGAAGCCATGCGGGCCGAAAGAATTGTGGCTGCCCAGCGCGGCCAGTGCTTCGTGGAGGGTGGGTGTTGACGGGATGGCGCCGTGAAAGGCGACAACCAGATTGTCGATGGCAATTTGATTCGAACTGACCCCGGTGTCGGCAGCGATCGTCACATTGTCCAGATTGGCGAAAGTGCTGTCGAACGTGATTTTTTCCGATGTCTGGTCCATCACGACAACCTTCTGCGCGACCAGATGGCCGTTGCGGTAGCCGTCGAATGTGACGCTGAGGCCCGTATTCCACGCCGACGCGAAATATCCGCTCTTCAACGCGAAATGCGTGGTCGATGAAAAGGATGCCGTCTGGCCGTTATAGGTGTATCCGCCGTCGCGGCCATGGATGACGCTTTCGTAGCCATCGGGATCGCCGCGATATTCGGCCTTGTCGAGCGCACCGATGTTGGTCCAGGTGAAGCCGTCATAATCGGCCGGCAATGTGGGTGTTTCCGACTTTACCGGCACCAGCCCTTCAAAGGTGACATGTTCTACCGTGTTCGTTGTCATTAAAGGCCCCATCCATGCGCCACGGCCAGCCCGCAGCGTTAACGAATGTTAATCATCTGAATGGGGATGGGCAAGGCGGGGAGGCCGCGCATGGTTAATCGGCGGCAATCTCACCCCCGCTGCAGCGTGATCCCCGTTGGCACGATTGCACCGCCTGACAGCACCATGGTCATCGCCTGATCCATGGGGATGTCGGTGGAGATCAGTTTCGACACGGGCAGGGTGACGAGATAGCCGGTCGTGGGGTTGGGCGAGGTGGGCACGAAGACGGCGGCCAGATCCTCGCCGGTTTTGGCGTCGGGGAAGGTTTGCATCACAAAGCCGATGGCTTTCATGCCCTCGCTGGGGAAATCGACCAGCACCACGCGCTCGATGCCTTCGGGCTTGCGCTGGATCACGCCCACAAGCTTCTTGGCCGCCGAATAGATCGTTTCCACCAGCGGGATGCGGGTCAGGATGACATCGACCAGCGCGATGAGCCGCTCGCCCACCACGCGGCTGGCAATCGCGCCGATCACGTAAAGCGCCAGCAGGGCCATCACCGCGCCCACCAGCCATTGCACGGTCGGGTCGGCCAGCCAGGGCCGCAAGCCCGGCGCGCGCTCGCCCGCGAACTGGATGAACGTCACGGCCAGCGGATGCCCGGCCAGCGCCAGCGCGTTCAGGAAAAAGTCGAACACCAGCCACACCACCACCAGCGGCGTGATGGTCAGAAGCCCCGCCAGCAGATTTTTCTGGAAATTGGCCGCGAAAAGCCGTTGCCGCCAGTCGCCGGATGACATGGAATCTCCGAGCCGGAACCGGCGCATGGGTAAACGGATTCGCCCCCGCTTGTAAGCGCGCGCGCGGCCCACCATAAACGGGGCATGACACGCACACTCATCACCAGCGCGCTGCCCTACATCAACGGCGTCAAACATCTGGGCAATCTGGTCGGCTCGATGCTGCCGGCCGACGTTTTTGCGCGCTATTCCCGCGCGCGGGGCCGCGAGACGCTGTTCATTTGCGCCACGGACGAGCACGGCACGCCGGCCGAACTGGCGGCGCTGGAAGCCGGGCAGGCGGTTGCCGCCTATTGCGCCGAGCAGCACGAAATCCAGAAAGGTCTGGGCGAGCGCTTCGGCCTTTCGTGGGATTATTTCGGGCGTTCCTCCAGCGCGCAGAACCGGGAGTTCACGCAGCATTTCGCGCGCGCTCTGTGGAAGAACGGCCATCTGGAAATTCGCAAGACGCGGCAGGTCTATTCCAACGCGGAGAAACGGTTCCTGCCGGACCGTTATGTGATCGGCACCTGCCCGCATTGTGGTTATGACCGTGCACGCGGCGATCAATGCGAGAATTGCACGCGCGTGCTCGATCCCACCGATCTCATCAATCCGCGCTCCGCCGTTTCCAATTCGCCGGATATTGAAATCCGCGACAGTGCGCATCTGTTTCTGAAGCAATCGCAATTCGTGGAGCAATTGCGCGAATGGATCGGCGGCCACAAAAATGATTGGCCGCCGCTTGTGTCTTCGATCGCGAACAAATGGCTGGACGAGGGCCTGCACGATCGCGGCATCACGCGCGATCTGGAATGGGGCGTGCCGGTGCCGGACGATATCGGCGGCGGCGAACTCGCGGGAAAAGTGTTCTACGTCTGGTTCGATGCGCCCATCGAATATATCGGCGCAACGAAGGAATGGGCCGACACGAACGGCAAGGGCGACATGGTTGCGCATTGGTGGCGCGATCCGGCGAATGTCCGCTATTTCGAATTCATGGCGAAGGACAATGTGCCTTTTCACACAGTTGGCTTTCCCGTCACGATCATGGGGTCTGGCGAGGACTGGAAGCTGGTGGATCGCATCAAGGGCTTCAACTGGCTCACCTATTATGGCGGCAAGTTTTCAACCTCGCAGAAGCGCGGCGTGTTCATGGATGCGGCGCTGGAAATTCTGCCCGCCGATTACTGGCGCTATTACCTGATGGCGAATGCGCCGGAGGGCGCGGATACGTCGTTCACATGGGAGCATTTCGCTGCCGTCGTGAACAAGGATCTGGCCGACGTGCTGGGCAATTTCGTCAATCGCGTGACGAAATTCTGCGTCGCGCGCTTCGACGGCAAAGCGCCGGGCGAAGGCGAATATGGCGACGAGGAAAAATCGCTGATCGCGGAACTGGACGGACGCGTCGCGCAATACACCGAATATTTCGAGGCGCTGGATTTCAGGAAAGCGCTGGGTGAATTGCGCGCAATCTGGGTCGCGGGCAATGAGTATCTGACGCGCGCCGCCCCGTGGACGCATATCAAGACGGAT
>DATCEI010000181.1:0-4008 GCA_036510185.1 Rhizomicrobium sp. | reverse complement strand
AACCGCCGGGATAGGCTTGGAGTTGGCCTGCCCGAAGACAGTTACTGTTATCTGAAACTCCAGGAATCCATACGCTGGTGCCGCCCCGCCATGGCGGCGCAGCGCCACCTCCGAAACTTGCGGCAAACAATGTCAGCGTATTGGCGAAAACATAATAATCTTCGACCGTTTCATAGTGCATGTAATTGCCGCCGACGCTGAAATTGAGCGGACCTGTGAAATTCGACGCCAGCCGGAATTCCTGGCTCAATTGCCATGCGCGCTCTGACGAGATGTCCTGCGCGACGAGCCTGTTGCTGCAGCCCAGTTGCGGATCACAGAAAACTCCGTCCGGGCTGATGACGCTTTCCTGATATTGCCCGCCCGTAAGCGGAATGAAAATTCCCGGCGTCGTGTCGAAGCGATTGTAATCCTCCGTGGACCACAGGAAATCATTGTTGTAGCCGGTCTGCGACGTGAAAGTGAGCGTGGGTGTGATGCTGTAGTCGGTATTCAATTCGACAGTATCGTTCTTGGCCCGATAGCGCGGGTCTATCTGCGTTTCGATCTTGCGCAAATTCGTGGATTGCGTGGTGCTGGCATAAGGATCGACGACCCGCACCCCATCGCTGACCCAACCCGCCACGACATAGGGAAGAGAAAAACCGTTCGGCACCTCGAAAGATTCCGGCGCATAGAGCGATGCGGGCAGACAGCCCTGACTGAGATAACCCGTCGTTATTGTAAATGCTGCGGTTACGCCGCCACCACCGGCCTCCGTAGGCGTCGGTACATGCACGCCGTCGATGCTCGACAGACCCGGATCGGTTTTGCACAATTGTTTTGACGTACGCATGCGGTCATCGTCTTCGGAGAAATGTTCCCAGACGAGATTGGCCTGCAGATTTTGCATCGGCTTCCAGCCGACCGAGAAACGGCTGGACCACAAATCGCGGCCATCGACGGAATCGCCGGTGATACCGTTGGTCGTGTAGCCCTGACGCTTCGTCCATTCGCCGGCCAGGCGCACGTCGAAGCGATCATCCATGATGGGCACGTTGATCATGCCTTCAAGGCGGCGATTTTGATAATTGCCCAGATCGGCGGAAAGCATCGCTTCGAACTGATCCGTTGGTTTGGCAGAAACAAGGTTTACGACGCCTGCCGTCGCGTTTCGGCCATAGAGCGTGCCTTGCGGCCCACGCAGCACTTCGACCTGGCTGACGTCGTAGAATTCCTGTTCGAAGAAATGATTGCGAATGAAAGGAATATCATTGAAGGCGACGGCAACGGCGGGATCGGTTGTCACCGAAATCGCCTGTGTGCCGATGCCGCGTATCTGGATGCTGTAGCCGGTAAAATTCGTTTTGGTGAACGTCATGTTCGGCACTTGCTTGATCAGGTCAGGGCCGCCGGCGGTTTGCGTGGCCGTCAATTGCTCCTGTGAAAGCGCGGTGATCGAGATCGGAATGTTCTGAACATCGCCGCCTATCTTCGACGACGTAACAGTGACAGTTTCAAGCGCCGCTCCCGAACTTCCCGATGCGGTTGCGGCGGCGATTTGCACCGCAGACGGATCCGCAAGCGTTGCCTGTTCGTCACGCACGATTGTAATGACGCTGTTCGGGTTACGATGCAGCGTGAAGCCAGTTCCCGCCAATATATGGGACAGAGCGTCATTCGAGGACAAATCGCCCCTTGCGCCTTTCGTGCGAACGCCTTTGACGGCTTCGTCCGGGAACACCAGCGAAACGCCCGTCTGCTTCGTATAAATATCCAGCGCGGCTTTCAGATCGCCGCTGGGGATATTGAATTTCTCGGCGAAAGCGCCGCTCACCCCGATAATCGCGCATGTCGTGCCCATCGCGAGCGAAGTCAGATATTTTAATCTCGTCATGCATCCCCCTCGCGCTCGCCCTGAAGCTGCCGCGCCATTGATAGAGTCCAGTCCTTCAGCGCGAAATCACGATTTGATCGCCGCGCCGCTGCACGTTCAGTCCAAACACCTGCTTTGCCGTATCGATAAGGGCCGAGACATCATTGTCCGGAAACGTGCCCCCAATCGTAAGCCGCGCCACCGACGGATCGAGGATGACGACCTTCTCGCGATTGTATCGATTGATCTCATCGGCCGCGTCCGCAAGCGTGGTGCCGTCAAAGACAAGCACGCCCCGACGCCAGCCAAGATCGCCCTTCAATTCCGTCGCCGTCTTTTTCGACAGGGAAATTGAGTCGGACGTGGCGGTGATAACATCGCCCGGAACCAAATCCGTCGCTTCGATGGAAGCCGATGCGTTCGCGGATTCAAATCGCGCCTTGCCTTCGATGAGCGCAACTTGAACGCGCGCACCGGCCTCGCGGACCAGAAACTCGGTTCCGAGATCCGTGACGCGATGATTGCTCACCGACAGAATGAAGGGATGCGCCTCATCATGCCTGATCTGAAAATACGCTTCGCCTTTTTCCAGCGTCGCCAACCGCTTGCCTTGCGACTCCGAGATGCTCAAAACCGTGTCCGTATTCAAATCTATTTTTGAACCGTCCGCGAGAGAGAGCGTGAGATGCCCGCCAATTGGCGTGGCATATGTCTTGGCCGAGGAAACATATGATTGGCTGAGCCACGCAACGCCGGAAACAACGGCTATCGCGCCAATCGCTGCAAGCCTGAATATGTATCTGGAATGCCCTGTCGATGAAGCATTCAACTCTTGTGTCGCCGAGCGCAACGCCTTCAACCTCTGGGCGCTGCCCCAGGCTGCATCCAGACGCCAATAGGCAAGAAGATTGGCCGGCGACTCGGCGAGCCATGAATCCAGTGCATCCTGATCTTTCTCCGACCAGTTTTCCGCCAGACGTTTGGTCAGCATCCAGTCCGCGGCACGGACGCCGACAGCTTCCGAACGCGTCATTGCGAGATGCTCGTGATCCCGATCGCTCATCGGCGTGAATTCCGCTTTGCGGAAGCGCGATAAAGAATGTCGGCCAGCAGCCGGACACCCGTATTCAAATGCCAGGTGACCGTCTTTTCGGAAATTCCCATACGCGCGGCGATCTCGCGGCGCGAATAACCCTCGACATGATGCAGCACGAAAGCCTCGCGGGAGCGCGGCTGCAATTCATCAAGCGCGGCCTGAACGCGCCGCAGTTCCTCACGAGCAATGACCTGGTCGTCGGCACCCGGCGCTTCGGCGGCAACATTGAGCGCCTCCAAATTCTCGCCGGCCTCGAGCGGAATGATTTTCTCGTGCCGGACGCGATCGATGAGCAAATGGCGCGCCGTGGCGAAAACGAATGCCGTTGTCGATTCCGGCAATTCCTTGCGCGCGGCCTCGAACACGCGGACATACACGTCCTGCACCATGTCGGCCACATTGGCCTGTCCGCGCCAATTGTGCTGCAGGTACTGGGTCAATGCGGCTTCCAACGGCAATACCTCGCGAATGAACCAGGCATGCAAATCTTCTCCGCGCGAAGTCATATCCTGACAGCGCACGCTGACATTCTTGCGATCCGTTTCCGACGTATCAGTCATCCCCTCAAGCTTTCCCGCTTTCGAGGCTCTCAACGTGGGCCTATGTCTATAGAGACGTAACGGCCTTATCGAATGATTGGTAAAAAATGTCAGGGGTTGGAAAATTGTCGGACAGCCGATCACGGCATGGCTGCGCCATATCCTTTCCGCAACTTTATTTCGTGTTGAATAGCGCCGGTGTGTCTATCGAATCCATTTGATATCGAATTCGACAAATAGATATCGATAGGGTCGGAAATTAACCCGAATTGGCCAATGCGGGAATGACATCAAAAGCTATGGATGTGCGCGTTTGCTGAGACTGAAACGGCATTGTCCCATGCCACATATAGGATGGAAATAGAACGAGCCTCCCGGGCGCGGGCTGAACGACGCGGCGCACCGGCTCGCTGATCTGTGCGTTGAAGGATGGCTCCCCGAATTTGAGCCAACCCTGCTTTGCCGTTTCATCCCCAGCGGTATCGGGCACCGAAACGTAATAGGCCGAACTGATCCAG
>DATCEI010000180.1:0-4541 GCA_036510185.1 Rhizomicrobium sp. | reverse complement strand
GCCGGAGCCACCGAAACCCGTGAAGATTGTGACGGTCGCCGAACCTTTGCCTTTGCCGGGACAATTGCAACCGCCGCCGATCGCAAACGCGCAGAAAAAATTGCCGCCACAGTCTCGTGTCGATGTCGCGAACCGCGTCGCGTTGCAAGAACCCACAAGCAATGGATATGTCAACGCCATCCAGGTTTATCCCTATTCAGAAGGCGCGCTCTACCGGCTCTATGCCGCGCCGCAGGAAGTCAGCGACATCGCGCTCCAGCCGGGCGAAACCCTTACGGCGATTTCGGCGGGCGATACGGTGCGTTGGGTCGTGGGCGACACAACGAGTGGAACAGGCGCCACCAAGCAGGTCCATATCCTTGCGAAGCCGTTCGCAGCCGGTTTGAAAAGCAATCTCGTCATCACCACCGACCGGCGCAGTTATCACCTCCAGCTCGAAAGCACGGATCGCACCTACATGGCCGCGGTTTCGTGGACGTATCCAGACGATGCGTTGATCGCACTGAAGAAGGAGAATGACGCGGCTTTGGCTGCGGCGCCCATCGATGCGGGCGTCTCGCTGGAAAATCTGGATTTCGGCTACGTCATCGGCGGCGATAATCCGCCGTGGAAGCCGACGCGCGCATTCAACGACGGAAAGCATGTTTATATCGAATTCCCGGCGACGTTGGCACAGGGCGATGCGCCGCCATTGTTCGTGAAAGGCGAGGGCGGCACCAGCGATCTCGTGAATTATCGCGTCCGCGGAAATTATTACATCGTCGATCAACTTTTCGCAGTGGCCGAACTTCGCCTGGGCAGCGATCCCCAGCAAATCGTGCGTATCCGGCATAAGCCCGACATCCGCACCAGCGACGCGGGCGACTTCAATGATCGCAGAGCGCGGTAGATTATGGGTGCGCCCGCAACCACGCCACCCGGCACGATGAAGGTCGATCCCGAAACGCTCGTCCTGCGCGGGAGCCCACGTCCCGTCACCAGATTCAAACGTCATGTTGTCATCGGTGTGGCTGCGATCGTCGTTATCGCGATCTGTGCTGCGGGATGGGTCGCTTTGAGCGCACCACCTTTGCACGCGGCGATAAAAGGCGCCGAACTCTACAATACGGATCGCAAACCAACTGCCGACGGCTTGGCAACCCTTCCCGCTACCTACGACAAGGTGAAACCACCAGCACTTGGGCCCGCACTTCCCGGCGATTTGGGGCCGTCCATCGTCAGCCGCGAGCAGAATCTGGGCATGTCGCCCACCGATGCCGTCAAGCCCACCGCGGAAGTAGAGGCCGCGCGCGCGGAACAGATGCGGTTCGCGCAGCAAGCTCAACAGGCGCGTGAAGCCACCGTATTTTATCACACCACGAATGAGAATGCCGGATCGACTGCTCCAAACCCAATCGCAAATCCGATAAATCCCGTTCCGGTGTTGGCGGACAATGCGGCAGCAGGGAATTCCGGAAAACTGCCCGGCCTTGATCCGGCGCATGATCAAAATAATCAACTGCGTAAACTTAATTTTGTCGGGCAAGAGGACGACAAGGATGTTTATAATCCTCACATCCTTCAGACGCCCACTTCGCGCTATGAAATACTTGCCGGCTCGCTAATCCCCGCAAGTCTTGTGACAGGGCTGGATTCAGATTTGCCTGGTCTCGTCGTTGGACAGGTCACACAAGACGTCTTCGATTCCGTTTCCGGGAAATTTTTACTTATTCCGCACGGATCGCGGATTATTGGAACTTATGACAGCGTGGTCGCATTCGGGCAAAGCCGCGCGCTGGTTGTCTGGCAACGTATCATCATGCCCGACGGTTCGTCCATCGAGATCGACAATCTGCCCGGAACGGACACCGAAGGTTACGCGGGTCTTTCCGACAGTGTCGATTACCACACCTGGACACTGCTGAAAGGTGTGGCGATCTCGACATTGCTCGGTGTGGGAACGCAACTGTCACTCGGCAACGGGCAGAGCGACCTCATCACGGCGTTACGGCAATCCGCGCAAGACAGTGTCAATCAGGCCGGCCAGCAGATCACACAGAAGAATTTGGACATCCAGCCGACGTTAAAAATCAGGCCCGGCTGGCCCCTGAGGATTCTGGTGCATAAGGACCTTATTTTACGGCCTTATACCGGCTGAGGGAAATAATCATGTCGAATCTGAAGCTCGCGAAATTGCCCAACAGGACGCCCGTGAAAATTACAATCGCGGTTTCGCCAGAGTTGAACAAATCGCTCGACGCGTATGCCGACGCCTATGCCGAGGCATACGGCGAGCCAGAAAAAGTCAGTGAATTGATCCCATTCATGTTGGAGGGGTTTCTGAGTTTAGATCGCTCCTTCGTTAGATCGAAGAAAACGATGCTCTGAGAGACAAACGACATGGCAATCATAGGGATATTCTCGCCGACGAAGGACGGAGGCTGGAGCGGTTACATCCGGACCTTGACCGTCGATATGAAGGTTAGATTTGTCCCAAACGACAACCGTAACAACGAACGGGCGCCCGCCTTCCGCGTACTTTCTGGACGTATCGAGCTGGGCGCTGCGTGGCTTCATAAAGCTGGTAGCGACAGGTCACGAGACTATCTTAGCGTGCAACTCGACGATCCTTGGCTATCGGAGCCGGTGTCTGCAGCATTGTTCGAGATTGCCGATGGCGCGGAAGCCCAGCTTGTTTGGAATCGACGAGGCGTGGCCTGAATCGGATTTGATGAACGAGATAGTGCAACGACGCTGATGTGGGGACGCGATGATTGACAATAAGGATAAATTTTCTCGTGATGCAGTGTTGGACGCGCACAAGAAAATTGTTGGTCTTATTGGGAACGATGGCGCAGGAACATCAAAACGTCCTGCATCGCCCTATCTTGTTCGCGTGAACGAAGCAGCCTCGATAACAGGCTTGCCAGCTTCACTCATCAGAAAGAGTTTCATGAACGAAGCCAAGCGCGAGGCGAATGTTCCTCCGCCACCGCCGCACAAAAGAATTGGCCGGGCGGTTTATATCGTTCGTGACAAGCTCGCGGCTTGGGTCGAAAGCATCGACAACCCTGCAGTCAGCGGTTCAATTCAGCGGCGGCCAGGGCGGCCCACTGTCGCAGAACGGATTGAACGGCGTCGGCAGCGAGAAGCGTCATTGCTCAGGGGCGGTAGTCAGACCTAAAAACGTCTTTTTGCTAGCAGCCAATTCAGATTTTATCTCCGAGAGCGCTACATCAAACAATTATGTCCGCTTGGCAGGACTCAGTGCGGTCGCCCCTCTTTATTGTCACTCCTTACCGGCGAGCGGGCAGGGTAACTTCGTCGAGAGGCGGATCTGGCAGATGGGGTTAGCAAGTAGCTCAATCAAGTGTGCCGTCCATGTAATTTACTGATATCAATGGGTTATTCTCGGTCGACAAATCTTGAGCTTGCAAAATGTCAGAAACAAGCATAGATTTCTGACAAGGAGAATGACTGTGAATTCGCTGACGAAGCAGGTTTTGGCTTATGTGGAATCCCAGCCGGAGGGTACGCCTCTCGCGGCCAAGGGCCTTCTGCATCTGTCGAACCGCGCGGCCATTGATCAGACCCTTTCGCGTCTAGCCCGAAGTGGCGAGGTGATGCGCCTCGGGCGTGGTGTCTATGTTCGGACGATCAAAACGAAATTCGGAACTCGGTCGCCCTTTGCAGAAGAAGTCATAAAACAATTCGCGACTGCACGTGGTGAAACGATTGTGTCGAACGGCGCAGCGGCCGCGAACGCCTTGGGACTTACCACGCAGGTGCCGGTCAAGACGATCTATTTGACGTCTGGACGGAGCCGGCGATTGGCGCTCGGCAAACAATCTGTTGAGTTGCGCCACGCCAAATCTTGGCAGCTCACGAAAGTCAGCGAGCGCGTTGGGCAGGCGGCACGAGCTTTGGAATGGCTCGGCCCACAACAGGCCGCGCGGGCACTCACAACCCTAAAAAGTCGATTGGAACCGGCAGAGATGAAGGAGCTTCAGGCGATGCGTCCACTCTTGCCGGAGTGGCTCGCTCAAAAGATCAGCGCTACCGTTTCCTCGCATGCCTAACGACTTTTTGAAACTGGTGCCGGAGGAAAGACGCGAAGCGCTCGCTGTCGCCAGCACGCAATCCGGATGCCCAGCCCATCTTCTCGAAAAAGATGCGTGGGTGGTTTGGACGCTTCGGCAGCTTTATGCATCGCCCTATGCCGAACATCTGATCTTCAAGGGCGGCACATCGCTCTCCAAGGCGTATCGCGCGATCGATAGATTCTCGGAAGATATCGACATCACATATGATATTCGCGTGATCGCTCCCGACCTCGTATCTCAAACGCCCGACGGTCTGCCAAAAACGCGAAGCCAACAAAAAAAGTGGACCGATGACATCCGAAAGCGTCTGCGCGATTGGGTGGAAGCCGAGATGCTCCCCTTCATCCAACAGCGTCTTTCTGAAGCGGACAAGAATGCCATCGCAACGGCCGAGGGTGACGCCATCATCATCGCATATCGAGCGCTCTCGACTGGCACGGGCTACGTTGCTCCTCGCGT
>DATCEI010000179.1:0-18004 GCA_036510185.1 Rhizomicrobium sp. | reverse complement strand
TCCCGGCCTGCGCAGTCCGCTTGGGCGCGCCCGCTGGCGCCGTGGCCTGCCAGAGCCGGATATGCAGGTCCGTCGTGTCGAAATCGGCCTCGAAAGGCTCAACCGGCCGTCCGCCCAAGGTTTTGGCGGGCTTCAGCCGCGCATCGGCGGGCACACTCAACTCCACAGTGGAAACCATAACCCCGAACCCCGCCTTCGGCCCGTAACATACTGAAACCGCCCACGGCTTCAATATGACGAAAAATCACTTTTACATTCAATAGCTTAGGGAAAGGCGGTGGGGCGGGCGGCAGGCCCGCGCCCGAAACCGTCAATTGCCGTAGAGCATCCAGGCATAGGGCGAGCCCGACAGCGCGTTCCCCAAAGGTTCATAGTTCTCGATGACATCTTTCAGCTGGTCAGAGGTCTGTTTCACGAAAGCGGGCCGCCTCGCCTCGAACGAAGGGGTGCCAAAGAACGCGCCCAATTTTTTGGCCACCTCAGGGGAAATATGGGCCTGTTCGTCGAACAATTCCGCATAGTCGATGGCGAACAGCTTGGGATAATGGCGAAGCGCCCGCTGAACCCGCTCATCCTCCTGAATCTGGGCGTTGATGAAGCCCATGCATTTCTTCACATCGACGGTCAGGGTGTGGGCCGCGATTTTGTCCTTCGCCGTGGCGTGCCAAACCCGGTTCATATCGGCCAGCTGGCCGGAGACATAGGTTTTAAGGTGGTTGCGCCGGGTCAGGTGAATGACCGGAATGTTGCGCTCTTTCATCAGGTGGAAGAGGGTCGGCGTCTCGCCGAGGCTCAGCCAATGCGCGTTGAAATGGTGCGTGGAGCGATACTTGATATCGATCACCACATTGGGCTTTTTGGCATAGGATTTCAGAAAATCCGTATACAGATCGAAACGCCGTCCGCTGGCGTTGGGAAGCGCGATTTCCGGGGCGTCTTTGATCAGACCGGAGAGAAACCAGAAGTAGTTCGGCGCCTTGCCGATGGCGTCATCATGGAAGACTTCCCCCAGATAGGAGATAGTGGGTTGCTGGTCCAGGACGGAGCCCAACGCACCTGTGCCGGACCGCTGCCGGGCTAATAGAACGCTGACTGACATGGTTTCCACTGATGAACCTTTTAAAGCGACGCCCCTATTTTCGGAATAGCAGAATAAATCTGATATTCCGTTTTCAACATCGCCTTCGCTTCCGCAATTTCCTCGTCCGTCAGTTCCATGCTGCGTTTCGGAGAAACATTTTTTCGAGCTAGCGGCACGCTTTTCCCAACTCTGTTTTCCAATTCCTGGACGAGGGAATCTATGTCCTCATATCTGAACAGGGTGACCGCGTCGAATTCGCCGTCATTATTTTCAATATAGGAACTCTGACGTCCGACCCTGGCAAAAGACGCTGGCTTTCTTTTGAAGTGTTCGTTCAAAAAATTGCTAAAAGAAATCCCCCCCGTGTAATTTTTCTGGCGGCTGGCATCGGGGGCTGCAAGCGAAGATCGCCCTCGATAGCTGTACCAGCTGAAAAGCCAGTCAAGCGGATCGCGGAAGAGAGAAAATGGTTCGCATACAAGCGGCGTTCTGCGCTGGCTCGCTATGAAAGGCAGAATGTAACTTTCGTATGCCGTGTAAGGAGCATGTTTTATTTCCGGCGTTCCGGCCATCCTTATTTCGGCAAATTGTGTGAATGCGGCATGCAGCGCCGTCGAGCCGCATTTGGGCATGGCCACCAGAACAAACTCGTATTTTAACGATACTAGCATGAAGTTCCTTTAGAAGGCACTAGTGACGACCAAGCTCTGAGATGGTGAGCCGAACGCCCATTAAGGTCTATCAATAGAATCAAATACCGTAACAGGTACTATGGAATCCATTTGTATGCGAAAACGGTCGTCATTCTCAACTCGCTCAACTCGGAGCAGATGATCAGTTCAATTGGCTGTGGACCAGAGCCGTCGATGTGCATCACTGATAATTTCGTTGAATGATGGATCGGCTATATCGACAGGAAAAAGCTCCAGATATTGGGCATGAGCTCGCAGGGCATTATCGATGGTCTTAGCCATTACCGCTTGGCGTTTCTCTATCGTATCGCATCCCTGCTTACGACCGCCCACAATGCAATTGCGGTCATTGCTGACCGGCCAGTCGAACTGATAGCCAGTTGGGTTTGTTGCAGAAAATCCGGCAATTGCCGGATCAACGAACTGCACGCGCAGACCGTTGGTCTGCGCAGCGAACCGTGCCCCAAATGTTTTGCGACCATAGCTCAAAAATGACTCCGCCTCTGCGCTATCGGTGGTGGATAGGAAAGCAGCTTGCGCGGCTGGGCGTCCGTCCGGCCCCAATGCGGGAAAGGCGTTGGTGCCTGTCATTATCGCCAATGGAACGTCTGGGAATGCACGGCCAAAAGCGTTTGCGATTGTGTGAAACGCATCAACAATTCGCGTCGAGGTGTATCCACGGGCGGCCCATTGCGAAATCTGATCGGGAATGTGGCATGTTCGAGAACCATCCACGGACGAGACGTCCTTTTCTTCATCGCGCGGGAGTTGTGTCTCGGCCGAATGATAGTTTATCCCCGTGATCTTTATCAGCGCGACAGAAGGGTTATTGGCATAACGTCGGCCAAATGCTGCTACGAAGTCGGTCCATGCGCGCAAAAAGATTGGATCCCATGGGATTGGAATGGTTATCGGCTCGCAGAATTGCGGGTTTTTCCGCTGCACGATGACCGTTTTAAAAGATTGCGCGCCCGAATCGTAAACCCATTGCGGCGTTGAACCGCCGGCAGAGATGGAAATCGAAACTTTTTTGCCCAACGATTTCACTTTCGCAAGTTGATCGTCCAGTCGCGACCAATCATAACGCTGTGGTTCGGGCTCAACATCTGCCCAGACGTCCTGAATAAATGCCCCATCGATGTTCGGGTCTTTGATGGCGTCGGCAACAGTTCCAGAAATTCCTTTCTTTAGCGACACCATTGTATAAAGACCGCGGATCGCAGGATGTGTTGCTGGCGCGCTTGTGGAACTGGAAGATACGGGTTCGGCTCTCGCGTCAATCTCTCCGGTCAAGCCGGAAAAATTGACGAGTGCGACCAAGCAGGCTAACATTATTGCACGGATAGCGTCTGTTGAATTCGGACAGAGGCTGCCCGAACGATTTCGCATAGGCCGTCGACCTGTTGTTAATGACCTCCGGTCAGCCATGGTTCCTCAAGACTGTATGGTAAAATGCAGCGTAAGGTGTGCCCAATTGCAGAGTCAAATCGACTATGTCGGGGGTGGAACTTGGCGACACAACACCTCCGAAGTACCCCGAAATTTGGACAATCGGAAAATGAACAAATACCAAGCCCTTCTGGACCGGAACAAACGTAACGAAATTTTGCGGCTTGTTCATATTTCGCTCAAGAACCGATACGTTTATTTTGCCGTGCCGAAATGCGCTAACAGCACGGTAAAATATCACCTGCAACTCCTCGAATATACGGGATCGCCCTATTCGGTCGACGCGGATCACATTCACGACCAGTCTCGGACGCCGCTGATCTCGCCCTATCAGTTACCGGACGATATTCTCGAAGACGTGTTGTCGTCAGACGCCTACACGAGATTTATAGTAGTAAGACATCCTGTAACGAGGCTCCTTTCGTGCTACCTTGATCGCATTCAGAAAGCCAAGAACAGCACGGCGCGCAAGCTGGTCTCAGGATGGCTTGGGGTTGGGGTCGGATCTGCAATCAGCTTCGATCAGTTTGTCCGTGTGATATGTGAACATGAAGACGGGGAGCTTGAGCAGCATTTCAAGCTCCAGTCGGATATCGTGGCCTATCCGCATATACCTATCACGCATGTCATTCACTTCGAACGAATGGAACAGGAGTTACCCGAATTGCTCAAGAAACTCGGAGCAAAAAGGAATACCGAGCTGGATCAAAATCTTTCGCCGTCCAAAACCAGTGCCGCGGACAGGCTGGCGCAATACTACACACCCGAACTGCTCGACATGATCCATGACCGTTACAAGCCCGATCTCGATGCATTCGGCTATACAAAGCTCACACTAGATAAAACTCCGCGACTAACAGAACAGGAAGCGTAGTCCTTCGGTCGATTTATAGGAGGACGAATATGGCGCTTGGGGTGATCATCGCGCGGCAGCGGTCGGGGACGGGGGCGCTTGGCTCGGTGCTGGACCAGCATCCCTCTGTGTCCAGTCTGGGCGAGGTGTTCCACCACGATGCCATCGACCGCGAGCCCAATTATTTCTGGTTCCTGCGCAACCTGATTGAAAAAGACCCCGATATGGGCTTGCCCGGCGCGTATGGGAAGCGTTTCGCGCTTTATGCGGATTTTCTTAAAGCGCGAACAAAAAAGGCGCATACGATCATCGATATAAAATATTCCTCGCTGCATCATTTCAATGCCCATTGGCTGGGCATTCTGGAGCCGCCGACAATTTTCCAGGTTTTGCGGGGCCGCAAGGTCCCCGTCATTCACCTGGGCCGAAAAAATCATTTGAAGGCGTTCGTTTCCGGCCAGTTGGCCCAGCTTAACGATGAATGGCACGCCAAATCCCAAGACGCCATCACGATACGCAATCTGAAGATTGATCCGCGCGCCTGCCTGCAATTCATCAGAACGATGAAGCGCGAATATGAGCGCGTGAAGAAGATTCTCGAAAAACATCCCCGGCTTCTGGAACTGGAATATTCGGAGATTTTCGATGAGGTAGGCGAATTGTGCGCTATCGTTGCCCAGCAATTGGCGGATTTCCTTCAGATCGCACCTTTCAAAAAGCACAAGCCCGCCTTCGTCAAACAAACGCCGGAGGCGTTGCGCAACGTGATCGAGAATTTCGACGAGTTGGCCAAGGCGCTGGATACCACGGAACACGCGTGGATGTTGCGCGATGACTGATGAAGCGGCGTGTTTGCCTTATTGCCGTTCAGTCGCGTTTCATAAAGAACGAATTTCTTGTCGTAGCTCTAGGGAATATATAAAAAGGCCTGTTCAAACCCAAAATTGATTTTTGTTAGGGGAGACTCATTTGCGCATTGCTGTTGTCGGCACGGGTTACGTGGGGTTGGTCTCGGGGGCGTGTCTTTCCGAGTTCGGGCACAATGTTGTTTGCGTGGACAAAGACGCGCAAAAGATCGCGGCGCTGAAACGCGGCGTGATGCCGATTTACGAGCCGGGCCTGGAAGACGTGGTCGCGGCAAATGTGAAGGCGAACCGGCTTTCTTTTGAGGACGATCTTTCCGTGGCGGTGCGCGGCGCGGATGCCGTGTTCATCGCGGTGGGCACGCCCAGCCGCCGCGGCGATGGCCACGCCGATCTCACTTACGTTTTCGCCGCGGCCGAGGAAATTGCGCGAGCGCTAACGGGCTATGCCGTGGTGGTGACGAAATCGACCGTGCCCGTGGGCACGAGCCGCGAGATCGAACGCATCATCCGGCGCATTCGGCCCGATGCGGAATTCGATGCGGCCTCCAATCCGGAATTTTTGCGTGAAGGTTCGGCGATCGAAGACTTCCGGCGGCCCGACCGCGTGGTTGTCGGCTGCGATACCGAACGCGCGCGCGAGGTGATGAAGGAAGTCTATCGTCCGCTGTTCCTGCGCGAGACGCCGATGATGTTCACCGGCCGTGAAAGTGCCGAGTTGATCAAATATGCCGCCAATGCGTTTCTGGCGACGAAGGTAACATTCATCAACGAGATCGCGAATCTGTGTGAAAAAGTCGGCGCCGATGTGCAGGAGGTGGCGCGCGGCATCGGCCTCGATGGACGTATCGGCAATAAATTCCTGCATGCGGGGCCAGGCTTCGGCGGTTCCTGTTTTCCGAAAGATATGCTGGCGCTTTTGAAAACGTCGGTGGATGCCGGCGCGACTATCCGCATTGTCGAGGCCGTGGTTTCCGTCAACGAAGCGCGCAAGACCGCAATGGCGCACAGAATCGAACAGGCTTTCGGCGGCGTCGGCGGCAAAACGATTGCAATATTGGGACTGACTTTCAAACCCAATACGGATGACATGCGCGATGCGCCGAGCCTCGCGATTGTGCCGTATTTGCAGGACAAAGGCGCACATATCCGCGCCTATGATCCCGAAGGCGCGAAGGAAGCCAAGAAGCTGCTCTCCATCGAATTGTGTGAAGATTCCTATGCCACGATGGATGGTGCGGATGGCGTGGTGATCCTTACCGAATGGAATGAATTCCGCGCGCTGGATTTGCCGCGTGTCAAATCACTGTTGAAGCAACCGCTTATGGTGGATTTGCGCAACATCTATCCGCCCGCGCAGATGGCGGCGGCGGGTTTCCGTTACATCAGCGTCGGGCGCGCGCCTGCGAGTCCCGATCAAACGGCGTAGAAGCGCCGATACCATTCCACGAAACGCGGGATGCCTTCGTTGAGACCGACCTTCGGCGCGAAACCAAAATCGCGCGCCGCGCGCGAGATGTTTGCGTAGGTTTCGCGCACATCGCCGGGCGGACCTTTCGCATCTTCAAGCAGCGCTTTCTTGCCCGTCGCTTTTTCAATGGCGCGCACGAGATCGAGCGTTTCCTCTGGATGGCTGTTGCCGAGATTGTAAACGCGATGCGGCGCGCCTTCGGCGTGCGTGAGAGGCGTCTCAACGATCCGCACCAGCGCTGCTACGATGTCGTCGATATATGTGTAATCCCGCCTGAGCTTGCCGCCGCCGAAAATTGGCAATGCCTTGCCGCGCAGGATCGCGTCGGTAAAAATCCAGTAGGCCATGTCGGGCCGTCCCCACGGTCCATAGACAGTGAAGAAGCGCAGGCCCGTCTGCTTCAGCCCGAACAATTCCGCGTAGGAATGCGACAGCAATTCGCCGGCGCGCTTGGTGGCGCCGTAATAGGAAACGGGCCGATCGGCGCGTGCGTCTTCCGAAAACGGCGGCACGGTGTCGTTGCCATAGACCGAACTCGACGACGCGTAGACGAAATGGCCGAGGCCTTCGCACGCCCGCGCAAATTCCAGCATGTTCTGGTGGCCGATGAGGTTGGAGCGCGTATAGGCCGCCGGATTTTCCGCCGCGTAACGCACGCCCGCCTGTGCCGCCAGATGCAGAATGGCGTCATAGCCCCCGTTGCCCGCGCCTGCCGCCAGCGCCCCGGCATCGGCAATATCGGCCTCCGCAAAGCGATAGCCGCGCTCGCCTTCTAGTTGTGTCAGCCGGGCTTTTTTCAGGGCCGGGTCGTAATAAGGGTTCAAATCGTCCAGGGCTGCGACGTCATGTCCACGGGCCAGGAGGGCCTTGCTCGCATGAAAGCCGATGAACCCGGCTCCACCCGTCAGAAGTATGCGCATTCAGCCTGTCTCCGGCGGCGGGTGGACGATCTCGCGCGCAATATGCCATGAAGTTCAGGCACAAACCCACCGGAAAGCCGATCCATGTCCCACCCCCAGCCCGTCCGCAAAGCCGTTTTTCCGGTCGCCGGTATGGGCACGCGCTTCCTGCCCGCCACCAAGGCGGTGCCGAAGGAGATGCTGCCGGTCGTGGACAAGCCGGTCGTGCAATACGCCGTCGAAGAGGCGCGCGAGGCGGGGATCGAGCAGTTCATCTTCGTGACGGGCCGCGGCAAGCATGTGCTGGAGGACCATTTCGACCACGCTTACGAGCTTGAGAGCCTGCTCAGCGAGCGCGACAAGAATGCGGAACTGGACAGTTTGCTGGAAGGCCTGCCCAAGACGGGTTCGGTCAGCTTCACGCGCCAGCAGAAACCGCTGGGGCTTGGCCATGCGGTGTGGTCGGCGCGGCACTTCGTGGGCAATGAACCGTTTGCCGTGTTGTTGCCGGACGATCTGATGGTCGGCAAACCCGGCGCGGTCGCCCAGATGATCGAGGCCTATAATCAGGTTGGCGGCGGCGTGATCGTAGCGGCGGAAGAAAAACCGCGCGCCGAAACCAAACGCTATGGCGTCATCGATCCGGGCAAGAAGAGCGGCAACATCACCGAAGTGCGCGGCGTGGTGGAAAAGCCGGATCCGGAAAGCGCGCCATCCACGCTCTGCATCATCGGGCGTTACATTCTGCCGCCGGAAATTTTCGCAGAGCTTGACCGGCAGGAACGCGGCGCGGGCAACGAAATCCAGCTGACGGATTCCATGGCGCGGCTCATCGGACGCGTACCGTTTCACGCGGTAGAAACAAGTTGCGCGCGCTACGATTGCGGCGACAAGGTGGGATTCCTGCACGCCAATATCGCCGTCGCGCTTTCGCGGCCGGATATCGCGCCGCAGTTGAGGCCGATTCTGGAAAAATTGAAATTCTGAACTCACCAAAATTCGTCATTGCCCGGTCTTGAGCTTTTTTGCGAAGTATCCGGCAACCCATTTTGTTTCTAGAAAATTGGGTCGCCCGGACAGTTCCTAGCGACAGCGTAGGGACGGGCGATGACGGATGGTTGGTGGGTGGTTTGCAGGAACAAAGAACCAAGCGGCTCCGCAAGCGACAACCTCGACACCGCCAAAACCCCCGCCACCCCCCAAACTTGGCTGACAAATTGTCAGAAATATTACCCGCGCCAGCCCTTGAAACGCGGAAAACTGTTCCCTATTTGTCCCATGAGAGACGATGGAGCAACCTGACGTGCAGACCTAGCTTAACCGCAAGACCAGACAGGTGAGGGCGCAAGCTTGCGTGCGTCCGCGCGAAAACGGGAAAGCCTTGCGCCCCTTGGCCGGTGGTGCTGCGTCCGTTGCTCGCAAGAACCGGGGAGATTGAAGCGAGGGTGCTTTGTGGTTGGCCTATGGCCTTCCGCCTGCCTGCCGGACGCGACGGAATCAGAAAAGGCCCAGTCCGCATGGCCATGCGGGCCGGGCCTTTTTTAAGAGGAGAAAGATGGGCGGTTAGAGCCGCTCGACGATGGTGACGTTGGCGAGGCCGCCGCCTTCGCACATGGTTTGGAGGCCGTAGCGTTTGCCGCGCGCCTGCAGCGCATGCACCAGCGTCGCCATCAGCTTCGTGCCCGAGCCGCCCAGCGGATGGCCCAGCGCAATCGCGCCGCCATTGACGTTGATCTTCTCGGGGTTGGCGTCGAGCTGGCGCAGCCAGGCCACCGGCACCGGCGCGAAGGCCTCGTTGACCTCATAGAGATCGATGTCGTCGATCTTCATGTCGGCCTTGCGCAGCGCGCGTTGCGTGGCGGGGATCGGGGCTTCCAGCATGATGACGGGATCGTGGCCGATGACCGTCATGTGGACGATGCGGGCGAGGGGCTTCACGCCCAGCGCCTTCAGGCCGCGCTCATTGACGACGAGCACGCCGGATGCGCCGTCGCAGATCTGGCTCGATGTGGCGGCCGTCACGCGCCCGCCTTCGGCGAGAAGCTTCACGGCCTTGATGCCGTCGAGGCTCGCTTCGAAGCGGATGCCTTCATCGACGTGATGCATTTCCTTGGAGCCGTCCTTGGTCGTGATTTCAAGCTGCACGATTTCGTTGTTGAACGCGCCGGCTTGCGTCGCGGCAATGGCCTTGCGATGCGAGTTGTAGGCGTATTCGTCCAGTTCGTCCTTCGTGAGATCGTATTTCTTCGCCAGCATTTCGGCGCCCATGAACTGGCTGAACTGGATGCCCGGATAGCGCTCTTCCATGCGCGGGCTTTTGTACATGCCGAAGCCTTCCTTGGCGGGAAGCATGGCCGAAAGGCCCATCGGCACGCGCGTCATGCTTTCGACGCCGCTTGCGATGACCACATCCATCGAGCCGCTCATCACGGCCTGCGCCGCGAAGTGGAGCGCCTGTTGCGAGGAACCGCATTGGCGATCCACGCTGGTGGCGGGCACGCTTTCGGGAAGCTTGGAGGCAAGTACCGCATTGCGCGCGACGTTGATGGCCTGCTCGCCGACCTGGCTGACACAACCCATGATGACGTCTTCGACCTGTGCCGGATCGATGCCTGCGCGATCTACCAGCGCGTCGAGAACCTTGCCTGCCAGATCGACCGGGTGCCAGCCTGCGAGCTTGCCACCCTTCTTGCCGCCAGCCGTGCGCGCCGCAGCGACGATATATGCCTCAGCCATACCGAACCTCCCAGAAATTTCGATGGCGGCTGGCTTAAACCATCACTGACAATTTCTCAACACATAAGAAGACGGCCTCGCGGGGGAGAGCGAGGCCGTCTCAAAGCGCAATCCCGCAAAGTGTGAAGCGGTTTGCGCCAGATTGCGCGGCAATCAAAGAACAGCTCGAAAACGATTAACGCTTTTGCGCGCTCGAGCCGCTGTGTTCGCCAGATTTCTGACCCGCGCTCTTCTCGCCGGTACGGTTCATGTTCTGCTGATCGCCTTGCTGTGTGCGGGTGCGATCCTGACCGGCCTTGTTTTCGTGTTCGCGGTTTTTGTTCTGGTTGCGATTTTCATTTTCCGCCATGAAAGGCTCCTTCGTTGGGTGCCTTTAGATAACGGCGGAAATAAAATCCCGTTCCGGCAAGAACATGAATTTATCTTTATAGGGCAGACACTTACGCGGAACTTGTGGGAACCTTAGTTCCCAATTTTCGTGCAGTCTGACGCGAACCGCTTTGCACTTCGCGGGACTGCGCTTTATGCCGGATCGAGGAATTTCGGTTCCCGTTTCTGCATGTTCGCCATCACCGCTTCCATCTGGTTTGGCGAGCCGATAAGCGCCACCTGCTCCTCGGTTTCCTGAAGCAGAATCGTCGCCGGATCGGTGTCCGCCGGAAGGTTGAACAGCCGCTTGGCGGCGCGGATCGCATGCGGACTTTTGTTGGCGATCTCGCGCGCGGTGGCCAACGCCTCCGTGCGCGGATCATCGCAAACGCGCGTCGCGAAACCGTAAGCCAGCGCTTCCGTGCCGGAGAACACGCGGCCCGTATAAGTCAGCTCGCGAATGACATCGCCCCGCGCCAAAGCGGGCATCAACAAAATGCCCGACATATCGGGAATAAGCCCCCATTTGATCTCCATGATCGACATCTTCGTGTCCGGCGCGACGTAACGCATGTCCGCGCCAAGCGTGAGCTGAAAGCCGCCGCCGAAGGCCACGCCATGCACCGCCGCGATCACGGGCACGGGGATTTGCCGCCACACAAACACTGCCTGCTGCGCGCGATTGGCGATGCCGAATTCGCGGTCCACGAGGCTGCCGCTTCCCCCTTTGCCATTGCCCATTTGCGCGAAGCTCATCATGTCCAGACCGGCGCAGAAGGCGCGGCCTTCGCCGGAGATCACCACGGCGCGCAAAGCCGTATCGCGCTTGAGCATTTCGCCCGTCTCGATCAGGGCGTGGAACATCGCCATGTCGAGGGCGTTCATCTTGTCCGCGCGCACCAGCCGCACATCGGCCACGCCGTTCTCGATCGCCACTGTCACCCGGTCTGTCATGGAATCCTCTGTGCTGGCCGGCGGCGATCTTTCCCTTTCGGCGCGGCCTGTTCAATCTGTGCGGACGGGGAATCGTAAACGGTTTGGGAGGGCATCGCGCAACTATATTGCGTGGCGATAATTTAATGCAAAACGCGCTGCAAGAGTCCGGCGCGCTGTGACGGCAAAGCAACAGGTTTTGCAAAGGTTTACGTTGAATGGAGCGGCCCTTCTGCTAAAGTTTTTCGTGGGAATTTCGATGGATCAGGGGATTCAGGTTTTGAGGGGGATGCGTAATCGGCTGAGTAGCCTGATTGCGGGCGCAATTGCGCTCGGCATGTGCGCGTCTGCGCCTGCCGCGACTCAAACGCAAATCTCGCTCGGTGGCGACCGTCTGGATTTGTCATCGGTCTTCACGCCCACGCAATTCGCCGCTGACGGTTCGGTCTATGGCGTTCACGCGCGCGGCAATGCAAGCCTACCGACGATTCAAATTCTGCCGCAGAAACATTTCGACTCGTCTTCGCTGACGCCCGATCCGTGCGATACCGCTGGTTTCCCCGGCGGCTGGTGCATGACGCCGCATTCGATTGCGGCCTCGGCCTTCGGATGGGATTTCAGTTCGAACGGCAAAGGCGTGATCATCGGCATTGTCGATACGGGCATCGATCTCAACAATCCGGAATTCACGGGCCGCGTGCTGAAGGGCGGTTGCATCGTCAGCGCCGTTAATCCGTGTACGTCGAACGACAATAAACGCGGCGGCGATCTCGATATTTTCCCCGGCGCGGATTCCACGCATGGCACGCATGTGGCGGGCATCGCGGGGGGCACGAACACGGGGCTTGCCTATCAGGCGAGCATCCTGCCCGTGAAGGTTTGCAGCAGCGATCAGGATGCGTGTGACGGTGTGAGCGAGGGTGTGTTGTGGGCAGCCCAACACAAAGCCAGCGTCATCAATGTTTCCATTGGCGGGCCGACGATTGCGCCAGCCGATATTTCTGAAATGGCGCAAGCCGTGAGCGACGGTGCGTTGCTTGTTGTCGCCGCGGGCAATTCCGGCACGCGCGATCCGACCGGCGGATTTCTGTCCGAAGCCGCGTTGCAGGATGGCGTGCGCGGTTCGATGATCGTGGTCGGCGCGACGGAGTGCAATCCCAACGGTCAAGGCGCTTGCGCCAATAATGGTCTCGGTTCGATCACCAATTTCAGTCAGGTGCCCAGCACGCGCTGCGAAGTGCATGATGGTTCTGTCTATTGCATGAAGGATTACTTCGTCGTCGCGCCGGGCGTGGATATTTGGTCGTCGGTCGGCAACGGCAACAGGAAGGCTGCGGATTACGGCTACCTCTCCGGCACATCGATGGCGACGCCTTATGTGACCGGCGTGGCGGCGCTCATCAAAGGCGATTGGCCGTATTTGCGTTCGGACCAGATCGCGTCGGTCATTTTCCAGACGGCGGACGATCTCGGCGCGCTCGGCGTCGATCCGGTTTATGGCCATGGCGAAGTCGATGTCACCAGGGCGATGAATCCGGTCAATGTGCCGCCGCCGCCACCTCCGCCGGGCACGGTTGTGCTCGCCAATTCCTATCAAACCGCGGGCGGCCTTGTGCCGACGAGTGCGGGAACGCTTGGTTCCAATCTGCAATCGAAGGGCGCGACCAATGCGCTGGCTTCGATGGTCACCGGCCCGCTCGCCGCTGCGATTTCCAAAAGCGCGATCCTGAAACACGCTGTGGTGATCGATTCCTTCGGCCGCGATTTCAACGCCGATCTCACCGCCGCCGCCAATGTGAAAAGCTATTACGGCGATCTGCTGATGTCGGATGATTTCACCTCGATTTCTCCGTTCGCGATAGGCATGGAGGGACCGTTCGGTCCCACATTCGCGTCGGGCTACTCCATCGACACGACGACGCCGCGTATGATCTCCGGCGAATTGCGCGACAACGATTACACCACGCACAGCGTTCAGGATTTGAACGTCTCGACACAGATCTTTCAGGGCATGACCGCCGATTTCGGTTATCGCCTCGATATGGCTGGCCGCTTCAACGAATATGACGCATCGGCAAGCCCAGCCTATGACGGCCTCTTCATGTCGGCGTCGGCAGTAAATTCTCCTTACGCCTCGCTTGCCAATGGCGGCTCATTCATCGGCACGACGATTGCGCTGGCCAGTGACCTGCGTTTCCGTTTCGGCGAAGCCTCGCTCGGCGCCTATCGGGATCCGTTTGCCGTCGATACCTATTCGATGGTCGATCAGCTTGAAGGTCCGCAAACCAGTTACAATCTGCGCACCGTCAATGCTTCCGTTGTTGGCGTGTCATGGGATTTCGCCAATTGGGGCGGCCTCGGCCTGACGGCGACGCAGTCCTCCGAAGAAAACGGGTTGCTGGGCGGGTTCGCGAGCGGTGCGCTGTCCACATCCGATGCCGCGAACACGACGGCGCTGGGCGTGTCCGCGCGCGTCGGCTTCGGCGATGGCTGGGTGACGACGGCGTCGTATAGCGAAGGCATCACGCAGCTCGATCTGAAACCCAACGGCCTCATCACCTCGGCGGATGCACTGCACAGCCGCGCTTACGGCATCGCGGTCGCCAAGCACGGTCTGTTCGGCGATGACTCGCTGGGCTTCGCGGTGACGCGCCCCATTCAGATCTACAGCGGCGGCGCGAACATCACGGCGGCGGATGGCGTGGACGACAACGGCAATCTCATCATCGGGCACGAGCATCTTTCGCTCGCGACCTCGACGCCCGAAACCGATATCGAACTCGGCTACGTGACCACGTTCCTCGACGGCGCGCTGGCGTTACAGGCCAATGCCGCCTATCAGGTCAATCTCGCGGGCCAAGACCGCACCAACGCTCTGGCGCTGGTGTCGCGCGCCAAGATCAAGTTCTGATTTCTCTGAATTTCCCGCACGCGCCTGAAATGGTTGCGGCATTGCCGCGCCTTCGCTAAAACCCGCCACCCAACCCGACAGCACAGGAATCCCGATGGCCGGCCCGCAATATGTTTATGTGATGAAAGGTCTGTCGAAGACCTATCCGGGTGGAAAGCAGGTTCTGAAAGACATCTGGCTGTCTTTCTATCCCGGCGCGAAAATCGGCATTGTGGGCGTCAATGGTGCTGGCAAATCCACGCTCATGCGCATCATGGCGGGCCTCGACAGTGAGTTCACGGGCGAGGCGTGGGCGGCGGATGGCGTGCGGATGGGATATCTGCCGCAGGAACCTCAACTCGATCCCACAAAGAACGCCTTCGAGAACGTCATGGAGGGTGTCGCCGCGAAGAAGGCGCTGCTCGACCGCTACAACGAAATCGCTTCGAACTATTCCGACGAAACCGCCGATGAAATGTCCAAGCTTCAGGACGAGATCGAAGCGCAAGGATTGTGGGATCTGGATTCGCAGGTCGAGCAGGCGATGGATGCGTTGCGTTGCCCCGATGGCGATGCCGATGTGACCAAACTGTCCGGCGGTGAGCGCCGCCGCGTCGCGCTTTGCAAACTTCTGCTCAACGCGCCCGATATTCTTCTGCTCGACGAACCGACCAACCATCTCGATGCGGAATCGGTGGAATGGCTCGAACACACGCTGCGCGAATATAAGGGCTGCGTGATCCTCGTCACGCATGACCGCTACTTCCTCGACAATGTGACGGGCTGGATTCTGGAACTGGATCGCGGCCGCGGTATTCCGCACGAAGGCAATTATTCCTCGTTCCTCGTCGTGCAGGAAAAACGTCTGAAACAGGAATCGAGCGAAGAAGCCGCCCAGCAGCGCACCATCGCGCGCGAACGCGAATGGATTTCGCAAAGCCCGCGCGCGCGTCAGGCCAAATCGAAAGCACGCATCAATTCCTATGAGGAGTTGCTGGCGAAATCGCAGGAACAGCGCGGCACCGCGGCGCAGATCGTCATTCCCGTTGCCGAACGTCTGGGTGCGGTGGTTGTGGAAGCGGAAGGCGTGAGCAAGGCCTATGGCGACCGGCTGCTGTTCGAGAATGTGAATTTCAATCTGCCGCCCGGCGGCATTGTCGGCGTCATCGGGCCGAACGGCGCGGGCAAGACGACATTGTTCCGTATGCTGACGGGTCAGGAAACGCCGGATGCCGGCATGTTGCGCGTCGGCCCCACGGTGCAGATCGGTTATGTCGATCAGTCGCGTGATGCGCTCGACGCCAACAAAACCGTGTGGCAGGAAATCTCGGACGGCCTCGATGTGCTGGAACTTGGCAAGCGCACGATGCAATCACGCGCCTATGTCGGCGCGTTCAATTTCAAGGGCGGCGACCAGCAAAAGAAAGTCGGCCAGCTATCAGGCGGCGAGCGCAATCGCGTGCATCTGGCGAAGATGCTGAAATCCGGCGCGAACCTGTTGCTGCTCGACGAACCGACCAACGACCTCGATGTTGAAACCTTGCGCGCGCTGGAATCCGCGCTGGAAGACTTCGCGGGCTGCGCCATGATCATCAGCCATGACCGCTGGTTCCTCGACCGCATCGCGACGCATATGCTCGCTTTCGAAGGCGACAGCCATGTGGAATGGTTCGAAGGCAATTATCAGGACTACGAAGCCGACAAAAAGCGTCGCCTCGGCATCGACGCCGACCAGCCGCACCGCATCAAATACAAACGATTTGCTCGCGCCTGACGGTGCGGGGCGCTTCGCGCGGGCGTAGAGCGGTTTAGATTTGAGTTTATCTATGTTCCGTCATGGCCGGATTAAATCCGGCCATCCATCCGATGCATGTCTATGCATCGGAAAGACTCTGCTGCGCTCGCAGACGCGAGCGCGATGGGTGGCCGGGTCAAGCCCGGCCATGACGGGTAGGGTGAGTTGAGAAAATAAAAGTTGCTTCCGCTTACTCCGACGGCGGCGGGCCGCCATTGCGGATTTGCCGCGTCAGCTGCTTCAAATGGGAAACGAGCGCGGGCACGCTTTCCTGGTTCTGATCCAGAAACGCGGTGAACTGGTCGCGTTCTTCGATGGCAAGCCAGATGCCGGCCACGCTCACATCGATGACGACGAATCTTCCATTTTCATCTTCAACACGGAAATCCACCTGCAAGGGCTGATCGCCCGATTGCGCATTCGGATCGACGATCACGGTCGAAACGATGTAATCGCCCGGCGCGCGCTCGTTGGATCCGGTGACCTTCAGCGTCTGCCCCGAATAGGCCGACAGGCGCGATTCATAAACCCCCACTGCAAAATCATGGAACGCATCGACGAAGGCGTTCAGATCCGCGGGCGATGCGGTGCGCTTCACCGGCCCCAGCGTGAACAGCGCGATGCGGCGTATGTCGGTGAGCTCGGTCAGGAAATCGCGAAACCGCGCGCTTTTGTCGGCCGGCGCCAGATTGCGGTTGCCGAGAATCGTCAGGCCCTTCTGGATATTCACAGAGACGAAAGTTTCCGCCGGCGTCGCCGCGCGCGCGGGAAGTGCGGCCAACCCGAACGAAGCCGCCATCACGCTCACGAAAAACGCGCCGCGAACTCTTGTGCCGAATGCTGCTGAGAGATGCATTGTCGAATTCCCGTTTCTGGCCCGCACTGCCGGGCGCTCTAGAAGTTCCCGGCGAGGCAACGCTTCAGCGGGTCAGAAGTTCGGCAGATTGTTCGTGTTTGTCTTGCCGTTGTCGATCTCGTTCTGACGGTGCTGCCGGTACAGGCTGCGGACGGAGGCATAATAATCCACCGATCCGCGCTCAATACCCTGCACAATCGCCGCATTGCGCGCCCGGATATCGATCACGTTCACAACCTCGCGACCGGCCGACCACCAGATATGCTGTTTGTAGCGCAGATAGGTCGTGGGATCGAACAGGTAGTCCACCAGCTGGCCGGTGGCGTCGCGCGGTGGGTCCGGCCCCAGGAACGGCAGCACGAGGTACGGCCCTTCCGGCACGCCCCACACCGCCAGCGTCTGGCCGAAATCCTCCCCATGCTGCGGAACGCCGGCTTTCGCGGCCACATCGAAAAGCCCGCCTACGCCTGCGGTGGTATTGACGACAAAGCGGCCCATCGTCTGGGCGCCGCGCTTGGTCTCGCCCTGCAGGATGTCATTGGCGAAAATGATGGGATCGTCGAGGTTCGCCAGAAAGTTGTGGACGGAATCCCGCACCGGCCCCGGCACGACCTGCACATAGAAGGCGGCCGTGGGCAGCAGGATGTTGCGGTCCACCTTTTCGTCAAAGGCGAAAACCTGGCGATTCGTCGCCTCGAACGGGTCATTGGTCGCGTCATTGCCGCCCATTGTGGAGCAGGCCGACAGCCAAATGCCTAGAAATGCTACAGAAATTCCCCTCAAGGCGTTCATTATGGGTCTATCCATGCGAAAACGGCGAATCCGGATTTGCGCCCGGCAACACTTATATAGGTGAACGCAGCAAGAAGATTACCAGCAACGCGCAAAATCCTCAGCCTGTGCCCGGAAAGACTCAGCATAGTTACCGCGCGCGCCAAAACCCAGTGAATGACACTTAACGTCTTGCATAATGATATAAAGATATATTTATATGATGGCAGCGAAAGGTCAGGCATGGAAAGCGTTGTGGCGATGTTGCGTGCGGCGGGCGATCCTACACGGTTGCGGCTGTTGCTGCTGTTGCGCGAGGCGGAGCTGACCGTCAGCGAGCTGACCC
>DATCEI010000178.1:0-10939 GCA_036510185.1 Rhizomicrobium sp. | reverse complement strand
TCTCCAGCATCGATGAGACAGGCAAACTCTCCTTCGAACCGCAAGGCAGCGATTGGGTTTTCTCGGCATCCGTCCGCTATGGCCGTTCAACGAACAACAGAGATGTCAGTCAGCAGAGCCACCCAAAACCATTCACTGTTTATGGGCTGGGAACGGTTTCCGGACATCCTTCCATCGCCAAATATGTTCCGCCGATTGCCAATAGATTTGCCGATACCAGCGTGCGGAACAGCGAAAGCCATGCGGTTCTGGATTTTCAGGCCGGCAAGGATGTAGGGCTTGGGATATTCGGTGGTCACCATGGCTCATCGGTCGTGAACCTGGGTGTCCGGTTTGCACAATTCACAGCCAAATCGAACATCGCTATCAAATCGAATCCTGATTGGCATTTTAGTTACAAGTACTTTAATGGAATCAAACTTGCCCCATATCAGCCCTATCACACCAACCAGGCCAATCTTCAGGCTTCGCGCAGCTTTCGCGGGATAGGGCCGTCGCTTTCGTGGAACGCTTCCGCGCCGCTCGTCAGCACCGCACAAGACAGCGACGTGACGCTCGATTGGGGCGTTAACGCAGCCGTGCTCTTCGGGCGGCAGCGCGCGAAAGTCCACCACGACGCGCTGGCGAAATCTCATCCTGAACACAACGAAACCCCTGGCTATCGGATAGTCACCTACAGCCCCACGCCTGTGAACGTGACGCGCTCGCATACGGCCACCGTGCCCAATGTCGGAGGCTTTGCCGGGCTGTCGTTCCGCTATGCCAATGCGAAAGTCAGTGCGGGCTATCGCGCCGATATGTTCTTCCACGCGATGGACGGGGGCATTGACGCGCGCAAATCGGAGAATGTCGGTTTCTATGGTCCGTTCGCCACCATCAGCGTTGGGCTGGGCGGATAGAGGCACACCAGTTGCGTCGTGCCTGGTTCAACTGGCATCGAAATCAGAAGGCTCCACCGTGTTCGGAGCGCTTTTTCCGTCCGTGGCGTTCCCACACGACGCCGGGAAATCCTTTCAGCGGAACCAGCTTTTCGCCGCGATAAGTCCATTCCGGCGATTGCTCGATGGCGATGTGATAGAGCTGCTCGCGGCCTGTGCGCGTTTCGAAAAGCGCGCGGGGAACATTCACCATCTGGGGTGAATGCGCCCGTTCATAAAAGAGCGGTGTGCCGCATCGCGCGCAAAAGCTTCGCGCGGTTTTTGTTGCGCTGTCCTCGAACCGGGTGACGCGGTCGGCGCCTTTCGTGATGCGCAGACGGCTTCGCCAACATCCGACGTAAGTGGCGTAGGCTGCGCCATGCGCGATGCGGCTGGCACGCGAATGATCGTGCCACGCCCAGCGGGCGGGAACATCGATTTCGATTTGCACCGCGCCGCACAGGCATTGGCCCGTTGATATTGCTGCCGGTGGTTTTCGTTTCTTCGGGGCCGTGGGCTTTTTCCCGTCAGATTTCACGAATTTACGCGATCCGGGTTTCAATTTACTTTTCCGTCTTCGTCGCCTCGTTGCCGGAGATGATCGCGGTGCGCAATTGATCGGTGATATCGGTCATGCCGGCGGGCGAATGCGGCAGCAGGATTACCTTGCTGCCAGCCGACACGCCGATGTCCTTCATCGTGTCGAAATATTGCGTCAGCAGCACGAGCTGGAGCACTTCCGGTGCGGAAACGCCGCCGATCTTGTCGGTGAAGGCCGCAATGGATTCGCGCAAGCCATCGATGATGGCGCGGCGCTCCTTGGCGATGCCTTCGCCCTGAAGCCGTTTGGATTCCGCTTCGGCTTCGGCATTCTTGACCACGAGGATTTTGTTGGCCTCACCCTTCGCAGCGGCGGCGACCTGCAATCTCTGCTGCGTCTGGATTTCGTTCATCGCCGATTTCACATTGTCGGCCGGGTTCACGTCGGTGACGAGTGCGTTGGGAATCTCAAAACCATAGATTTTCATGGAAACGTCGAGTTCGGTTTTTACCGCGCTGCCGACGTCGTCCTTTTTCTCGAACACTTCGTCGAGATTCATCTTGGGCACTTTGGCGCGCACGACATCGAGTACATAGGACTTTATCTGTTCGATATGATCCTGCAGCTTGTAATAGGAATCCGCTTCATTGCCCTCGATGACGCGAAATTGCACCGCCACGAAAATCTTCACGAACACATTGTCGAGCGTTTTGGTTTCGACTTCGACGGGCAATTGCTGCACGCGCAGCGACACGCGCTGCACAACATGATCGATATAGGGAATTTTGAAGTTCAGGCCCGGATTGGCCGTGCGTACATAACGGCCGAACCGTTCGATGATGGCGCGCGATTGCTGCTGCACCGTGAAAAAACCGGAAAACACGCCGATCAGCGCAAGGATTCCGATGAAAGACCAGAGGATAAACGAGACCATGGTCATAGCGTCCTGCATATTGCTGCCCCATCCGCCAAATATTCGGTCCGGATGTTATGGATAAAAGCGGGGCTTTCAAAGCGGCGAATAATGAATATTTGTGCTGCGCGCCCGGCGTGACGCTGGCGCAGTATGGAAATGCGGTTAACCGGCCAGTTTTTCCAGCGCGCGTTCAGTTTTGGCGGGCACGGGATTGGAGAATTCCATCGCCTCATCCTCAACCGAGCCGAATTTCAGACTCACGATGTCGAGGGCGTAGTTCTGATGGAGCTTCCATGGCGGCCGTGTGCCCTGTTTGGGGAAACGATCAATTGTGCGTTGAATATAGCCCGAAGAGAAATTGCTGAAGAGTTCGGTCGGCATGTTTGGGTCATGGTTGCGCGGTGTGCACTGACGCATGCCTTTGCCGTCCATGTGGTTCAGCAGACGGCAGACATAGGCGCAGGTGAGATCGGCTTTCAACGTCCATGAAGCATTTGTGTAACCGAACACCGACGCCAGATTGGGCACGCCGCTATACATCATGCCTTTGTAATTCAGCGTTTTGGACAGGTCGACCGCGCGCCCGTCAACGCTGAATTCCATGCCGCCCAGAAGCTCGAGCACGAGTCCCGTTGCGGTGACGATGATATCAGCCTCAAGCTCCTTGCCGGATTTGAGCTTCAGCCCGCGTTCGGTGAAGGTTTCGATGTGATCGGTCGCAACTGAGGCGCTGCCGTTTTTGATCGCGGCAAAGAAATCGGAATCGGGCACAAGGCAGACGCGCTGGTCCCACGGATTGTAGCGGGGCGTGAAATGCGTATCGACGTCGTAGTCGGGCCCAAGCTCGTTACGAACGCCTTTCAGAAGCATCCGCTTCGTCTGTTCGGGTCGGCGCCGCGACATCTGGAAGAAGAACATGCCAAGAAGCACATTCTTCCAGCGCGACAACCCGTAGGCCGCCTTCGCCGGCAAATGTTTGCGCAACCAATGAGCAATGCCGTCCTGCCCGGGGCGCGACACGACATAGGTGGGCGAACGCTGCAGCATGGTCACATGCGCGGCGGTCTTCGCCATTTCCGGCACCAGCGTCACCGCGGTGGCGCCGCTGCCGATCACGACGACGCGCTTGCCGGCATAGTCGAGACCCTCCTGCCATTTTTGCGGATGCACGAGGACGCCTTTGAAGCGGTCCATTCCGGCGAAATCCGGCGTGTAGCCTTCGGCGTAACGATAATATCCCGCGCATAGAAACAGGAAATTGCAGGTCATGCGCACGATCTCATCGGGCGCGCCTTGCGATTTTCGCGCAGCCTCAACCGTCCATTTCGCGTCTTGGGTGGACCACGACGCGCGCGTGACCCAATGATTGAAACGGATCTTGCGGTCGATGCCGGCTTCCGTCGCCGTGTCGCGGACATAGTTCAGGATCGACGGCCCGTCAGCCAGCGCCTTCGGCTCCGTCCACGGGCGAAACGAATAGCCCATCGTGTACATGTCGGAATCCGAACGTATGCCTGGGTAACGAAACAGATCCCAAGTGCCGCCGATGGCCTCGCGCCCTTCCAGAATCGCGTAAGATTTGTTTGGGCAATCCTTTTGCAGATGATATGCGGCCCCGATGCCGGAAAGCCCGGCGCCCACGATCAGCACATCCACGTGATCCGTCGCCAAGGCAAGAATCTCCCAGCCGCCGCTCCAACTAAGAGCGTGAATGGGGCGGGGTCAAGGCAATCCAGATATCTTCGCTAAGCTATTGCCGGACAAAGCTTTATTGCTCTACCGGCTCGCAAGCTGAGTCGAACAGCTCCAAAGTTCCCTAAAATCGTAATTTTAATGCGGATTTAAGCCCTGCCTTGGTAAATGGAGTGAGGGGGAGCGTTAAGAACAAATATGTCAGCAGCGATGAACATCTTGTCGGCCGGAACGGAGACGCCACCGACAAAGTCGTGGCGGTCGATCTTCCTCATTCGTTTTGCGGCGGGTGCTTTGGCGGGGCTGGTGTTTTTCGGCTCGATCGCAACGGTGTGGGCGCTGTTCGTGGGACTGGAAATCAGCAAACGCGCCACCACGCTGACCAAAGCGCAGCGCGATCTGGCGACAATGTCGAATTCTTTCGCGGACTATGCCGCCGGACTTTCGCAGCTTCGCGGCGATGACGGCGTCATCTTCCGCCAGCTCGATCCGCTGCGCGACCGTGAGATGCTCAACAGGTTTTACGCGACGCTCGCGGTCCAGCCCGGCACGCATATGCGGTTATGGAATTCCCAGAGCGGCGCATTTCTCGCCGGCGATACGCCCCAGCCCGGAAGTCGCGCTCCGCAGATCGACCGCAACGGCATCATGAACGGATTTTTGAGCGTGGCCGCGATCAACCGGCCTGCTGGTCTGGCGGTGACGTCCGACCTGTCGGAAAGCGACGCGCTGGCGCAATGGCGCTTGAGCCTGCTCGAAGAAACCGCGCGTCTTGTGATGCTGACGATGGTCGTCGTCATTCTGGGATTGCTGTTGCTGCCGAAATTGCGCCGCTGGGAAGTGGCCGACGCGCGCTGGCGCGCTTTGTTCGAAAATGCGAGCGATGGTGTTTATCTGCTGCGCGTGGAATATGCGCCCGGAAACAATGTGCGCTTCGTTCTGGAAACCATGAATCCGTCCGGCGCGCGCGCGGCCAATCTCAATTATCACCGCCACAGATTTGCCGAAACCGATGCGTTGAAGGCGTTCCCATTATGGGCGCGCGAAATAGCCGGCCCGGAATTACGCGCCTGTCTGCAAACGGGAAAGGCGCGCCGCTTTGAATTGCTCGCGCCGGACGGCAGTTCTGTGAGCGAAGCGATTGCTGTGCCGGTGCGCGGCGCGGAGGGAACATCGCGGCTGGTGGTGACGACGCGCGATGTGACCGATCTCAAGCGCAGCCAGGGCACGCTGCAGCGCGCGCTTGCCCATGCCGAACATGCCAATCGCGCCAAATCCGAATTCCTTGCCAATATGAGTCACGAATTGCGCACGCCGCTGAACGCGATCATCGGCTTTTCGGAGCTTCTTAGTTCGGGAGTCGCTGGCCAAATTTCCGAAAAGCAGACGGAATATGTCGGCTTCATTCATGACAGCGGCACGCATCTGCTGAGCATCATCATGGATATTCTCGATCTCGCCAAAGTGGAATCGGGGAAGTTCGAACTAAACAAGGACCGCGTCAATCCGCGGGACATCGTCAAAAGCGGAATCATTCTCATCAAGGAACGCGCGCACAATAACGGCCTCAAGCTGATCGTGCATGTCGCGGACAATCTGCCGTGGATTATTGTCGATCCCGTGCGCTTCAAGCAGGTGCTGATCAATCTTCTGACCAACGCCGTGAAATTCACGCCCAAGGGCGGGCGCATCACGCTCGACGTGCACGCGACGCCGGATGGCGGCATGGATTTCGTCGTTTCCGATACCGGCGTTGGAATTCCGAAAGACAAGATCGCGCTCGCCATGGAGCCGTTCGTGCAGGTTGACGGCAGCCTCTCGCGTCAGCGCGAAGGCACCGGGCTGGGCCTGCCGCTATCGGACAAGCTGATGCAGATGCATGGTGGCGAACTCATCATCGAAAGCGAAGAAAATCACGGCACGATTGTCATCATGCATCTTCCCGCATCGTGCATGGCCTATGCGCCGGCCAATGCGCAGATCGCACTGGCAAGCTGAAAAGAAGCGCACGGACGTTTCCGTCCGCGCGCCTATCGAAAGTCGAACAGTCTATTTCGTTGCCTTGTGAAACGAGTCCGAGGCGCGGTCTACAGTTTCACGCGCCGCATCGGCGATTTTTCCGGCCGCCTGTTTCACTTCGCCCTTTGCCTTGTCGGCAGCACCCTCGCTTTGCAGTCTGGGATTGCCGACGGCCTTGCCGGCCTGTTCCTTGATGGCGCCTTTGGCTTTGTCCATTGCGCCGGATACGCGGTTCTTGTCCATGATCTCTCCTGTTTTGCCCAAATTCTCGGGGAGAGAACGGCGGTTCGCGGGCTTGGTTCCGCGTGGGCGCTTACGCCGATGCCGCGTCTTTTTTTTGCGCCGACGCGGGAACGAATTTGCCGCTTGCTGCAGCCTGTATGTGAGAAATCGCTTCCGTGAGCGAAGTTGCAACGGCGTCGCAGCCCGTCGCTTCAAGCGCGTCGAGATAGGCCGTATCGCCGCTCAATCCCCAGAATCCGCCGATGGAAACCGCGTCGGGAATCTGCCGTTTCAGCCGCCGCACCAGATAGCGCGCATTCTTGTAATTGCCGGGATCGAGATAGGACATGCAAACCGCCCGCACGCCCGACGGTTCGACAAGGTGGATATTCGCAGGCGAAACTTCTTCGGACGAAATCACGCGCGCCGCAATGCCGTCCTTCGTGAGAACATGGGCGAGAAGCATAGCCGCGATTTCGTCGATATGCCCGCGTCCCGCCACGCACAGCACCGCACCGCCTTCCCAAAGCGGATGCACGCCCGACGAGAAATGCGGCGCTTCGGGATCGTTCAGGGAAAAGCCCGATTGTTCGTGCTCGGTGAGGTTGGCGATTAGTTCGCGGATCGTCTCCTTGATGCGCAAGCGATGTTTTTCGTCGAGCGCACCGCGATCCGCGTCTTTCTGCGCCAATGTCAATGCGCGGATCGCCACCTGATCGAAATATTCGATCAGCGAATTTTCGCGCAGGAAACTTTCCGCTTCGGCCGCCGCTTCGTCCGGATTGCCCGCGAGAATGCGCAAATAGAAACTTTCCTCCATGGCGAGCGGGGGGCGATCGCCCAGCATCACATCGAGGAATTTGAGCGCATCCACATGACGGCCCAGCACAACCAGGCACATGGTCAGCGGCGTGGACAACAGCAATCCCACCGGCCCCCACAGCCAGGTCCAGAACGCCGCCGCCACGACAATCGCAACGGCGGATAATCCGATATTGCGGCCGTAGAGGAACGGCTCGATCGCCTGTCCCGTAATGCCTTCCAGCACGACGAACAATCCCAGCGTCCAGAACACCATGGACCAGCCCGGATCGGCGGCCACCGAAAGAAGAATGGGCACGGCGGCGGCAATGGGAACGCCCACATAGGGCACGAAGCGGAACATCCCCGCCATCAACCCCCACAGGCCCGGATTGGGCACGCCGATAGCCCACAGGCCGAAGAAAACAAGAAGCCCGAACCACGCATTCACCGTCGTCTGCAACAGCAGATAACGGCTAAGCCGGCTGGCTGCTTCGTCGAGCGCCACGGTCGTCCGCTGCAGGTCGCGGCTGCCCGCAAGGCGGATGAAACGGTCGCGCAAATCTTCCTTCTGCAACAGCATGAAGATCACGAACACCATGACGATGGTGACGGTCGCCAGCGGATCGAGCAGCGGCCCGACAACATCTTTGGCAACTCGCAGCGGCGCGGATTGCGGTTGCCGGATAACGACGGGAATGGGTTTCTGTTCGGGCGCGCCGTTCGCAGCCGGTGTGGAATTCTCCGGACCCAGAATCTGATCGCTCAGCTTGTCGAACATCGTGGCCGCGCGATGCAGAACGCCGTCGCCGTTGGCGCTGTCGCGCACCGACTGAATCTTTTGCGAGAGATTGGTCTGGTAATGCGGCAGGTCGGCAGCAAGGCGGGCGAATTGCGTGCCGATGAACGCGCCGAACGCGCCGATCATCAGCACTGCGAACAGCACGGCCATGATGACGGACGGCACATGGCCCAGCCTCAGCCTGCGCAAGCCGCTCACCACCGGCCCCAGCGCGAAGGCCAGAATCACCGCCAGCGCCAGCGGCACCAGAATGGGCCGCCCGAAATAGATGCCCGCCACCACGACCGCCGCGATGACCGAGGCCATATAGGCCGTTTGCAGGTCGCTCACGGGGGCCACCTGCGGCGGCGGCGCATGGTCCGGCGGATGATGGATGTGTTCGGCGCTCATGCTTAAGACCTTGGCACGGCGGATGGCCCGCGGCCAACATGACCGTTTATCGGAACGAATTGACGTTCAGAACGTCATTGTATCTGCTCGTTGCAGGGGCAGGGCAGCTTTTCATGGCAGATACCAGCGTCCATAGCGCCGACGCGCGCACTGTGCAGTCCTCTGCGCCAACTGGCGGCGGGTCGGCGGCGGCATTTCTGGAGCTTTTCAGCCTGCGGCGCACGCGCAACGCCATCTATATTCTGGCCTTTTTTGCCGGTTTTGCGCTGGCCGCCTGGCGCTTGCACTCCCTTTTCATGGACCGTCAGCGGATTGTCGATGAAGCGAGGACGACTGCTGCCATCCGCGCTCAGAGTGCTGTCTCCTATGTCGAGCGCACGATGGACGTGGCCGACCTTCTGGCCGAACGGGTGCGGGATCATATCGGCCAGGCTGGCGGCCTGACGGCGATCAACCCGCAAGATTTGCAAAGTTTCCTTGCCGACAGCTCTCACCGCACCGCGATGCAGGATTTTATTACGGTGGTTAACGCGCAGGGCGTGCCGGTGGCAGCTTCCGAATGGAAGCAGGCGCCGCGAGTCAGCCTCGCCGACCGCGGCTGGTTCAAAGCGCATCTGGGCGGGGCCGAGAGCTATGCGGGCGAGGCCGTCAAAAGCCGTCTGGGCCGCAACATCATCTATACGTATAGCAAGCGTATCGTAGGTGCGGACGGTTCGTTTCAGGGCGCGGTGGATGTGGCGATTCAGGCGCAGTCGGTTCACAACCCCGCCCTTCGTCCGCCCGGCACCGCCATCGTGCAATTGTGGACATGGGACGGCCGCCTCGTCATCAGCAACTACATGCGCTTCGATGCGCATAACAATCCGCTGCCGCAGGCAGTGCCGTTCCACACGCTGCCTGCCGCGGATTCCGGTTACATGCAGACGGGTGATAAGGATCTTATCATCGTCTACCGCAAGGCCGCCGGTCGTCCATTGGTTGCGACGGTAACGCTGAAGCGATCCGAAATTCTGCGGCCTTGGGATCGCGATACGGAATTCAGCGCAGCACTTTTTGTGGTGGTGCTGCTGGCGGGCGGATTGCTGGCGCGGTTTGCAACCGATCTTGCCGACGCCGATCAGCGCGCGCGCAAATCGCTGGAAGATACCGCCAATGCGCTGAGTGCTGCGGTCACACAGCGCGATTTATTGCTGAAGGAAATCCATCACCGCGTGAAGAACAATCTTCAGCTCACTTCAAGCCTGATCCAGATGCAGGCGCGCCAGTTCGACAACACATCGGTGCGCGACGCCTTCAGCCGCACGCAGCAGCGCGTCTTCGCCATCGGCATGATCCACGATGTGCTTTACAATGACGATGCGAATGCGGCGGTCGATGTGCGCGGCTATCTCGAACGGCTCGCGGCCCAGATCAGCCGCGCCGATGAGGCCGACAAACGCGGGATCAAGACGAAGCTCGACATCGCGCCCGTCGATCTCGTGCCGGAGCAGGCGACGCCTCTCGGCCTCATCGCCTCGGAAGTCCTCGACAATGCCTACAAGCACGCTTTCCCGGAGGAGGGCGGCGGGCAGGTCACGGTCACGGTCAAAGAGGATAGCGGCGAAGTCGAATTGACCATCGCCGACAATGGCACGGGCTATGCGCCGGCAACCGAAAGCCCAAAATCTCTGGGCTCGCGGCTGATCCAGACCCTGACCCTCCAGCTTCACGGCACATCCGGTTATACGCAGGAAAACGGCACCACCTTCCGCCTGCGTTTCAAGCGCACGGCGGCGAGACCCCTGCTCAACCCCAAACTCTAGCCCGGCTTGTTCCGGCGTGGCGTAGCGGCTATGTCTCCCCGCCGCCTTTTGACCCCGCACCCATGCCCATCCTGCGATTCATCCCTGAAGCGACCAACATCAATTTCGTGGGCGTGCGCTATTTCGCCTTCGCCTTCGACGGCTTGCTGCTGCTGGTCTCGCTGATCTCGATTGTCTGGCAGGGCTTCAATCTGGGCATCGATTTCACCGGCGGCGTGCTGCTGGAGGTGAGGGCGGCGCAGGTCATCGACATCGGCCATATGCGCAGCGAGGTGGATGGGCTTGGTTTCGCCGATTCGCAAATCCAGTATTTCGGCGGCGGCGAGTGCGACCACCCGGAGAATTCCTGCGTCCTGATCCGCGTCAAGCCCAGTTCCAATCAGGCCGATCAGGAAGCCGTCCATTCCATCAAGACGAAGCTCGGCTCGGCCTATAATTTCCGCCGCGCCGATGTGGTGGGGCCGAAAGTCAGCCAGGAATTGTTCCGCGACGGCGTGATCGCGACGATGCTGGCCATTCTCGCCATCGCCGCCTGGGTCGCGGTGCGGTTTGAATGGCAATATGGCGTCAGTGCCGCCTTCGCCACCGGCCACGACGTGTTCGTGACGGCGGGCCTGTTTTCCGTGTTCCACCTCGATTTCGGGCTGACCAGCGTGGCGGCGCTGCTGACGCTGGCGGGCTATTCGATCAACGACACGGTCGTGGTGTTCGACCGAATCCGCGAGAACCGGCGCAAATACAAGCGCATGCCGCTGGCCGAACTGATCAATCTTTCCACCAACCAGATGGTGACGCGGACGATTCTGACCTCCGGCGCGACCGCCATCTCGATCCTGC
>DATCEI010000177.1:0-3664 GCA_036510185.1 Rhizomicrobium sp. | reverse complement strand
CGGGTCACGAGCCAGGGCGCGGAGGTGGGTGCGGGCTGGACGCGGAAAAGCGAGTCCACCGGCAATGAGTATGTGAGTCTTAGCCTTGCCGATCCGTCCTTCGGCCCCAAGAAATTGTACGCAAATCTTGGGCGTCTCGCGGGCCAGACCAATGATGACACATTGGCCATAATCTGGAATCCGCGAGATTGATCCGCCGCCAGCGAGGCTCCCGTGCGAAAGCACGGGAGCCTTGGCGTGTTAACGGACCGGCATAATCAGTGTACGTCATATTCTGCCGCTGCAATTGCAACCTGAGGTTCCTCAATGTGGCGATGCGGGGACTTGGAGCGTGTTGCGTATCCCCGAACGAAGCCACAAACCACAGGAACACCTATGCAGCCCGACCAAACGCCCGCCGACACACGGCGGGCCGCCATTGCTTCGCGCAAAGAGAGTCCGTTTCTCACCACAGCCGAAGCCGCCGTCTATACCAACACCTCCGAACGCACGTTGGAACGGATGCGCAGAAAAGGTGGCGGGCCGCCCTTTCGCAGCCACGGCCGTCCAATCCGCTATCATATCCGCGATCTCGACGCATGGTCCGAAAGCCAGCGCCGGACCTGATGGCGTGATGGGATTGTTTACACGAACGCATGTCCGAGCGAGCGCGGCAGGATTGGGCTTTGCCGCAATCCTCGCGCTGCTCGGCACGTCACACGATCCACGCAACGCCCTCTTGGTGTGGAATGTCACCGCAAGCGCGCCCGTCGGACTTTACCGTGTGCTGCATGCAACACGCCCTCATCGGGGCGATCTGGTGCTGGTCTCGCCGCCCGACTGGGTGCAGCGTTTCGTATCGCAACGTCGCTATCTGCCTTTGCATGTGCCGATGGTGAAACGTATCGCTGCGGCAAGCGGCGAGCAGGTTTGTGCACGGCAAAACACCGTTTTCATCGACGGCAAAATCGTCGCGACACGCCTTTCCGCCGATAGAGCAGGGCGCGCGCTTCCTGCATGGGAAGGATGCCATGTCTTGCGCGCCGACGAGTTTTTTCTTCTGATGAAGGAGGTCTCCGCATCGTTCGATGGGCGGTATTTCGGCGTTGTCTCGTCGTCCTCGATTCTTGGCCGATTGCTGCCCCTATGGACGCACTGACCTTGCTGACGGTCTGTTTCGTCGCGGGCGCAAATCCCTACTGCCCATCTCAAACCGCACAGCATCCGCACCCACACCTATATCTGACATTGGATCAATGGCAGCCTCTCATCGACGAGGCCGCAGCAGGGTTTGCGCTCCCAACGGCCTGGATCAAGGGCGTTATGCGGCTGGAAAGCGGCGGCCACGAAACTCTCGACGGTATGCCCATCACATCGTCTGCCGGTGCGATGGGCCTCATGCAATTGATGCCGGACACCTATGCCGAGTTGCGCCTGCGGTATGGGTTGGGTGCCAATCCTTACGATCCACGCGACAATATAATGGCGGGTGCGGCCTATCTGCGCGAGATGGGTGACCGCTACGGTTATCCCGCTCTGTTCGCGGCCTATCATGCCGGACCGGGCCGATTGGATGGTTTTCTGTTTCAGAGAAAACCGCTTCCCGATGCGACGATTGCCTATCTGAATGGCCTGAGTCCGGGTGCTGGCGACGCTTTTGCATCGGCGAATTTGAACGCCAAATCTGCCCACGCGCCATCGTCCAACGGTTTGTTTTATCCGCTTCACACGACCGAGAATTCAACATCCATTGTGGCATCTGATGTTGTTCAACCCTCGTCTTTGTTTGTGCCGCTCTCTCCGTAGCGCCCTTAGCGGCTGCGCACAATCTGTATCCCTCGTGTATTTGGTGGCGGAAACATGAATCGCAAATTTTGTCCGCAAGATAAAAGCACCGGCGCCTGTCAGCGCCGATGTGACTGTCTGCACATCTTTTTTTCCGGCGCTGGTGGCGTGGCCGACCGGCGTCGGGGGCGGCAGAACCAATTGAATCACAACGATGCCGGCAGCGCCGGTTGGCATTTGTGCCGCGTTCGGCTTGTTTGCCGACGCCGACCGGATTTTCCGCCATGACGATCGACGATGAGTTCGAACCAAAACTCGGCAAACCGCGTGCACGCCCCAGTGCAAAGGCGCGAAGATTTGTCAGCACGATCCGCAAAGGAATTTCAACGTCATCTGGACCCAAACGAAAATCCGGTTTCGACGGCAGCCGGATCGGACGGGGCGCAGGTGTCGGCCGCGTGCTTCACGCGCGCGATGGATTTGCGGCCTTTCGGTCGCGCCGCGTTGTGGTTCAAACCCGTGTGGTCAAGATCATGGGTCACGGCACAAACCGCGTTCGCCTGCATTTGCGCTATCTGCAACGTGACGGAATGACCCGCGAGGGATTGCCGGGAAAACTCTACGATGCCCGCGGTGATGCGGCGGACGAAAAATCCTTCGTCGATCGCGCGGAGGGCGACCGGCATCAATTCCGCTTCATCGTCTCGCCGGAAGATGGCGCCGAATACGAAGATCTAAAGCCTTTCATCCGCAAGCTCATGGAGCGCATGGAATCGGATCTGGGCACGAAACTCGATTGGGTTGCGGTCGATCACTACAACACCGGTCACCCCCATAGTCATATCGTCGTGCGGGGTAAGGACGACCGCGGCAGCGATCTCGTTATCGCCCGCGAATATATCGCGCACGGTATGCGCGAACGCGCCGCCGAAATCGCAAGTCTGGATTTGGGGCCGCGAACCGACCTCGAAATCCAGAACCGACTTCGCCGCGAAGTCGAGCAGGAGAGGTTCACCAGCCTGGACGGAGATTTGCTCAAGCAGGCCGATGCGGAACGCTTGGTCACGCCAACAGGCGATGCGTTCCGGCAAAGTTTGCGCGCGGGGCGGTTGCGCAAACTCGAAGCTCTGGGCCTCGCGGAAGAAGTGTCGCCAAGCCGGTTTCGGCTTGTGGAAGATTTGCGCCCCGTTTTGCAGCGTATGGGCGAGCGCGGCGACATCATCAAGGCGATGCACCGCTCGCTGACAGAAGGCGAGGCCGCGCGCGATGTCTCCGCCTATGCGATATACGATCCCCTGGAACAAGCACGACAACCGCTGGTCGGCCGCGTAGCTGCAATTGGAATGGCGAACGCATTTCACGATCAGCCTTATCTCATTGTGGACGGCGCGGACGGCAAGAGCCATTTCGTGCGGATCGATCCGGACGCGAGCGCACCCGCCAAAGGCGCGATCGTTTCTGTTGAATCGAAAGTCGTGGCCATGCGGCCTGCCGATCGCACAATCGCAGAGATCGCCAAAGCGAATGACGGCCGCTACAGCGCAGAGCTTCACCTTCAACACGATCCAAAGGCCGGGCAGGCGTTTGTCGATGCCCATGTCCGCCGTCTGGAAGCATTGCGCCGGACCGATAACGCGATCAGGCGGGACACGGATGGTTCGTGGCAACTGCCGCAGGACTATCTGAGGCGTGCCGAAGACCACGAACGTGACAGGCTTCGAAATAATGCGGTCCAAATTCAAACGCTGTCGTCGATACCGATTGAGGGTCAGACACACGCGGACGGTGCGACATGGCTCGACCGCTCCCTCGTATCAAGCGCAAATGAATATTCCGCAGGCTCACAGTTTGGGCGGGATGTCCGCGCGGCCCTGGCGCAGCGGCAGCAATGGCTGATCGC
>DATCEI010000176.1:0-10828 GCA_036510185.1 Rhizomicrobium sp. | reverse complement strand
CTCGTCCACCGTGAACACGATGTAGAACGCGCCGCGATCCGGCGTCAGTTGGGCCACCGCCGACACGACGCGGAAATCGGCATAGCCGTGACTGATGTAGAAGCGGCGCAATTGCTCGCGGTCGAATGTCAGGCGATCCGGATCGTAATTGTCGTTGGTCGAAAGAATGCGATACCAGGCGCTTTCTTCCGTCGCGATCTGGCCGCGCAGCGTATCGTCGTCATAGACCTTGTTGCCGATGAAGTTGATGCGCGCCACGCCCGTCGTCGCGCCTTCGCTGATCGAGAAGATCAGATCGACGCGGTTCTGCGGCCGCTGGATGATTTGCGGATCGACGGAGGCCGCGAACTTGCCGTTGCGGCGATAGAGTTCGATGATGCGCCCGACATCCGATTGCACCTTGGCGCGCGTGAACACCATGCGCGGTTTCAGCTGCACTTCTTTTTCAAGGTCTTTGGTCGAAACCTTGTCGTTACCTTCGAACACGATCTGGTTGAGGATCGGGTTTTCGACCACATGAATGGTCAGCGTCGAACCATCCCAGTTGAATTTCACGTCGGCAAAAAGGCCGGTGGCGAACAGCGTCTTCAGCGAGCGGTCAACATTCTGCTCGTCATAGGCATCGCCCTGCCGCGTCGTGATGTAGGAGAGCACGGTCGCGGGTTCGATACGCTGCGTTCCCACGATATTGATTTGCCGGATAAGGGGCGCCGACGGCGTTGCAGCCGAAGGCGCGGGAGGCTTGGCCTGATCCTGCGCTGCGAGCGGCACCATGGCAAACGCCACACCGCACGCTGCGAGCGCGGCCACACGCAATGCTCTACCGGACAGAAGGGCGATGGGGGTCATCCGCTCGTCTCTGGCATGCCGCGTCACGCGCGGCGGGCCTGGTTTAGAACAGGTTTAGTCGGGCAATATCGTTCCAGGTCGCCAAGATCATCAAACCCAAAACCAAGGCCAGCCCGAGCCTAAATCCAACATCCTGCGCCCGCACGCCCAGCGGCCGGCCCAAGACAGCTTCGAATGCATAATACAGAAGGTGGCCTCCGTCGAGCAGTGGAATCGGAAAAAGATTGATAAGACCAATGCTTACGGAAATGAGAGCCGCCAGATTGATAAGCGCAACAAAGCTCACGGAAGCGACCTTCTTGGAGACATTGGCCATGCCCAGCGGACCGCGAAGCTGGCTGGTGTCCGAATAGCCCGTGATCATCTGCCACAGATAGGTCAGTGTGGACCGGCAGATGGTCCAGGTCTGCTTGGTCGCCTCCGACACAGCGCCGATGGGGCCATAGCGCACAACCGTGACCTCGCCGCGATTGCGGTAATTGCTGAGGCCCAGAATCATCGATCTTGCCGTGCCGCCGAAATAATCCGGCACCACCGTCATCTTCGGCGTTGCATGAACGGTCAGCGTTTGAGGCCCGCGCGAAAACGTGATGGCGAGCGGCCGCCCCGGATCGAGCGACACGATCTCGGTAAGATCGGCAAAACTGGTGATCTGTTGTCCGTCAATCGCGCGGATGATGTCGCCCGCTTTGATGCCTGCCGCTTGAGCGGGACTTCCCTGCTTCACCGCATCCACAACCGGCGCGATCACATCCTGGCCAACCGCCATGAACGTGCCCGCGAAGATCACGATGGCGAGAATAAAATTTGCAATTGGTCCCGCGGCGACCACAGCCGCGCGCTGCCACATTGGTTTGTACGGAAACGCGACGCTGCGTTCCTCGCTCGTCATGCCGCCGAGCTGTTCGCGATCGGGCGTGCTCGCGGCATCCAGATCGCCGAAAAATTTCACGTAACCGCCGAACGGAATCCACGACACTTTCCAGTACGTGCCCTTGCGGTCATGCCAGCCGAAAATCGCGCGGCCGAAACCGATGGAAAATGTTTCGACTTTTACGCCGCAGGCGCGCGCGACGAGGAAATGTCCCAACTCGTGAAAAAACACGACCAGCGTGATGACGAACAGAAAGGCCGGCAAGCCGACTGGAAGCCAGTCGAGCAGATCGCGAACCATCGACATACTTTACGCCTCACCTGTCGTTCACACCCGGCTTCGGCAGCGTTCGCCGGCCATCTCGCGCGCACGCGCATCGGCCGCCATCACTGCATCCAGATCGCCGGGCTCGGCGTTCGATAGCGCCGTTTCTCCCGCTTCAAGCGTTGCCTCTACCACGCGCGGAATGTCCAGAAACGGAATTCGCCGGTCGAGGAACGCCTGCACCGCGATCTCGTTCGCGGCATTAAGGATCGTAGGCGCGAGGCCCCCGGCGCGCAAGCAATCCACCGCCAGCCTAAGGCACGGGAAACGCTCGGAATCCGGGGCAAAAAAGGTCAGCGGCCCCATCCCAGCAAGGTTAAGACGCCGCGACGGGGAGGCAATTCGCCGCGGCCATCCCAGCGCATAGGCAATGGGTGTGCGCATATCCGGGGCCGACAAATGGGCCAGCGTCGAGCCGTCGCCATAGGACACAAAGCAATGCACGATAGATTGCGGGTGGACGACGACGGAGAGCTTTTCCTCCGGCAACGCGAACAGGAAATGCGCCTCGATCAGTTCGAGACCCTTGTTCATCAGGCTCGCGCTATCGACGGAAATCTTCGCGCCCATCGACCAGTTGGGATGCGCCACCGCCTGCTCCGGCGTGACGGCGGCCATGCGTTCGGATGTCCATTCGCGGAACGGCCCGCCGGATGCGGTGAGCGTGACCATTTCGATTTCGCGCGGATCATCATCGCAGATGATCTGAAACGCGGCATTGTGTTCGGAGTCGACGGGAATGATCGCGGCGCTGGATCGCGCGAGCGCATCGCGAAACACCGAACCCGCTGCAACCACGCATTCCTTGTTGGCGAGTGCGATGATTGCGCCGCGCTCCACTGCGGCAAGTGCCGGGTGCATCGCCGCAGCACCAATGATCGCAACCATCACGACATCGGACGGACGCGCCGCTGCGGTGGTGATCGCGTCCGCACCTGCCGCGACTTCGATGCCTGAGCCGCTTAGCGCAGCCTTCAATTCCGCGTAGCGCGCTTCATCGCCGATGACAGCGAGTTTCGGCTTTATCGCTTTCGCCTGCTCCGCAAGCATTTCGACATTGCGCTGCGCCGTGATTGCTTCGACAGGCAATGAATCCGCGCCATAGGTTTTGCGCGCATGTGCAATCACATCCAGCGTGCTGACGCCGATGGAGCCGGTGCTGCCCAACACCGTGACGCTGCGGCCCAGTATCGGACTCAAATCCGGCAATTCGCCGTTCATGCCGGTTTTCGCGATGGGAATCATGGCTGCGCACCAAAAAGCGGATCGATGCCGATGACCAGCACCAAAACCGCCAATGCAATCGCCGCAAGCAAAGTGGAATCGATGCGGTCCAGCACACCGCCATGGCCGGGAATCAATCCGCCACTGTCCTTGATGCGAAACATGCGCTTGGCCCAGGATTCGAACATGTCGCCCGCAGATGCCACGACGGAAATGCCCGCGCCGAATAACGCACCGCGTACGACCGGCATACCCAGCGCACTGGCATAAATGGCTGCAATAATCGCCGCCGTCACGAGGCCGCCGAAAAATCCCGCCCATGTTTTGTTGGGCGATAACGCGGGCCACAATTTCGGGCCACCGATAAGATTGCCGAAAACCAGCGCGCCGGTATCCGTCGCCCAGACGGCGAGCAACATTCCCAGCACAAGCATCGATCCATGCGGCGCAAGAACCCGCAACGCCATCATCGCGAGAACTGCGGCACCCAAATAAAACGTGCCGCCCAATTGCCACGCAGGCGGTGTGTCCTGCGCAAGGCCGACGAGAAAATTTCCCGCCATTCCGATGGCGAGAATGGCCCACGCAAATGTGGAATGCGGTTGCGCCAGCGTCGCGTACAGCACGCCGATGATCGTCAGCGCCGTGATGAACGTCGGGCGGATGAACAGTTTTCTCGCGACCATGCGATGCCATTCATAGGCGGCAACGATCGCGCCAAGGCCGATGAACGACGCAAACCAGAACCCACCCGCAAGCGTGGCCGCTGTCGCAATCGCCGCCAGCACAATGCCGAACAGGGGCCGCGTGACCCAATCCATTGAAAACCGGAGAGGCTTTGCGCCCGCCACGAATCCCGCGCCCTGAACTGTCCTGCCCAGTTTTGCGGTATCCGTCGCCCGGTTCAAGCGACGCCCGTGGCGATGGCGCCGAAACGCCGGTCGCGCTGGGCATAGCCATCGAGGGCGGCCATGAACTCCTCGCGCCGGAAATCCGGCCACATCGTGTCCACGAACAGAAGCTCGGCATAGGCCGATTGCCAGAGCAGGAAATTGGACAGCCGCCGCTCCCCGCTGGTGCGGATGATGAGGTCGGGCGCGGGCAGGCCTTTGGTCAGCAACTGGTCCGCGAACAGGTCCGGCGTAATATCGTCAGGATCGAGCTTGCCCTCCATCGCGGCGCGCGCCAGCCCACGCGCGGCGGTGACGATTTCTTCCTGCGCGCCATAGTCGAACGCGAAAGTGAGATTGAGGCCGGTGTTGTTCTCCGTGCGCTTTTGGCCATCGTCAATCATGCCGAGGATATCGCGGGCAGCGCGTGAGCGGTTGCCGATGATCCGCATACGGACATTGCGGTCGCACAACTCGTCCACGTCGCTTTTGAAATAGGCGCGGAACAGGCCCATCAGATGGTTCACTTCCATCAGCGGCCGTTTCCAGTTTTCGGAGGAAAACGCATAAAGCGTCAGATGCGCGATGCCGACATCGCAAGCCGCGCGCACAACCTCCCGCACCGCAGCCACGCCCGCCACATGCCCCGCCTGCCGCGGCAGATAACGCCGCTTCGCCCAGCGGCCATTGCCGTCCATGATGATGGCGACGTGCTGCGGCAAGTCCTGCTTCGGCGAAGGCGTCATTGGCGGCACATTACTCCCGTTCCGTAGAACAGCTTACACCTGCATTATTTCCTGTTCCTTGCCGTGCAGTGCGGCGTCGATATCTTTAATGTGCGCGTCGGTCAGCTTCTGCAACTCGTCGCCGAGTTTGTGATGCTCGTCCTCGCCGATCTTGTGGTCTTTCTCCAGTTTCTTGAGCGTATCCATGCCGTCGCGGCGGACATTGCGCACGGCGATGCGGGCGGCTTCGGCATATTTGTGCGCGAGTTTGACGAGTTCCTTACGGCGTTCCTCATTCAATTCGGGCACAGGGATACGCAGCAACTGTCCGTCCATCTGCGGGTTGAGGCCGAGGCCCGCATCGCGGATCGCCTTGTCCACGGCCCTGACCAGCCCCTTGTCCCACACCTGCACCGTCAGCATGCGCGGCTCCGGCGTGGAGACAGTACCTACCTGATTGATGGGCATCGGATTGCCATAGGCTTCCACCTGCACGGGCTCCAGCAGCGCGGGACTGGCGCGGCCCGTGCGCAGGCCGCTGAATTCGCCCTTGAGCGTGGCGACCGCGCCGTTCATGCGGCGGTTCATGCCTTCCTTGTCGAAACCCGGCGTGGCCATGGTCTTCCCCGTTACTGCCCGGCTGGCGCCGGATCCTCAATGATTGTGCAGCGGCCTTCGCCGCGAAGCACCGCCGACAGGCTGCCGCGATCATGGATCGAAAACACGATGATCGGAATACGATTTTCGCGGGAGAGGCTCACCGCGCTTGCATCCATCACCTGAAGATCGCGCGCCAAGACCTCGTGATAACTCAGCTTTTCGTAGCGGACAGCGGCAGCATCCTTTTTCGGATCGGCGCTGTAAACACCATCGACCTGCGTGCCTTTCAGCATAGCGTTGCAGGACATTTCAGCCGCGCGCAGGGCCGCCGCCGTGTCGGTCGTGAAAAACGGATTGCCCGTGCCCGCCGCGAAAATGACCACGCGGCCCTTTTCCATGTGGCGGACAGCGCGGCGGCGGATATAGGGCTCGCAGACGGTTTCCATCGGGATTGCGGATTGCACCCGCGCCTGTACGCCCGCGCGCTCCAGCGCGGATTGCATGGCCAGCGCATTCATCACCGTCGCCAGCATGCCCATGTAGTCGGCGGTCGCGCGGTCGATGCCCCGCGCCACGCCGGAAAGACCGCGGAAAATATTCCCGCCGCCGATCACCATGCAGATTTCCGTGCCAGCGCGCGCGGCATCGCGCACATCGGTCGCGATGCGATCCACTGTGCCGATATCGAGGCCGAAAGGCTGGTCGCCCATCAACGCCTCGCCGGAGACTTTCAAAAGCACCCGGCGATATTTCGGCGTTGGCGTCATGGTTTTCAGCGGCCCGCGAGCTTGTTCACTTCGTCGGCGAAATCGTCACCGGAGGATTTCTCGATTCCCTCGCCCACGGCAAATCGCAGGAAGCCGACAACTTCGACCGGCTTGCCCAATTCCTTGCCGAGATTTTCGACCATCTTGCCGACGGAGGTTTTGCCGTCCGAATCCGCGCTCTGGAAGATTTGCGAAAGCAGCACAGACTCTTCGTAGAATTTCCGCATACGCCCTTCGAGCATTTTCTCGATGACGTTTTCGGGCTTGCCGGATTCGCGCGCGATATCGGCCTGCACATTGCGTTCGCGGGCCACAATTTCGGGCGGCAATTCTTCCGGCTTCAACGCGAGCGGTGCGGCAAACGCGATGTGCATCGCGATTTGTCGGCCGACCGCGCCAAGCTTTTGCTTGTCGCCTTCCGAACGCAACGCCACGAGCACACCGATCTTGCCCAGATCCGGTCCAACCGGATTGTGAACATAGGACGCCACAACACCCGGCGTGACGCCGAGCACCGCCGCGCGCCGCACGCTCATATTCTCGCCGATTTTGGCGACCATTTCGGTGAGGGTTTCCTGCACCGAGCCGCCGCTTTTCATCGGGCGCGCCAAAAGCTTTTCGAGATCGCCTTCGGCTTGAAGCGCGTGATGCGCCGCGTCTTTGACGAAATCCTTGAACTGATCGTTGCGCGCAACGAAATCGGTTTCGGAATTGACCTCGATGATGGCGCCCGCATCGTCGTGCGAGGCAACGCCGATCAAGCCTTCCGCAGCCACGCGGCCGGCTTTCTTGGCGGCCTTCGACAGACCTTTCTTGCGCAGCCAGTCGATGGCGGCTTCCATGTCGCCGGCGGTTTCGTTGAGCGCGTTCTTGCAATCCATCATGCCCGCGCCGGTCTTGTCGCGCAGGTCTTTCACCATGCCGGCGGTGACGTTTGACATCGAAATACTCCCTACACGGACAATCAAGCCGGAACTGCTTCCGCGGTTTCGACGGGTGCTGCCACAACCGGCTCATCCACGATTTCTTCCGCGGCGCCAACATCGACGCCGGATGCGGCCTGGCTCTGCGAAAGCCCGTCGATAATCGCGCGCGCGGCGAGATCGCAATAAAGCGCCAGCGCACGCGCCGCATCGTCATTGCCGGGAATCGGATGCGCGATGCCGTCCGGATTGGAATTAGAATCCAGAATGGCCGTGACCGGTATGCCGAGTTTCGTCGCTTCGGCGACCGCGATTTCTTCCTTGTTCGTGTCGATCACGAACAGCATGTTCGGCAGGCCGCCCATTTCCTTGATGCCGCCCAGCGAACGCTCAAGCTTGTCGCGCTCGCGCAACAGACCCAGCAATTCCTTTTTCGTGAGGCCCGAACCTTGCGCCGAACCCAACGTCTCTTCGATGCTGCGCAGCCGCTTGATCGAATTGGAAATCGTCTGCCAGTTGGTCAGCGTGCCGCCGAGCCAACGGTGGTTCACGTAATATTGCGCGCAGCGTTTGGCGGCCGCGGCGACCGGATCGGAGGCCTGCCGCTTGGTGCCGACGAACAGGATGCGCCCACCGCCCGCCGCCACGTCGCGCAGCGTAACCAAAGCCTGATGCAGCAACGGCACGGTCTGGGTGAGGTCGATGATGTGAATGTCGTTGCGCGAGCCGTAAATGTACGGCGCCATCTTGGGGTTCCAGCGCTGCGTGCGATGGCCGAAATGGGCGCCCGCTTCCAGCAGCTGACGCATGGTGAATTCTGGCAAAGCCATTGGAAAACTTCTCCTTTTCCGGTTAGCCAAACGCGAGGGTGTAACCCTTTCGGGCACCGGACGGGGATGGAGCAACACGCTCCACGAACCCACCTCGCGCGGGGAATGGCCGGGTTATAGGCAGGCGGACCCGGCGGTGCAAGGCAAATCAGACCGTTTCGACATGGGCCACGCCGGGCAGCGATTTGATGGCGGCGCGCAAATCGCGGTTGACGGAAATGCGTTTGGGAAGCGCGATTTCCACCTGCTGGCCGCCCGCACCGGGCACGACGATGGTGATCAGCCCTTTGCCGGTTGTGCGCATCTGGTTGGCGATGGCGTTGAGCGGTTCGGCGTTTTCCAGATGAATGCGCAGGCCCTCGCCCGCCTGGGCCGAAGCCTTTTCCAGATCGTCCACCGACAGCGCGCGCAGCTTCAGTTCGTCGTCCATCCAGTCAACCGCAACGGCCAACAGCACCGACTTGCCCGGTTCGAGAAATGGGCGCGCAGCGGTGAGCACTTCGGAAAACACCATCACTTCAAACATGCCGGTCGGATCGGAGAGCGAGATAAAACCGTAAGGTTGTTCGTTGCGTCCGCGCCGTTCCTGTTTTCGAATCACGGTGCCTGCGATCACGGCGCGGAAATTGGAACGGCGGCGATCTTCACCGAGCGCGGCAATCGTCGTGGCGCCAAGACGGCGCAACGGCGCCTCATAACCATCGAGCGGATGGCCGGAGAGATAGAAGCCGATGGCGCCGAATTCTTCGCTCAATCTTTCATGCGAAGCCCATTCCGCGATGGGCGCCAACCGCAACGTCTCAGTTTCATTTGTCGCTTCGCCGAATAATGTCGTCTGTCCGCTTTCGCGTTCACGCGCGCTGCGCGAGGCGTCGTTGAGAATAATGTCGGCGGATTCGAAAAGCTGGTGACGGTTGGGATGCAGCGCATCGAACGCGCCGGCGCGAACGAGATTTTCGAACGCGCGCTTGTTGATCAATTTCGGATCGACGCGTCGTGCGAAATCCGAAATGCTGCGGAACGGTCCATTGGCCTCGCGTTCGGCGACGAGAGCATCCATCGCCTGACGGCCGACGCCTTTCACGGCGGCCAATGCATAAAAAATAACATTGGCTTGCGCGTCGCAGGCGAAGAAGGCTTCGGAACGATTGATGTCCGGCGGGGCCACACGAATGCCGAGGCGTAGCGCCTCCTGCTTGAAAATATTAAGCCGGTCGGTATTGCCGATATCGAGCGTCATCGACGCGGCGAGGAATTCGACCGGATAATTCGCTTTCAGGAACGCGGTTTGATAGGCGACCTGCGCGTAAGCGGCCGCGTGACCCTTGTTGAATCCGTAGCCCGCGAATTTTGCGGCCTGTTCGAAAATCTGTTCGGCGACACCGGACAGAATTCCGCGTTCGCCCGCGCCCTTGATGAAAATTTCGCGATGCTTGGCCATTTCGGACGGGATTTTTTTGCCCATCGCACGGCGCAGGAGATCGGCCTGCCCCATCGTGTAGCCGCCCAATTCGCGGGCGATACGCATGACGTCTTCCTGATACGTCATCACGCCGAAGGTTTCGCTCAAGATCGGCTCAAGCGTGGGATGCAGATAGTCGGGGGCTTCCTTGCCGCGCTTGCAGGCGATGTATTTCGGAATCGAATCCATCGGGCCGGGGCGATAGAGCGCGACCAGCGCGACGAGATCGTTGATGTGGTCGGGCCGCATTTTGCGCATCAGATCGCGCATGCCGGCACCTTCGAGCTGGAACACGCCGACGCTTTCGCCGCGCGCCAGCATGTCGAAGGTCGGGCTATTGTCGAAATCGATGCTTTGCGTATCAAGTGCGATGCCGCGTCGTTTCAGCAATTCCTCGGCCTTCGCGATGACAGTAAGGGTTTTGAGGCCAAGAAAATCGAATTTGACGAGGCCCGCTTTTTCCGCGTCTTCGTAATCGAATTGCGTGACCGGCATGTGGGACCGCGGATCGCGATAGAGCGGAACGATTTCGTCGAGCGGCCGGTCGCCGATCACCACGCCCGCGGGATGGGTGGAAGCGTGGCGGTAAAGCCCTTCGATCTTGCCGACGATGGAGAACAATTCGGCAGCACTCGGTTCCTGTTCGGCAATGTTTTGCAGGCGCGGTTCGTTTTCGATCGCTTCGGACATCGAAATATGCTGGCCGGGCGGGTTCGGCACCATTTTGGCGATGCGATCCACAAGACCCAGCGGCATTTGCAGCACGCGCCCGACATCGCGCACCGCCGCGCGGGCCTGAAGCGAACCCAGCGCGATGATATGCGCCACGCGATCCGCGCCATATTTCTGCTGCACATAGCGCACGACTTCGTCCCGGCGCTCCTGACAGAAATCGATATCGAAATCCGGCATCGAAATACGTTCGGGATTGAGGAACCGTTCGAACAGGAGGCCGAAACGAATGGGATCGAGATTGGTGATGTCGAGCGCCCAGGCGACAAGCGATGTCGCGCCGGAACCGCGCACGCCCACGGGAATGCTTTGCCCGCGCGTCCATTTCATAAAGTCGGAAACGATCAGAAAATATCCGGCGAAATCCATGCGGATGATGACATCGAGTTCGAATTCCAACCGGTCGCGATAGACCTTTTCCTCACCATAAAGACCATGCTTGGCGAGGCGGCGTGTGAGACCTTCTTCGGCCTGCGCGCGCAATTCCTCCACGGGTGAGAGACCGGATTCGGGCACGAATTTCGGCAGGATCGGATCGCGCTTCTTGGGACGGAAAGCGCAGCGCTTCGCAATTTCAATGGTGTTCTCCAGCGCCTCCGGCAGATCGGCGAATTGCGCCGCCATTTCG
>DATCEI010000175.1:0-10305 GCA_036510185.1 Rhizomicrobium sp. | reverse complement strand
TTTGAAGGCGTGTTGCCGCCCGTGGTGGCGTCACCCTGTTTTTCCATCCGCAAGCCAGCCTCGAAAATTCATACGCTGGCCGAATATGTTGCCGATGGCGTTATGACGGAACCGCAGGCCCAGGCACTTTTCCGTTCGATCGGAGAGCGCAAGAACATTCTTGTTGCCGGCGGCACGAGTTCGGGCAAGACGACGCTGGCAAACGCGCTCCTCGCCGAAATCGCGTCGCTGAATGAACGCGTGATCCTCATCGAAGATACTCGCGAGTTGCAATGCGCCGCCAAAGATTGCGTAGCGCTGCGCACCAAGCCCGGCGTGGTTACGTTGGCCGACCTGGTGCGTTCGACACTGAGGCTCAGGCCCGACCGCATCATCGTTGGCGAGGTGAGAGGCGCCGAAGCCCTCGACATGCTCAAGGCCTGGAATACGGGCCATCCTGGCGGTATCGCCACGATCCATGCGAATTCCGCCGAGTCTGCTTTGAGTCGCGTCGAACAATTGGTGCAAGAGAGCGTCAATTCCGTCCCGCGCCGCCTGATTGCAGACGCCATCGACCTTGTTGTGTTCATTGAGGGACGCGGGACGGGACGCCGCGTGAAATCGATCAAACAGATAACGGGCCTCACCGCCGGGGAATATCTCCTCGACGATTATGTCCCATCCAATATCCACGCCTTTCACCAGAGGAGACAGTAATGCACTTCCATATTTCCCGCCGCGCTTCACGCGCGGCCATCGCGGGTTACGCCATTGCGATGGGATTTTACAAATCTGCCTATGCGACCGGCACGGGAATGCCGTGGGAAGCGCCGCTTCAATCGATCCTGGATTCGGTGCAAGGCCCGGTTGCAAAGATTATCGCGGTGATCATCATCACCGTGACCGGCCTGACGCTCGCATTCGGTGAAACGTCGGGCGGCTTCCGGCGGTTGATTCAGATCGTCCTCGGACTTTCGATCGCGTTTGCCGCGTCCAGCTTCTTTATTTCGTTTTTCTCGTTTGGCGGCGGCGCGCTCGTCTGATGGGTGAAACGATAGAAGGCTTCGAGGTGCCGCTGCACCGTTCCTTGGTCGAGCCGATCCTGCTCGGCGGCTCGCCGCGCGCGGTCGCCATTGTGAACGGAACTGTCGCGGCAGCCCTCGGGCTGGGGTTGCGGCTTTGGATTGCCGGGATTGTTTTATGGCTCATTGGCCATTCCATCGCCGTTTTCGCCGCCAAACGCGACCCCGATTTTGCGGCAATCCTGCCACGTCATCTTCGTCAGCGGACGCACTTCACATGCTGAATCTTTCCGAATATCGCCGGACGTCGGATCGTCTTGCCGATCACCTGCCGTGGGCGGCATTGGTCGGCCCGGGAATCATCCTGAACAAAGACGGCAGCTTTCAGCGGTCGTTTCGCTTTCGCGGCCCGGATTTGGAGAGCGCAACCGAAGCAGAACTGCTGGCGACCTGTGCGCGCGTCAACAATGTGTTGCGCCGGTTTGGATCGGGCTGGGCGCTGTTCTTCGAGGCGGAGAGGTTCGCATCGAGCGGCTACCCAAGAAGCGATTTTCCCGACGCCGCGTCCTGGCTGGTCGATCACGAGCGGGGCGGCGCGGTCGAGCAGGCTGGCAGCCATTTCGAGAACGCTTACTATCTCACACTTACATATATGCCGTCGGCAGACGGTATTTCGCGTGCCGAACGTGCCCTGATCGACAAACAAAGCACTTATAACGTCCGGGATTGGCGGGCGGAGCTGCAATCCTTTACCGCGGAAACCGATCGCACGCTCGATTTGCTTGGCCAGCTCCTGCCGGAGATTGCGCCGCTCGATGACAGCGAGACGCTGACTTATCTGCATGGGACGGTTTCGACCAAACGGCATCGGGTCGCTGTTCCAGAGACGCCCTGCTATCTCGACGCAATTCTGCCCGATACCCCTTTATGTGGCGGGCTTGAACCTGTTCTTGGCGATGCACATCTGCGAACGCTGACAATCCTCGGTTTCCCGAATGCAACACGGCCGGGACTGCTCGACGGGCTCAACCATCTCGATTTTCCCTATCGCTGGGTGACGCGCTTCATTGCCCTGGACAAAACCGAGGCGACGAAGACCCTCACGAAAATTCGCCGTCAATGGTTCAACAAACGCAAATCGGTCACCGCGATGTTACGGGAGGTTCTCTACAACCAGCCTGTCGAACTGCACGATTCCGATGCGGACAACAAAGTTGTCGACGCCGATCTCGCCCTCCAGGCCCTTGGTGGCGACCACGTTGCGTTCGGCTATTTGACCACGACGGTAACGCTTGCCGCCGAAAGCCGGGAAGCCGTTGAGGAAAGAGCCCGTGCGGTGGAGCGGATTATCAATGGACTCGGATTCACGACGATCCGCGAAAGTTTGAACGCCGTTGAAGCATGGCTCGGGAGCCTGCCTGGGCATGTCTACGCCAATGTGCGCCAACCGCTGGTTCACACCTTGAATCTCGCTCATCTGATGCCGCTTTCGGCTGTCTGGGCGGGACCGGCACGCAACGATCACCTCGGCGGTCCGCCGTTATTTCTCGCCAAGACAAACAACTCGACGCCGTTCCGCTATTCAACTCATGTCGGCGATGTCGGCCACACGCTGATCGTGGGCCCGACAGGGGCCGGTAAGTCCGTCTTGCTCGCGCTCATGGCGATGCAGTTTCGCCGCTACGAAGGCGCTCAAATCTATCTGTTCGACAAGGGCAGATCAGCCCGTGCTGCAATCTTGGCGATGGAAGGTGTCCATCACGAACTCGGTTCGGATGGCTCGCTCGCCTTCCAACCGCTTGCCGCAATCAACGATCCAGCGGCGCGAAGCTGGGCCGCGGAATGGTTGACAAACCTGTTGTCGCACGAGCGCGTCGCGATCACCCCTGAAATCAAAGAGCATGTGTGGTCGGCACTCACCAGTCTTGGTAGCGCGCCCGTTGCGGAACGCACTCTGAGCGGGTTGTCGCTGCTGCTGCAATCCAATGCCTTACGTTCCGCACTTCAGCCCTACACGTTGGAAGGCCCATTTGGGCGCCTGCTCGATGCCGACAAGGATCGTCTTGCACTTTCAGACGTGCAGTGTTTCGAAACCGAGACGCTGATGCATGAAAAAAGCGTTGTCCTGCCAGTGTTGACGTATCTCTTCCACAGGCTCGAAGCGCGCTTCACGGGCAGGCCCACGCTCCTGATCCTCGACGAAGCCTGGGTCTATCTCGACGACCCGCTGTTCGCCGCACGTATCCGCGAATGGCTCAAAGTTCTTCGCAAGAAAAACGTGTCCGTTGTTTTCGCCACGCAGTCGCTTGCCGACATCGCGAATTCGTCAATTGCGCCGGCGATCATCGAAAGCTGTCCCCAAAGGATATTTCTGCCGAATGACCGGGCTGTCGAGCCGCAGGCCAGAACGGCGTATGCGGAATTCGGGCTCAACGACCGGCAGATTGAATTGATCTCGCGCGCCGTTCCCAAACGTCAATATTATTTGCAATCGCGCCGCGGCAACCGGCTGTTCGAATTGGGGCTGGGACCGATCGCACTGGCGCTGTGCGGAGCGTCATCGCCCGCGGATCATGTCGTGATGGACCGCGTTTTGGCCGCGCACGGAGCGGGCGAATTCGCAAAATATTTTCTCGCCGCACGCGGGCTCGATTGGACCACGGCGATTCTTGACCGGTTTCCACAACCTTCCTTGGAGGACGCAGCATGAAAACCTTTCTAAAGACATTCGCATCGACTGTCGCACTCGGCGCGGGGTTGCTTATCCAGCCCGCGTGCGCGCAATGGACTGTATTCGATCCCTCGAATTTTACCCAAGACCTCATCCAGTCCGCGCACGAAGTGCAGGAGATCAACAACCAGGTCCAATCGTTGCAGCACGAAATTATCATGATTCAGGAGCTGAGCCGGAACCTTCAATCGCTCTCCACGTCACCGCTCGGCGCCATTACCACGGATCTGAACCAGGTCGGCACTCTCATGCATAGCGGTTCGGGTATTCCGTTTTCTGTTGGTCCTTCACAGGCGGCTTTCAACAGCCTGTGGCCGCAAAGCTATCCGTCCACAACGACGGCCGCCACCCTTGAATCAAATGCTCAAGGCCGCTGGCAAAACACCATGTCCGCGTTCCAGCAGGCGCTTACGGTGCAGGCTCAGACGGCGCAAAACGTGGCGAACGACACGGCCCAACTCTCTCAAGTTTTGAACGCATCGCAGAGTGCAACCGGGAATCTGGACGTTGTGCAGGCGAGCAATCAGCTATTGGCCCTTTCCACGAAGCAGCAGCTTCAGACGCAGAGTTTGATGGCCGCGCAATACCGCGCCGATGCGCTTCAACAGGCCGATGAGACAGAAGCCGAGGAAGAGGGGACGGTGGAGTTCACCAATTTCCTCGGCTCGGACACGGCCTATACACCGCAATAGCAAACGAATATTCCGGGACGCGCCAACGTGAGCAATCTCAACGTCGTCGATCAATTCATGCAGACGTTCATCACCTATATCGACAGCGGATTCGGCCTGCTGTCCGGTGATGTGTCCTGGCTTTCGACGATTCTTGTTACCCTCGACATCGTGCTCGCCGGCTTGTTCTGGGCGATGGACGGCGAAGCGCATGTGATGTTCCGCCTCATCAAGAAAGTGATCTATGTCGGATTCTTCGCCCTTATCATCAGCAATTTTTCGACCCTCTCGCAGGTGGTATTCGATTCCTTCTCGAACATTGGAATCAACGCCACCAATTCCGGCATGACAGCGGCCGATCTGCTGCGGCCCGGAAAGATTGCCGACGTTGGGTTTCAGGCGGCGTGGCCTTTGTTGCAACAGGCCGGTTCGCTCATGGGTTTTACGACATTCTTTAGCCACGTCGTGACGATCCTCGTGCTTTTGTTCGCCTGGATCGTCGTCATTCTGTCTTTCTTCGTTCTCTCCATTCAGCTCTTCATCACAATCATCGAATTCAAATTGACGACGCTGGCCGGATTTGTGCTTGTTCCTTTCGCCCTGTTTAACAAAACGGCGTTTTTGGCAGAGCGCGTCCTGGGCAACGTCATCGCCTCGGGCATCAAGGTGATGGTGCTCGCCGTCATCATCGGTATCGGCGCGACGTTCTTCAGCCGGTTCACTGCGGCACTACAAGGCCATCCGCCAAGCCTCTCGGATGCGATGTCGCTGATGTTGGCGTCGCTCACATTGTTCGGGTTGGGCATTTTCGGCCCTGGCATCGCGTCTGGCCTGGTGGCAGGCGCGCCGCAGCTTGGGGCGGGTGCGGTGATCGGAACGGTCGGCGGATTGGCGGCGGGAGCGATGCTTGCAGGCGGAGCCGCTTCCGGCCTAGCACGCGCCGGTGCCGGCGGTCTGGCTGCGATCCGCGCGGGTGCATCCATGGGCGGAGCTGCGCCCGCGATGGCGGGCGGTCCCAGCGGCCCCACGAATCCTTCATCGCCCAGTGCGCCCTCCGCGATGCGAACGGCGGCGAACATTTCCGCTGCGTCCGATCCCGTGCCGGATTGGGCGCGCCGAATGCACAGCAGTCAGCGAATGCGCGGACACGCCCACACCGCGGCTCAGGCAATCAAAGAAGGCGACCGTGGTGGGCATGGCGCAAATCCAGACCTTGGCGAAGGAAATAGCTAGATGAATTTTAGGCGATCGATTCAGCGTTATGGCCAGACACCGGAGCCGGAGACGGCCTATCAGCGGGCGGGACAGGTCTGGGATGACCGGATCGGTTCCGCGCGAACCCAGGCGAAGAACTGGCGGTTGATGTCATTCGGCACGCTTGGTCTTTCGGCCGCGCTCGCGAGTGCCGTGATCTGGCAATCCACGCAGAGCCGCGTCACGCCTTACGTCGTCGAGGTGGACAAGTTCGGAGAAGTGCAGGCGGTCGCGCCCGCCATTCAGAACTACAAGCCCACGGACGGCGAAATCGCCTGGTATCTCGCGCGATTTATCACCGATGTGCGCTCGGTTTCGGCCGATCCAGTCGTGGTCCGAAAGAATTGGCTGGAAGCCTATGATTTCACGACGGATCACGGTGCGGCGTTTCTCAACCAGTTCGCGCAAACGAATGATCCGTTCAAGGGGATCGGCGAACGCACGATCTCCGTGCAGGTAACGAGCGTCGTTCGGATGTCGGACGCTTCGTTCCAGGTGAAATGGACAGAGCAGAGTTACGATCGTGACGCGCCTGAGAAGTCCGAACGCTGGACGGCGATCCTCTCGGTCATCACAAAGCCGCCTACGACCGCGGAAGTCCTCCGCAAGAATCCGCTCGGTCTTTACGTCAACGGCATCGGCTGGTCGCGCGAATTAGACACGCCATAAAGGAGAATATGATGAAATACACACATTTTGGACTTGTCGCCAGCGCACTCGCCATGACGGCTTGCGCGGGCCAGCCTTTGCCCAAACACGACGCACCGTTTCAGCAAGCCGTCGTGCTGGCCGATCCGCCGATGCCGCAAAAGATCGTCGCGATCCCGCAACCGTTGCCACTGCCTGGCCAGCTACAACCGCCGCCCACGGTCACGCCCGAAAGATTGCGGCCGCAATCCCGCGTCGAGGTCGCAAACCAGCGTGCATTGCAGGAACCCACGAGCGGCGCCTATGTAAATGCCATTCAGGTCTATCCCTATTCCGTGGGCGCTCTTTACCGTCTCTACGCAGCACCCCAGGAAGTCAGTGACATTGCGCTTCAGCCGGGCGAGTCGCTTACGGCAATTTCCGCAGGCGATACGGTGCGCTGGGTCGTCGGCGACACGACGAGCGGAACTGGGGCCACCAAACAGGTCCACATCCTCGCAAAACCGTTTACCGCCGGGCTCAAAACAAATCTGGTCATCACCACGGACCGCCGCAGCTACCACCTGCAGCTTGAAAGCACGGATCGCACCTATATGGCCGCCGTGTCGTGGATATATCCCGACGACGAACTGATTGCGCTCAAAAAACAGAACGACGAGGCAACCAAAGCAACTCCGATCGATACCGGTGTTGCGCTCGGCAATCTCCATTTCGATTACGTCATCGGCGGCGACAATCCGCCGTGGAAGCCGGTGCGCGCGTTCGACGACGGAACACACGTCTATATCGAATTTCCAGCGACGCTGGCGCAAGGCGACGCACCGCCGCTCTTCATTAAGGGCGAGAATGGCGAAAGCGAACTCGTGAATTACCGCGTCCATGACAATTATTACATCGTGGATCAACTCTTCGCCGTGGCAGAACTGCGCTTGGGCAGCGATCCGCAGCAGGTCGTCCGCATTCGGCGCAAGCCCGATGTCCGCGTGAGCGATGCCCATCCATGAGCGCTCCCGCAACGCCTTTGGAGATTCCCAAGGTCGATCCGGAATCCCTGATTCTTCGCGCCAAACCGCGGCCCGTAACGCGCTTCAAGCGGCACGTCGTCATCGGCGTCGCGGCAATTGTCGTCGTCGCCATTTTTGCGGCGAGCTGGCTTGCCTTGAGCGCGCCGCCCTTGCGTTCCGCCATGAAGGGCGACGAATTGTATAACACCGACCGCAAGACCACAGCCGACGGGTTGGCGGCGCTGCCTGCAAGCTATGACAAGGTGAAGCCGGTCGCATTGGGCCCGGCCCTTCCCGGTGATCTTGGCCCGTCGATCCTCACCCGCGAAAAGAGCCTTGGCATGTCGGCGACGAACGACATTCGTCCTACCGCCGAAATCGAAGCGAGCCGGGCGGAGCAAATAAAGTTTGCGCAACAGGCGCAACAAGCACGCGAAGGCGGTGTGTTTTTTCGTGGTTCCAATGACGGAGCAAACGCGGCGAATTCCGCGTCTCCGCCGACGAACCCGCCCACCGACACGCAGGCAGTCCCATTAAGCGAACCCAAGTCGGGCGCGCCAAAGGGCGGTATCGATCCAGCGCGCGATCAAAACGACCAGCAACGCAAACTCGATTTTGCCGACGCGCGCGACGAAAAAAACATCTACAATCCGCATTCCATTCAGGTTCCGGAATCACAATATGAAGTTCTCGCGGGGACTTTGATTTCGGCGAGCCTCATCACCGGTCTCGACTCTGATTTGCCGGGGTTCGTTATCGCGCAGGTGACACAAAATGTGAGAGATAGCATAAGTGGAAAATTTCTGTTAATTCCGCAAGGGGCGCGCATCGTGGGAAGTTACGATAGTGTAGTTGCCTTCGGCCAAAGCCGTGCCTTGGTTGTCTGGCAGCGTATTATTATGCCTGATGGCACGTCCATACAGATCGACAACCTTCCCGCAACGGATACCGAAGGTTACGCGGGTCTGGAGGATAGCGTAGACTATCACACCTGGGCGCTCCTCAAAGGTGTTGCCATCTCTACCGTATTGGGTGTGGGCACGCAGCTCTCATTGGGCAATCAGCAAGGCGATCTGCTTTCCGCGTTGCGTGAATCCGCGCAAGACAGCGCCAATCAGGTCGGACAACAGATCACCGAGAAGAACATAAATGTGCAGCCGACGATTCGAATTCGCCCCGGCTGGCCTCTTAGAATCGTCGTGCAAAAAGACATTTTGCTTCAACCTTATAAAGGCTGATGGAGCGATGTGATGGCCGAATTGAAACTCGCGAAATTGCCTGATCGGAAAATGGTGAGGATCGCAATCACTGTGAACCAAAATCTCAATCAGAAATTGGAAGCCTATGCCGATGCGTACAAAAGCGCATATGGCGACGAAGAAAAGGTCAGCGATCTAATCCCTTTTATCCTCGAACAATTTCTTGACGGCGATAGAAAGTTCAATGGAAGGCGACGAATTACCGGATCTGACGCAACTCACAACTTCAGAGGATGAAATGGCGACGATCGGTACATTCAAGGCTACAAAGGCCGGAGGTTGGGAAGGAAGAATCCGAACGCTTACGATCAACTTGCGCGCAAAGTTCGTCCCGAATGACGATCGGGCGGTCGATATGGCGCCAGCGTTTTTGATTTTCTGTGGCACGTCTCAAATCGGAGCCGCATGGCGAAGGAGGACGGGAGGCTCTAGTCCGCGTGACTATTTGAGCGCGAAATTCGAAGACCCGATGTTGGTCGCGCCGGTTTCCGCCGCTTTGTTTGAAGACGGTGACGGACATAATGCGACTTTGGTGTGGAACTTTCGAAATGGAGACTAAGTTATGAACGAGAGCTCTTCGCACACTGGCTCATTGGGTGAGCAAGTAGTAAACCGCAACACTATTCGGTTTGAGGAACGGCCAACCTGCACCATCAAGGAGGCTTGTACGGCTGTCGGGTTGGGTAAAACCAAATTCTACGAACTTATTGGTGGTGGCGCGGTGGAAAGCGTGAAGGTGGGGCGTCGGAGATTAGTGAGGGTTCCCTCGCTTCTGAAATATTTATCCGCGCCGATGGTCACGTAGCATCGGCGACTAACTTAGTTCGACGAACTTGACCAGACAATCAATGGAGGCGCACGCGTGCGACGAAGGCTGTGGCTCCTTTAATCGATTACAGAAATCGGTGTGGCGACGGAGAGTAGCTGGGCGCCGGTCGAAGTCCGCTTCTGACCCAAAGCGGACTAAACCCAAGCTATTCCAATAGTGCGCTTTCAGCAAAACGCACTATTCGATGTCGATTTATTAGGTGCAATCAGTTAGTTGGCAGCGCTGCCGACTGTGCCGAAAATCACTTGGTTTGGTATGTGAAAAATCGGCACCAAAAGTGCGCCGAGTTGGCCGCTTTTAACGCTCACCGGCGGCGACGTTTTGGTGTGGCTGGTTTTAATGGCCGTCGCAGCCAACTGGCCGTCCAGTCCCGCTGCAACATGGGGGCACCTTGGAGGTTAGGCGCTACTGAGATATTTTCTGCAGCGGAGGGGCAAATGCCGGGATTGAAGCCAGCCGCGATCATTCGCGCGGGTTTTGAGTATCAAGACCTCATAGGCATACAAGGGTTGATCGATTTCTACAGAAATCGAAATAAGTATCGTTGGATGCTGTTGGAATCCGAGGACGCCGAAATGGGCTACCTCGACGACATCGTCGCGGCACTTTCCGATGGTACTTTTAATCTAATGCAAGTGAAATTCACGGCCGACTCAGCAAAGTACTTTTTGGGTTGGGATTGGCTGTTTGAGAAAAAGCTCAAAGGCACGACCTTGCTTAAGAAATGGTCGTCCACCGCAAACGGGTTCACCCTCGGAAAAATCAGCGTCGCATGTCTTCAGACTAATCGCGTTCCGGATGCCGAATTTAAAAAGGCGCTGGGCGCTGACGGGCGGATTGATTTTGACAAGATCGCACTGCCGCGTCGAACGGCGGTTGAAAAAGAAATCGGCAGTGCATTTCTCGCG